>NZ_HG942031.1 GCF_000612665.1 Neobacillus dielmonensis
GGT
Source organism: Neobacillus dielmonensis (assembly GCF_000612665.1). Classification (GTDB taxonomy): domain Bacteria; phylum Bacillota; class Bacilli; order Bacillales; family Cytobacillaceae; genus Neobacillus; species Neobacillus dielmonensis. The sequence goes on from NZ_HG942031.1 coordinate 4, forward strand.
TTTTCGACAGCCTGACAGATCGAAAATGATCTGTTTTATTTTTTTCGTAAATTTCCAAGTTCTTCTGCTAAAGCCTGCATCTCACTTGGACTAAATGAGGCTTTTCTTTGTACCATTTCATAGATTTCTTTTAATTCCTCATACATTTCTTCATCGAAATGGGAAGGTTTTATGGCACCCAAGTTTAGCACCCTTAGCTTTTCTTTAATTTTTTCTATCATAAACTCCACGTTAGCCACGGACTTTTCTGTTAAATCCAATTTCATCACCCTTTTTATGTATTTATAATCCCAACTTTTCTTAATAAAATTTGCTTTCCACACGACTTGGATAAATGTGGCACTAAACTTGCGTCGCGGCCATTAATAAAGCAAAATAAATGTGAGGGAATCGTTGGTCTTAACTTTATTATACATGATAAAAACAGCAAGAAGATTTTAATATTAATTTTTATAGTTGATTATATTTCACCTATAGTGAGGAGAGGTTAATATGACAAGGAAAAATCAATTCTGGAAGGGAATGCTGCTGGGGGCTCTTGCTGGTGGAGCGGTCAGCCTGTTTGACCAGCACACCCGTACTGTTATGACAGAAAATGTGAAAAAAGTGTCCGGGAAAATTTCCTATATTGTGCGAAACCCTGGTGAAGTCACAGATTCTATCAAGGGAACAGCTCTCAGAGTGAAAAACACCGTAGAGCAGGTTAGTGAGGATGTAGCATATATCATTGAGAAAGTCGATGAACTGCGCGAATTGACACCAAAGGTAACAGAAAGTGTTAAAGAGGTGAAGGATACCGTAACAAAACTGGGTGAAGAGGACCTCGAATTGTTTGAAGAAAAAGATTATACTAAGGAGAGGTGATAAATGAAAAATAAAGGAGATCTACGGTCGAATTTATTCCGGCTCCTATGGCACCGTATTACAGAAGATGATCTGCCAGGGTTAAGCGCGCAATTAGCCTATTATTTTCTTCTTTCACTATTTCCGTTAATGATTGTTGTGTTTACGATTATCCCATATATCCCAATTCCCCATCAGGATCTGCTTGGAATGGTTCGAGAATTTGCCCCAGCCGATGCCATGACCTTAATTGAGAAAACGATATCGGAAGCGATGGAGCATCAAAGTGGCGGACTCCTTTCGTTTGGGATTATTGGCACCGTTTGGTCGGCATCCAATGGGATTAATGCTATTGTTAAGGCGTTTAACCGTGCCTACAATGTAAAAGAAAGCCGCTCATTTATCGTTGCAAGGGGCATGTCGGTCCTGCTTACCTTTGGAATGATTCTTGTACTTATTATTGCTATTATTGTTCCAATGTTTGGCAGGGAGATTGGTTTGATCATATCTGCACAATTAGGCTATAAAGATGAATTTTTAAGGGTATGGAAAACTTTAAGTGTGGCAGTAAGTTCAATCATTATATTTCTAATTTTCACAGGACTGTATTGGATTGCGCCTAATGTCAGACTCAAATGCCGGAGTGCAATTCCAGGCGCTGCCATTGCGGTCATTGGCTGGATTGTCTCTTCTTATGGTTTGTCCTATTATATCGACCATTTTAGTAACTATTCAATTACATACGGAAGTATTGGGACAATTATTGTGTTGATGATCTGGTTTTATATTTCCGCTTTTATTATTATTTTGGGCGGGGAAATAAATGCTTTTTATAGCGAAAAGAACCGGTCTAACTGTTAATACTTACCTTAGTCATAAGAGACTACTGTGCTTAAACTACAAAAGGGGAGCAGTAATTAATAAAGGGAGGTAAGTACATTGCTATTTCTTTACAAAAAAGGTGGCGGAACCAAACAAAAAGGTAAAGGAGCCAAGGGAAATAAAACTTCAGGCTCACAAAATGGCTCCAACAGTTATCACTAAATAACGGAAAAAAAGCCCGGATTTTCAAGTTCCGGGCTTTACTTGTGGTCGTTTATTTTAAGAGTCTAAGGCTGTTTAAAATGACTAAAATGGTGCTGCCCTCGTGCCCAATAACACCAAAGGGCAGATCAATCGATTGAAAAAAGTTGGAACAGATGAGAATGGCGATGACGGATATGGAAAAAACAATGTTTTGTTTAATAATTCTGTTCATCCGGTTTGATAGCTTGATTGCTTCAGAAATTCTAGGCAGATCATTCTTCATTAACACAATGTCGGCTGTCTCTAGTGCAACATCTGTGCCCTCTCCCATGGCAATTCCCACGTTAGCAATGGCTAGGGCAGGAGCATCGTTAATGCCATCCCCTACCATGGCCACGGTCTTATATTTCTTTTTGAGCTCCTTAAGGTGTTTCACTTTGGTCTCCGGTAAACACTCGGCAAAATATTGGTCAACATGACTTTCAGCAGCGATCGCTTGAGCTGTATTCTCGCTGTCCCCTGTCAGCATGATGGTTTGAATTCCTTGGTTTTTCAAATGGCTAATAGCAGAACTCGTTTCTTTTCTAACCACGTCCTTTAAGGCAATCATTCCGATAATCTCAGCATTTCGTTCTACGAATACCAGTGTATTCCCTTGACTGGCTAGTTCGTTGGCTTTACCATCCGCAAATTGGGATACCTTCTCTATCCCAACAAATGCTGCTTTACCTATTCTCCATTGTTCATTGGTGATGTTTGCTTTGATGCCCCAACCAGGCAAGTCCTCAAGACGATCAGGCTGCACCAGGTCATTTTTGAGGGTCGTTTTGGCATATTGAACAATGGCTTGAGCCAGCGGATGATTGGACTGGCTTTCAATGGAGGCGGCTTTCCAGACAAACTCCTCTTGGTTCAGTTCAGGTATGACAATAACTTGAGTAACCTCGGGTTTCCCTTTTGTGAGCGTTCCGGTTTTATCAAAAGCAATGGCTCCAACATTACTTAAATTCTCCAAATGTACACCGCCTTTAACTAATATCCCATGCTTAGCCCCATTGGAAATGGCAGAAAGGGTGGCAGGCATGATAGAGGCTACCAAGGCGCAGGGTGAGGCCACTACCAACAAAATCATCGCCCTGTAAAAGGATTCGTGCCAATCCCAGCCCAAGAGAAAGTGAGGTAGGAAAAACATGGCCACGACAACAAACAGAACTACTTTGACATAAGTCCCCTCAAATTTTTCAATAAAAAGCTGAGAGGGTGACTTTTCACTTTGTGCGGACTGAACAAGCTGAATAATTTTCTGAAATAAAGTTTCACTTGATTCTTTTGTTATCTCCACCGTTATCGCACCTGTCATATTAACGGTTCCTGCAAATACCTCAGCTTCAATTCCTTTCGTCACGGGAATTGATTCACCGGTAATCGCTGCTTCATCAATATTGGTTTGGCCCTTGGTTATCTTTCCATCTGCTGGGACCCGTTCACCTGGTTTAATTAAAATTAGGTCGCCAACTTTTAGTTGCGAGATGGGTACCCGTTCTTCATGCTGATCAATGAGCAGCAAGGCCTCTTCTGGCTGTAAATCCATTAACGAAGAAATCTCCTTATGGCTTTTATTCATGGTGTAGGTTTCCAATGCACCACTAACAGCAAAGATAAAGATGAGGATAGCACCTTCTGTCCAATAGCCAATGATTGCAGACCCTATCGCAGCAAAAATCATTAGCATTTCTACATTTAATTCCTTATTTTCGTAAGTTGCCTCAATGCCTTCTTTAGCTTTGGCAAATCCGCCAATGATAAAAGCCAGCAAATAGGCGATAATCGAGTCCACTCCCAGGTCATTTTTCTCAAACAACCAGCCTGCTAATATCAATACACCGCTCAGTCCGGCCGCGATTATTTCACCATATGGTTTGATTTTTTCCAACCAGCTTTGTTTTTGGATATCCTTAGTCAATACCTTTGCTTCGGTACTCATTTTATTCTCTCCCCTTACATCTAATTGAGAAAAATAATCAAAATCATTACCTCTAAAAAACACGAAAGCTGTCATATTATAATGACAGCAGTGTTGGGATTTAAAATTATTACTATTTAATAATTAGTTTATCATATTCAGGGTTTGAAAGATATCTTTAAGTAAAAGATTAAATATTTTCATGTTCTGTTATGAGGTAGGTCTTTTTCTCAAAGCAAAAAATTACTATTGCTACAGTAAAGAGGAGAGTGCTGATTATGGAAAAATAACTAGCATTTTGAAAGTGTTTTATGAACAAGCCCCCAATTATAGGGCCAGTAAGGCTGCCAACACTATAAAAGATGCCGCATAATAAATTTCCGGCAGCCAGTAATTCCTTGGTAACTAAATCAGCCATATAACTAATACCCAATGAGAATGTAGAGCCAACTGCCATTCCTGAAACCAGGAAGGCTGAAAAAAGAATAATAAACTGATGTTCCATAAACCCAGCTACAGAAAAGCTGCAAAAGCCAATCAATAGCAAGACAATGAGTAATTTTCTCCTACCATACAAATCACCTAGCATACCGAGAGGGAGTTGGGTAATGATACTGCCTATGGCAAATGCCGACAGTATGTATGAAACATTAGAAACATTAAAATCCATTCGGAGTGCATAAACAGGGAAACTGCTATTTAAAGATGATTCCAAAAAGCCATAGACAAAGGGTGGCAAGAAGGCAATCCAGGCATATTTTAAGGCTCTTCCAAAGTGGCTTAATGTGGCTAATAATGAATGGCCACTTCCCATTTGCTCAGGGAGTTCGTTTTGTAAGAAAAATACAAACAGCCATCCTACAAGACATAATATGGAAGACAGAATGAACGGCAATGTTTCATTTATATTTACAAGAGGTGTCATTAATGGACCGACAGCAAAACCAATTCCGAAAAATAAACCATAGAGTGAGATATTCCGTCCTCTCTTGGCAACAGGAGAGGTGTTTGTGATCCAGGTTTGAGTAGCAAAATGAAGGGCATTGTCGCCAATACCAATCAACAGTCTCAAGATAAACCAAAACCAAAATGACTTCCAAAGAGGGAACATGCCAATGGAGGCAATTACCATTCCCCCGCCAACTATAATGATCGGCTTATAGCCATACTTTTGAAGCGGCCTTTCTAAAAATGGTGCGATGACGATCGTACCAATATAAAGTGCTGTTGCATTTAATCCATTTAAAGAGGATGATACCCCATCCTGCTCAAATATCACGGCAATTAGTGGCAGCAGCATGCCTTGAGAAAAACCAGATAAGGCTACGATACTAACAAGAATCCAAAATCGAAATGTATTATTTATCATATGAATGTTCCTTTAATTAAGTATTCCGTCCAATGAGAATCGTATATAGAATTTGTTGGATTTGCAAGAAAAATCTTGCATTGGGTGGGAGGTAAATGATACTCTTTTTGCTTATAGGAGAATCTCAACTTTCATAGAATAAAAAGGAACTTACTCAGATTTGAAATATGCTATCTGTTCAGAATAGGAGAGAAAAAAGTGGCAAACAAAATTTTTATGGTGTTAACATTGATCGGGGTTCCCGTATCTGTTATTGGGTCGTTAATGCACTGGCCAAGTATTCTTATGTTTATTATTTACTGTTTGACGATTGTTGCCTTATCAAGTTTTATGGGAAGAGCAACAGAAAGCCTTGCCATTGTGGCTGGACCACGAGTCGGAGGGTTATTAAATGCAACGTTTGGAAATGCTGTGGAACTCATTATTTCCATATTTTCATTACAGGCTGGTTTGGTAGGAGTCGTGCTAGCCTCTTTGACCGGATCGGTGTTAGGAAATTTACTCTTGGTGGCAGGATTATCGTTTTTTGTGGGCGGGCTAAAATTTAAACGCCAAAAATTTAATGTGTTTGATGCACGGCATAATTCAGGACTGCTCATGTTTGCTATTATTGTGGCCTTTGTTATTCCAGAGGTATTTTCTATGAATATGAGTGAAACAAAAACACTCACTTTAAGCATAGGTGTAGCGATTACGTTAATTGTTCTATATTTAGCTGCGCTCCTCTTCAAATTAGTTACGCACCGCGGGGTTTATCAAACTGATACGCATGAGGGAACCCAACATGAAGAAGAACCTGAATGGGGAAAAGGTAAAGCAATACTCGTATTATTGCTGGCTACCCTCGCTGTTGCCTATATTTCAGAGAACCTTGTGCATACGTTTGAGTTTGTCGCTGAATCTTTTGGCTGGACGGAGCTATTTATCGGTATTATTATCGTTGCGATTGTCGGTAATGCGGCAGAGCACGCTTCAGCGGTGATGATGGCTATTAAGAATAAAATGGACGTCGCTGTTGAAATTGCAATAGGGTCGACATTGCAAATTGCAATGTTCGTTGCACCTGTTTTAGTGCTGATATCCTTATTTTTCGAAACATCGATGCCGCTGCTATTTACTTGGCAGGAATTGATAGCCATGGTTTCTTCTGTACTCCTCATGGTAATCATCTCTAATGACGGGGAAACCAACTGGTTTGAAGGTTTAACCTTGCTTGCTGCCTATATTATTATGGGAATCGGGTTCTTTTTACTCTAACTTCAAAAACAAAGACTCTAAAGCCTCAAAAAGGCCTAGAGTCTTTTTTAATGAATCCATTCTTAAGTAAGTTTTCGCTTGGGAAATAATCAATCGCTATTCCTAGGACCATCAATCACCAACCTTCATGTTTTGTATAAAATTAGAAACACGAGTGTTGAATGCATAAAGAAGCGTCTCTCAACCTCCTTATCAGGTATCAAAAATGATTAGCTGATTGATTGCTGCCCTCCTTTGTGAAAAGGTTAAGACTATTATAAATTATTAATTTAATTTTGTAAATCTTCTGATTATTACAGTTGTGTTACTTTTATACCGAGTGGAAGGGAGCAGTCTTAGAAAAATAAATCTTACCGGTTGGGTAAGACAGGGATAATATTTATCAACTCCGAAAAAACTAACAGCAGAGTATCGATGTTAGTTAGTGAAAGGAGTAAAACTCAGTGAAAAAAATAGTTTCTGTCATTATGGCCATTTGCTTAATGGCTACTTTCATTCCCATCGCTCTAGCTGAGAAGGCCCCCGTGCCCGTGAAAAAAGAACCGGTTAAATATATGATTCCTGCATCGGTTCGCAATATCTCAAAGGAGAATACGTATCCAAATTCAACACAGGATTTACCTTTGCTGCAGCCAAGCGACTTGACCAAAAAGCTGATTAATTCTTCTAAGGTCAAAATTGAGAATCCTGATTTAGTCAGGATGCTTAATGAATCAAGTATCAACAGTACCCCATTTGCAGTCGGCTACCGTGCCATTATTTATCTAGGACAATGGCCTCTTAACTATGAATCATCTGAGACTTCGCCGAATTGGGAATATCAAAAAATCAATACTAATTATTTTGACAATCGGGGTGGAAATGCCCCTTACCAGATTAAGTATGTACAGGAATCACAAAAGGTTGTCCGTGGCGGCTTAACATCCAAAATTGCGAATGCTGAAGATGTGAAAAAGATGATGTTATTAAAAGCCATGGAAAAAACGCAGCTGCCGCTTGCCTTTGAAACCATCATTGGCGCTGGAACGAAAAACGACCATATTTATAACATCCCAGCAAACCGCCTGGGCTATCTTTACGCCTATGCTCCTGCCGTTAATGAAAAAGGAAAAGTGACCTACGGTGAAGTTTATTTGATGCTTAAAGGCAGCCGGAAATTTATTGTCATCAAAAATGTGACCTCTCAAGGAATTGGTGCGTGGATTCCCGTTCAGGATTATGCTTCTTTCGGCTTCGTTGCATCGGAACGTCCAAGGTAAACTGATATTTGCACCGATGAAAGGAACTCTTTTATTCACTCCTGCGCAATGAGTCGTGGGAGTTTTTCGCATCCAAACGTTGGATTGTACTTTCTTTTTCGGGTAGTATGGATAAAGAAGGGGAAGGAGGGACCTCAAATGGGAAGCCCAGCAAAGGATAAAAACTCACAGGTAACCTTTTTAAAGCAGCGTTTGAATATGTTTCTTGATGTTCTAGATGCCATTGAACCAGAAACGACGGACTTAGATGATATTGACCGTCTGATTAGCATTATTGATGAATTGGAATCAAAATGCCGTGAATTCACGAACCGTGACGTGACAGAGCCTGTAAAATAGCAGGCTTTTTTATTTTTCCTTTATTTGTTTGCTTTCTTCATGTAATCGATTGCAACCTTATCCTTTTATTCTGATTCGTATCGGAGTATAATGGAATCGTCAAAAAGTTGAAATTTTTTAAAAATGATACATCAGGGACAAAGGGAAAGGGGAACTCGAAAGTGAATATAGAGAAATTTCAAGAGAGCATGTACCAGCTGATTGTGGAAACATCAACAAAGCTTCCTAAAGATGTCCGCCGGGCTGTAAAGGCTGCGAAAGAAAAAGAGAACGCAGGCACAAGGGCAGCCATGAGCCTTGCTACCATTACCAATAACATCAAGATGGCTGATGATCAGGTTTCACCAATTTGCCAAGATACGGGTCTGCCAACTTTTAAAATTAAAACACCAGTTGGTGTCAACCAGCTTGAATTAAAGGCTGCGATAAAAAATGCCATTGTACAGGCTACCAAAGATGCAAAACTGCGTCCAAACGCAGTCGATTCTCTAACGGGGAAAAACAGCGGAGACAACCTAGGGGAAGGTTTGCCGGTGTTTAAATTCGATCAATGGGAAAAGGATTATATTGATGTCCGCCTGATTTTAAAAGGAGGCGGCTGTGAAAATAAAAATATTCAATACAGCCTGCCATGTGAATTAGAAGGACTTGGACGTGCGGGACGGGACCTTGACGGAATCCGTAAATGTATCATGCATTCGGTTTATCAGGCACAGGGACAGGGCTGCAGCGCAGGGTTTATCGGTGTCGGCATTGGCGGTGACCGCTCTTCCGGTTATGATTTAGCGAAAGAGCAATTATTCCGCTCGGTGGAGGACGTAAACCCTAACGAAGATTTGCGCAAGTTGGAAGAGTATGTCATGGAAAATGCCAACAAATTGGGCATCGGCACCATGGGCTTCGGGGGAGAGGCTACTCTGCTTGGTTGTAAAATCGGAGTTATGCACCGGATTCCGGCCAGCTTCTACGTATCAGTCGCCTATAACTGCTGGGCATTTCGCCGGATGGGGGTAAGTGTGGATGCCGAGACAGGCGAAATTAAAGAGTGGGCTTACCAAGATGGGGAGTTTATTGATTTTGCTCAGACTGAAGCTGAAAAAGAAACTGCGGCTGCGGGTTCCTCTGAGGATGTTGTTACGTTAGAGGCTCCAATCACTGAAGAGCAGATTCGTTCTTTAAAGGTTGGCGATGTGGTGCAAATCAATGGAATGATGTACACTGGCCGCGATGCCATCCATAAATATTTAAGTGATCATGATTCTCCGGTGGATTTGAATGGCCAAGTGATTTATCACTGCGGACCGGTTATGTCGAAGGATGAGGATGGAAACTGGCAAGTAAAAGCAGCTGGCCCGACGACCAGTATCCGCGAGGAGCCTTATCAAGGGGATATTATGAAGAAGTTCGGTATCCGCGCGGTCATTGGTAAAGGCGGAATGGGACCGAAAACGCTGGCTGCATTGAAGGAGCATGGTGGCGTATATCTGAACGCGATCGGCGGCGCAGCTCAGTATTATGCAGATTGCATCAAGTCTGTAGAAGGGGTCGACTTAATGCAGTTTGGTATTCCAGAAGCCATGTGGCACCTGCGTGTTGAAGGCTTCAAGGCGGTTGTAACCATGGATTCACACGGCAACAGTCTGCACGCAGATGTAGATAAGTCATCACTCGAAAAGTTGGTCCAGTTTAAGGAGCCGGTGTTTAAATAATTATGATGGGTAGGTGCTTCGGATGAGGCACCTATTTTTTTGGGCTGGGAGGTGGAAATGGTATCCAGTTTTTGTTGAATCCCTTGTTGGTTTTGTAGAATAAGCTGAACTTTTGAAGAATAGTCCACCTGATTTGTAGAATCCCCTTAAATTTAGCCATCACATGGAAATAGCATCCAATCTTTGTAGAATTCCTTCCCGATTTTGTAGAATAAGCTGAACTTTTGAAGAATAGTCCACCTGATTTGTAGAATCCCCTTAGATTTAGCTATTACATGGAAATAGCATCCAATCTTTGTAGAATTCCTTCCCGATTTTGTAGAATAAGCTGAACTTTTGAAGAATAGTCCACCTGATTTGTAGAATCCCCTTAGATTTAGCCATCACATGGAAATAGCATCCAACTTTTGTTGAATGCAGCGCTGATATTGTAGAATAAGCTGATTTTTTGAAGAATAACCCTACTGATTTGTAGAATTCCCCTTCATTTTTTCATTAGTCACAAAAGCTTCACAAAAAACATAAAGGAATCACAAACAAAAAGGAGAAATAAACTATCATCTTGAAAGGAGGCATCCACTTTGTATGCTAAAAAATTTCAAATGCCCACGATTCTAGCTAAAGCAGAAGCACTTGAGAGACGAACGCCTAAAGGTCATCCCGTTTTATTAGAACTGGCACCATTTATTAAGAATCTAATGTCTGGTTGTAATGGAGAAAAGAAGATAAATTACTTCCTGAAGCAGATCCCCACTCAAAGGTTCCATATTTTCCACGATTTGCGACTCCCCTATGGCGATAGCTACTTTCAGCTCGATTTTGTTTTACTATCTCCCAAAGTCATTATCCTCCTTGATGGGAAAAATCACTCAGGAAAGCTAACTATTGAACAAAATCAAATGACTCAAGAATATCAAGAGAAACGTTTGGTGTACGAAAATCCAATCTCCCAGGCAAATAGACATAAACTTTTGTTAAATTACTTTTTTGCAGAGCATAAGATTCCCCAAATCCCAATTGAATCACTGGTTGTCATTAGTAAATCAACAACAGAATTATCTATTAACCCAAGTTATACGGAAGCACAAAAAAAGGTTTGTCGAGCAAGTAACTTAATTGAGAAGATTGAAGTTATCTATAACCGTTACAATCGTGATCAAATCGATAATAAAATGGTAAACCAAATAAAAAAGTTGCTATTAAAGTCGCATACTCCATTAGAGGTCGACATATTATCTAAGTTCAACATGTTAACATCAGAAATCATCCCCGGTGTCCAATGCCCTCGTTGCTTTTTATATCCTATGAGTTATAAGCGTAACAACTGGATCTGTTCCTTTTGTGATTTTGTTTCACAGGATGCCTACTTACAAGCGATTGCCGATTACTTTCTACTAATAAAGTCCTCATTTAGCAATCCAGAGATTCGCGCGTTTCTCCTTCTTGCATCCTCCAGAGCAACAAGCTATATACTATCACTTACAAAATTCCCTTATTCAGGTGCTACAAAAGGCCGCATCTACTACCAGCCTAAAGATTTCCTTTAACTGCTAATTATCTTTTCTTTCCCAAAACAAACAATATAAAAAAACATACAGGGGGAACAGCATGAAAAGATACTTAAGCATCATTGCCATATTGCTGGTGTTGGTTCCAAACGTTACATATGCAGTATCCAATCAGCCAATCAATTGGGGCTTCAAAAAAGCTGCAGATGAGCAGCCGCCTGATGCAGGAGCTGCCTATAACCAACTTCTTGAAAAATACGGGGCCGTATACAAAGGAAACCCCAATTCAAAAACTTTATATCTGACCTTCGATGCCGGCTATGAAAATGGACAAACACCCAAAATCCTTGATGTATTAAAAAAAGAAAAAGTACCAGCAACTTTCTTTGTAACTGGGCATTTCTTAAATTCCGAGCCAGAACTGTCAAAACGAATCGTTAAAGAGGGCCATATCATAGGGAACCATTCTTGGCATCATCCAGATTTTACCCAAGTAACTGACGAAAGGGTCAGGGAAGAACTGCAAAAAGTCAAGGACAAAACAAAAGAGTTAACCGGCCAAAAAGAAATGAAATATTTGCGTCCGCCGCGTGGTGTTTTTAGCGAACGGACACTCAAGATTGCTAAAGAAGAGGGCTACAGTCATATATTCTGGTCTCTGGCGTATGTCGATTGGAATATCAATCAGCAAAGAGGCTGGCATTACGCGTATGATAACATTATGAAGCAAATCCATCCGGGCTGCATTTTGCTGTTGCACTCGGTATCAAAAGACAATGCGGATGCCCTGGAAAAAGCCATTCAGGATTTGAAAAAGCGGGGCTATACGTTTAAAAGCCTTGACCACTTGATGAAACAGAACTAACCGAATTTCCCTTGGAAATTCGGTTTTTTCCGGTTTCGTGCTATAATACGGAGAAAATACCCAAAGGGTGGAACTTACGTGTGGCAAGAAACCTTGCAAATAGAAGGCCCTTATAATTTTGACAGTGTATTGGAACGGCATGCACCAGATCCTCTTAAACAGTTGGACTTAGTCCAACGCTCTATCAAGGTTCCTGTAATTGTAGGTGGGAACCCTGAGGTAGTTCACGTTAAGGCAGTTGGATCGATTGAGCAGCCGACCTTTATTCTAACTGGGAATAATAACAAACAAGAAGTGATTAAGAGAGTTTCAGAAATTTTTCAATGGGACAAACCTTTAAAAGAAATCCATAATCACTTTCAACAGACGGACCTAAGAGACATCTTCCATCGGTTTATCGGGACCCCGCTTGTCCTGGATTTTGACTTATTTGGAAGCTTATTAAAATGCATTATCCACCAGCAAATTAATATGAAATTTGCCTACAAACTAACGGACCGGTTTGTAAAGAAATTTGGCTTTGAACAGGATGGTGTCTGGTTTTTTCCGCAGCCTCATACAGTTGCCAAACTAACAGTTGAGCAGCTTCGTGAATTGCAGTTAAGCAGCAGAAAAGCGGAATATATGATCAGCATCGCCAAAGAAATTGTTGATAATGGGCTTGATTTATATGAGCTGAAAGAGCTTCCTGATGAACAAATCTTCAACCGGCTCACCCAAATCCGCGGGGTCGGCAGATGGACTGTAGAGAATTTCTTGCTGTTTGGGTTAGGGCGTTCGAATCTATTCCCGCTTGCGGATATTGGTATTCAAAACGGTCTTAAAAACCTTTATCGCCTTGAAACTAAACCGACAATAGAACAAATGGAATTTTATAAAAAGGACTGGGAGCCTTATTTAAGTTATGCCTCGTTATATTTATGGCGAAGTATAGAATAATTTTGGAGTGAACCAATATGAAAACGGAACAAAGCATTAAAATCCAGCCAAAACAAACCTTCCCGCTGACCATTAAACGGCTCGGTATCAATGGCGAAGGTGTCGGCTACTTTAAACGACAGGTAGTGTTCGTGCCAGGTGCCTTGCCTGGGGAAGAGGTGGTTGTGGAAGCAACCAAGATTAATCCTAAATTTGCCGAAGCTAAGATTAAAAAGATAAGGAAAAATTCTCCGTTTCGTGTGCAGCCGCCATGTCCGTTTTATGAGCAATGCGGAGGATGTCAGCTGCAACATCTTAAATATGACCAGCAGTTAAAAGAAAAACGGGATATCATCATTCAAGCATTGGAGCGTCATACCAAGTTTAATGTAGGTAAGCTTGAGATCCGAGAAACGATTGGGATGGAAAATCCTTGGGGCTACCGCAACAAGAGCAGTTTTCAAGTGGGGCAAAAAGACGGAAAAGTACTTGCCGGTTTATACGGGATGAATTCGCACCAGCTGATTGACATCGACCATTGTGCTGTCCAGCATTCACAAACAACAGAAGCTGTGAATGCGGTTAAAAGTGTACTCGATGAATTGAACATCCCAATTTATAATGAGAAAACAAGAAAAGGAATCGTCCGAACAATTGTCACTCGCGTGGGTGTTGAATCGGGTGAACTTCAAGTTGTACTTATTACCGCAACAAAAGAACTGCCCAAAAAGGATTTGCTTATAGACCGAATCCAAGAAAAGCTTCCGAATGTGAAGTCAATTGTTCAAAACATTAACGGAGAAAAAACCTCTTTAATCTTTGGCAAAGAAACCGTTAAACTGGCAGGGGAAGAGTTTATTCAAGAATCGCTTGGCGACCTGCAATTTGAACTTTCTGCCCGGACATTCTTTCAATTAAATCCGGTACAAACCGTAAAGCTTTATAATGAAGTGAAGGCAGCGGCGGGATTGACGGGAAAAGAAAAAGTAGTTGATGCTTACTGTGGTGTCGGCACTATCGGGCTATGGCTGGCAGATCAGGCGGCAGAAGTGCGCGGTATGGATATCATTCCTGAGTCGATTGAAGATGCGAAGAAAAATGCCAAGCGTCATGGCATCACCAATACGAAATACGTTCCCGGAAAAGCCGAAGAAGTCCTGCCAAAGTGGGTCAAAAAAGGCTGGAAGCCGGATGTCATCGTAGTTGACCCGCCAAGAACAGGTCTTGACCGCCAATTAATTCAGACCATTCTTCAAGTGAAACCGGAAAAACTGATTTATGTTTCTTGCAATCCTTCCACTCTTGCGAAGGACATTCAAACGTTAAGTACGAAATACGATATAAAAGCGATCCAGCCAGTGGACATGTTTCCACATACAGCTCATGTAGAAAGCATTACCCAGCTAATTTTGAAAATGTAACCCTAAAATACTTTGCTGATTCCAGCCCTGATTTTGAGAAACAGGGCTGTTTCATGCATCCTTTGTACTTCCTGGCTCTCTAGATATTTCATAATACAATATTTATGAAAAATAGAAAAATGTGTAAAATTGGAATAGGTCTATACCTGTGTCTCAAATTACCTCAACTTCCCTAATTTTCTTTGTATCTTTTATTTGTTAAAATGAAAGTGTATAATGAATCAAAAATTTAAGTTTGGATAAATAATGCTTAAGCATGGTATAAGTGTAAAAGAAGCAGGGAAATCCTTGCTTTTTATTTTTGGGGACAAGTGCTTGACCAGATGTCCAATAATGAGGTGATTGAATATGAAAGATAATTTTTGGCTTGATTTACCAAAGCCGTTTTTTATACTGGCACCAATGGAAGAAGTGACGGATGTCGTTTTCCGTCATGTCGTGAGTAAGGCAGCCAGACCAGATGTGTTTTTTACAGAGTTTACAAACAGTGAGAGTTATTGTCACCCAGATGGAAAACAAAGTGTGCGCGGGCGTTTGACTTTTACAGAGGATGAACAGCCAATGGTGGCCCATATATGGGGGGATAAGCCTGAAAACTTTCGACAAATGAGTATTGGAATGGCGGAACTTGGATTTAAGGGTATCGATATCAATATGGGCTGTCCTGTACCTAATGTGGCGCAGCATGGAAAGGGAAGCGGCCTGATCCGTCGACCTGAAGTAGCCGCAGATTTAGTACAAGCAGCAAAAGCAGGAGGTCTGCCCGTTAGTGTCAAGACTAGGCTTGGCTTTACAGAAGTAGCCGAATGGCGCGGCTGGCTGACACACATCTTGCAACAAGACATTGCTAACCTGTCCATTCATCTGCGTACAAGAGACGAAATGAGCAAAGTAGATGCCCATTGGGAGCTGATCCCGGAGATTAAGAAACTTCGTGACGAGGTGGCACCAGATACCCTCTTGACGATCAATGGGGATATCCCCGACCGTCAAACCGGCTTGAAGCTCGCGGACCAATATGGTGTTGATGGGGTTATGATTGGGCGTGGTATTTTCCATAATCCATTTGCCTTTGAAAAAGAGCCTAAAGACCATAGCTGTAAGGAATTACTTGATCTCTTACGACTCCATATGGACCTCCATGATCAATACTCTGAATTAGGACTTCGTCCGTTCAAGGCTCTTCATCGCTTTTTTAAGATTTATGTCAAAGGTTTTCGAGGAGCAAGTGAATTAAGAAATCAGTTGATGAACACAGAGTCAACTGATGAAGTGCGTGAATTGCTTGATAACTTTGAGTGATGTATCTTTCTTTTTCTTAAAATAAACATCCCTGATTCAGGCCTAGTATTCGTGAAAACAAACATTTCCGATTTCTAGGTCTGATTTGGTTAGCGCAGGCGCTTCCATTTCTAATAAGTAGGTCTTCTTTTTCATAAGGCAGTCCTCTCCTAGCCCCTTCTACCAGATAAAAAAGCTCTTTTTCCTCCCGTAAATAGATCTCGTTATTTTTTTTAAAAAAAATTGTAAATTATGCGGATTTTTAGACTCTTTATCTAATAAAATTGATACGATGGACCATGTTAACATTCAATATAAAAAGAGAATTTTAAATAGAGGTAATGTGTATGAATGAGGAGTCACGTAAACATGCGGAGGCAGGTTATTGCCTCGCTGAGGAGAAAGCCGCGGCCTATTTCCAAGCGATTCATGATCTGGTCTTGAAAAAACAATATGTCTCCACGTTAATAAATGATATAGAGGTATGGAAGAAAAACCATATTCATCATCCTTTTTCTAAATTTTTTCCTAAAAGACGAAACCCCAATTCAGCTAATTATCAAAAATACATCCAGTGGCTTGATTATTCTGGTAAATTAGATTCCTATTTGGAGCGTAGCATCTCTTATATCTTTTTGAGGGACTTGGGAAAGGCTTTGGATAACCCTGGTATTTGGATGGAGATCAATTCTACTGTAGACGGCTTAAAAAAACATTTGATCGCCAATCGTGAGAATCAAATAGAGCCGTTTAGTATTGCTGCTTTATACAGGTGGTCGCAAAAGGAAGGAGTAGAGACCGCAATTATCTGGCTGTTAGATAAGCTAAAGAAAGTTGCAGTACATATTCCCGATGAAATGGATTCAGAACATGCGCTTCGAAAACTGATAAAAATCATTGGCGGCGTAGTAATGAATGTTCTTGATGAAATCGAAGAAGGCATCTCGAAAGAGGAACGAGCAGAGAGATTAGATAAAGCAATTCGGTTAGGTTATTCCTATGGTCTGACTTATCCATTCATTGACGATCTACTGGATGCCAATGTGTTAACCGAAACAGAGAAAAAACAATACTCGAATATGATTCGTCATACTCTTATTACGGGAACTGCTCAGAAGCTCGGGGAATGGGACGGAAAAAATATAAATTTTATCCAATTTGTTCACCATGAACTTTGTGAGGCATTTGAATATATCAAGGCCAATCAGCGGGAAGAGACTAGCAAGTTGTTTTTTGAGCATGCTTTTGTATTTTTTCAGTCACAAGAATTGGACCGCAACAAGGACCTATCAGAGGCAAATTACTCCAATGAAGACTTGTTTATACCCATTATCTTAAAATCATCGTCTTCCCGTTTAATTGTCCGATCAGTGATTAATGCTCCGGAGGATGAGAATGTTTACCGACACACTTTTTATTATGGCATATATAATCAGTTAGCTGACGACTTTGCCGATATGTTTGAAGATCAAAAAGAAGGGAGGGTTACGCCATACACCTATTATATACAGCATCATAAAAATCGGCCGGACCTGATTAATCCCTTCGAATTATATTGGGCGGTTATTTGCCATCTGATCCATAATGTGTATCATGCTGATTCTAAGGCTACCGAGGTTATCTTGGATCGTGCCATAAACGGATTAAAAAGGTTTAAAGAACGACATGAAACAAGAACTTATAACGAAGCAATGGGACTGTTTGCTTCAAGAGTGCCTAGATTGAATCGTTTGATTCAACAGATGGTGCGAAAAGCGGAGGATGTTGAATTCTTTGATAAGCTGCTTCGGGACCATATAATCTTGATTTTGAAAAATGAGCGGAAAGAAAAGGAAGATTTTATAGAGACTGCTGAAACTTTACGGAATCAGATTAACACTTTCTTGTCGGTACCTCCCAACAAGGGAACACTATTAATCGATATGCCGATTATAGAGGCTGCTAATTATAGTCTTAAGGGGAATGGTAAGCGGCTAAGGCCGATTATTACATGGGTGATTGGTGTTAAGGGTTACGGTTTAGATGAGTCAGCCATTGTCCCTTTACTAAAATCATTGGAGTATATGCATACAGCATCTTTGATTTTCGACGATTTGCCATCACAGGATAATGCACCCTTTCGCAGGGGGCGTCCAACACTGCATCAAGTATATAATTCGGCTATAGCTGAACTAACGGGGCTTTTTCTAATGCAAAAGGCTACAGAAGAACAAGCATCTATTTACGGATTTGAGCCGCAATCCATTCTTCGCTTGATTCACTATTCGGCAAGGGTAACTGGTGAAATTTGTATGGGGCAGACGATGGATTTAGAATCTAAAGGGAAACCATTGACGTTAGAACAATTGGATGAATTGTCCTTTTATAAAACTGGCTTGGCATTCGAAGCATCACTAGTTATGCCTGCTATTCTTGCCCAAGCGAGTGAAACGGAAATGAAGGATTTAAAAAAATTCGCCCGACATGCCGGAATCGCCTTTCAGATTAAAGATGACCTGCTTGACGTAGAAGGGGAGCATAGCTTATTAGGGAAACCTGTTGGTATGGACGCTGAAAATAACCAATCAACCTTTGTATCCATTCTAGGTAAGGAGGATGCCCGGAAGGCCATGTGGGACCATTATTGTTCTGCGGTGGAAGCTCTTCAAGAAGTACCACGGAATACCACCTTTTTAAAACAACTCATGCACTACATGATAAACCGTGAACATTAATACTAGGAATTGTTTGCTAATCGTCAATTGAAATTTTAAACTATAAAATAGCGAAATGAAAAATATTAAATGGGTGGTAAGATGGCAAAAACAATTGTAGAAAAACTCAATTTGCAAAAATATAAAAAAGCCGCAGTATTAAACTTGCCGAAAGGTGCGGATTATCTGGCAGGTCTAGATTGTTATGATACCGCACTAGTCAATTCACCATATGATGTAATCTTTGCCTTTGTATTAGACCTGGATTCCTTTAAATCTCTAGTGAACCAAGTCATTGACAATAACAGTCTCGGTCAAAACGGATATTTGTATATAGCCTATCCGAAAAAAGGCAATAAAGTTTACTCAAGCTATATTCACCGTGACGATTTGTTCCCGAGTTTAGGTGTAAAAGAGGACGGTTATGTGGGGGCAAGCAACATTAAATTTGCTCGAATGGTTGGATTGGACGATGTTTTCACGGTTGTTGGACTAAAGGAAGACCCTAAAACCAAAAAACAACCATCCACCAAACCGAGTCAATCCGTTGATGATTATATTAAGTTAATTCCGGAGGTTGAAAAAGATTTAGCTGATTCACCGAACTTGCTTGCATTTTACCAATCCCTCACCGAAGGATATCGCAAGGATTGGGCACGTTATGTATACAGTGCCAAACAAGAAGCAACTAAAGCTAAACGGCGTGAAGAGATGAAAAAGATTTTAGGTGCAGGCTATAAGACTCGGGATTTATATAACAGAGACAATAAATAATACAAGAACCTTAATGATAATGCCCTTAAACTGATGTTTAAGGGTTTTTATTTTTCGTTGGTGCCGTCACTTACTTTTTCATCAGAATCTTTTTTTCATTTGCGTAAATAATAACCATAGCAAGTGGCAAGAAAATTATAGGTATGGGAGAAAAGAAAACAATGGAAACCAAACAAAAAGGAGGACTGTCTGCTTGGCATCTAACTATGATGGCCCTGGGAAGTGTAATTGGAGGTTCATTTTTCCTCGGCTCCTCGGTGGCAATTAACGCAGCAGGACCTTCGATATTAATTTCCTATATTTTAGCGGGAATACTAGTGTATTTTATCTTATATGCATTATCTGAAATGACCGTTGCTAACCCCACAGCTGGTTCGTTCAGTATTTTTGCTTCCCGGGAACTTGGCGCAGGAATGGGATTTATAACGGGCTGGCTCTATTGGACAGGAACGATTTTATCCATGTCAAGCGAGGCTACAGCGATCTCCATTTTAATCCGTAAGTGGTTTCCTCACGTTTCAATTGGAATCTTAGGGAGCGCGATTATTATTGGTGTCACACTTCTCAATCTATTGGGAGCCGATAAGGTGGGAAAACTGGCAAGTGCTCTTTCAGGTATAAAAATTTTTGCGATTATATTTTTTATCCTTACGGCGCTAGCGTTAATTTTTGGGGTACTCCCGAATACTTCATCTATTGGAGCAGGTGAGTTGGCCAATGAGCCGTTGATGCCGGGAGGGATAACAGGCATTGCTGGCAGCATGCTCCTCGTTATTTTCGCTTATGCAGGCTTTGAAATCATCGGTTTGGCAGCTACCGAGGCGAAAAACCCAAAAGATACGATTCCAAAGGCGATTCGAAACACGGTTTTCTGTCTTGTGGGATTGTACATTGCCTATGCAGCAGTGCTGATGCCGCTTATACCTACGGCTTCGCTAAATGAAAATGTCAGTCCGATGGTGGCATCTCTCACCAGATGGGGGATAGGCTGGGCAGGAGCCGCTATCAATTTGGTGCTGATTTCTGCCATACTTTCTGCCATGCTTGCATGTATTTTCGGGCTTGGCAGAATGATTCGATCGCTTACTGACGAAGGCCATGCACCGAAATGGCTGAAGGATAGGCGCGATGTCCCATACCGGGGGATTTTATTTTCCGGGGTGGCGATGTTGGCGGGGCTGGGCTTCGGACTTTTGTTTCCAAGAGTGTACCTAGTGCTCATTAGTACGGGCGGATTTGCTTTAATTTTCACCTATGCCGTCATTATGGCCAGCCATATCCGGTTTCGCAAAAGGGATGGCTGTCCGCCTGATGGAATTTGCCAAATGCCAGGATTCCCCTATACATCTTGGATCGCATTGGTAAGTATGATTATTGTCCTAATTTGTATGCCACTTATTCCAGGCCAAGGAACGGGCCTGATCGCAGGCATTGTTATGGTCCTTGTTTATTCTATGATTTATTTTGCTATGCGCTATCGCATAAAAACAAAGACTAAAACTAACTTCTCAGCTAATCAAGGATTGAAAAAGGAGAATTACCAGCCGGGATTTCTAACTGAGTTCTCAAACGAGCTAACAGATGAGGACAAAGAGAAAACGGATTGATGGATATGAAAAAAGGAGCCTTTCTGCTTGGGGGGCTCTTTTGGTTTTTAGAGGTATAGTGGTAAATCTTTCAAAACTTTCCCAAATCAAAATATTGCTTATTACTAGGAAAACTTTATTTTTTTGATAAACTATACTTAGTTACTCTAAATAATCAAAATACTCCAAATTATACTTGTTACTATTTCAGAAAGGAGTTATATAAATGAAGGTGGAAGAAAGTCAATTAGCGGGAGCAGGAAGTGATGCTCATTTAAGTCAGCTGGCATCTGTGGGCCAGATTGCGGCTGGAATTGCTCATGAGGTAAAGAATCCTTTGACAGCTGTGAAGGGATTTTTACAGCTGCTTCAGCAAGAGCAAAATAATGAATATTTGGAAATAGCTCAATCGGAATTAGAAAATGCTTTAGTCACATTAAACAACTTACTTCAGGTTTCGAAGCCTGATTTGGAGGATGAAGAGGTCCAAAAGATTAATTTGTCCGTCGAATTGGAATCGATTTTAAATTTATTTCAGGATAAACTCTACGACATTAATATTATAACCGACTTTAAAAATATGGATATTTCTATCATCGGAAAAAAAAATCAATTTAAAAAAGCATTCTTTAATCTTATCAAAAATGCAATAGAATCGATGGACGGCAAAGGGACCCTTACACTCACCCATCAATTAGAACAAGATGAGATCATTGTTACTATTATTGATACTGGGGTCGGTATACCGAAGGAAAAGCTTTCAATGCTTGGCACTCCGTTTTTTACGACGAAAGAAACAGGAACCGGTATGGGATTAATACAAGTGTTTTCAGTTATCTATCAGCATGGCGGAAAAATATTGGTAGACAGCATAGAAAATCAAGGCACTAAATTCATGATTAAGCTCCCTCTGCAGGGGCAGTTGAAACCAAATGGGGTGAAAGTATTGCCGTTGGAATATGATGAAGAGTCATCGATTAAAGACTTCTTCTTAGGTAACAGAGAAGCTTTTGAAGAAAAGCTGCTTGATGAGGCAATCAATGTCAAAGATCAAATTGATAAGATTCAAAGTATCGGTAATATCAATCTTCTAAACAATGCCCATAAACTTGTCTTATTTATCGTCGAGGGACGTGAGCACGACCTCATTTCATTTGCCAAACAGGAGGGTGTTGCCTGGGCGAAGCATTCATTAACCCTTGCTTTAAAGCTCGAGTGGGTCAAAGCAATCCGACGGACGATGTGGAATTTTCTTTATCAGTATGATTTGCTGAATAAAACGGAGACGGATAGAATGAGCTTTTTCTCATTGGAGAAGAACATCAATGATTTAATGGATCAATTCCTTACCTATTTCTTTATCAGCTATTCTAAATTTAAAGACGAATTGTTAGAAAAACAACATAAACTAGTTGAGCATCTGTCCGTCCCGATTATTCCATTAAATGAAGAAATTTGCATACTGCCGTTAATCGGAACCATTGATGACAGGCGGATCACAACTATACAGGATAAGGCTCTGGCTGAAATCGAAACCAATCATATACATACATTAATCATCGATCTTTCCGGTGTTGCATCCGTAGAAACACAGGCAGCCAATGATTTAGTCAAGGTCATAGAAGGCATTTCCTTAATGGGGTGTAAGCCAATCTTAACAGGATTGCGCGCAGAATTAGTAAAAAGTCTTATTGTCCGTGGGATTGTCTTAACCTCACATGCCGAATTTAAAGGAACATTAAAATTAGCCTTAACTGAAGTTGGCTTTAAAAAACAACCATAAAATTGATTTGCTAGATATCCAGCGAATGTTAGACTGTCGACAAATCCGAAAAAAGTCGGGTTTGCCGACAGTCTTTTTTTTCTCTTTTTAATGGGGCTGTTGATGTGCGCTCTAGGTGCTTCGAGGATCTTAGGACGTTGCGGTGAGCCTCCACCGCTCCGTACTCCCCTCAGGAGTCTTCGCGCCTTCCTCCCCAATCAACAGGGCAAACAACATAGATGTCCTTTATATTACCTTTCTATGTAATTAAGGTGAATTTTTCTGTGAGGAGGATGAAATGTTAATTAAATTACACAGATGAACTCCGATCAAGTAGAAATGATCAATCTAGCCAATGTTTTTTGTTCTGGAAAATTTTAAAGCTAGACTTGCTTTATTAAGGAAATTATACCAAATAATAGAATCTGTTTGTTATACTCATTATATATTGGGGTTGATGTTCTAAAGAACAAGTAATCAGTTTATATATAATCATAGAAAAGGGAGGAATAGAATGAACCAGGCATTAGTATTGCAATCGGATTTTGGAATCAGTGATGGGGCAGTAAGTGCCATGTATGGTGTAGCCTATTCTGTTAATAAAGACCTACGTATCTTCGACTTAACCCATGATATTCCGCCGTACAATATTTGGGAGGCCTCGTACCGGTTATTGCAGACTATTTCGTATTGGCCAGAAGGTACAGTCTTTGTATCTGTAGTGGACCCAGGTGTTGGTTCTGAGCGTCGAAGTATTGTGGCTAAAACTGCTAATCAGAAATATATCATTACCCCTGATAACGGAACTTTAACACATTTGTACAGGTTTGTTGGAATAACAGAAGCGAGAATTTTAGATGAGGAGACCAATCGATTGCCAAACTCAGGGGAATCCTATACCTTTCATGGCCGCGATATCTATGCTTATACCGGAGCCAGGCTTGCATCTGGCATCATTGCCTTCAAGAATGTTGGACCCGAATCAGAGCCTCAATCAGTTGTAAAACTGCCGATGCCAATAGCTTGTTTAAAAGAAAAGAGGATTACCGGTATCATCGAAGTGCTAGACGTACGGTTTGGAAATTTATGGACTAATATTCATCGTAGTTTACTGAAAGAAGCAGGCATTCAATATGGTGACCGGTTAAAAGTAAGCATTGGAAATGGTACGCGCCAAGTATATGAAAACATGATGACGTTTGGAAAGTCATTTGCAGACAGCTTGGTTGGAGAGCCGCTCGTATATGTGAATTCCTTGGATAATCTGGGGGTTGCCATTAATCAGGGTTCTTTTGCAAGTGCCTATCATATCGGGTCGGGGACCAATTGGACCATGACATTGATGAAGGCGGAAAAAAAATACTATTAACTGAGGTTAGTAAAACTTAAAAATAAAGGAGATGGGAGAATTGGCAAAAAGTTTATCAACCAAAACCATTGTGGCAATCGGAATTGGGACCGCAGTATTTGTGATTTTAGGCAGATTTGTCTCCATACCAACGGGAATTCCCAATACCACAGTGGAGACCTCTTACGCATTTCTTGCCCTAATGGCAGTTGTATTCGGTCCCGTGGCAGGGGGGCTGATTGGGTTCATCGGCCATGCGTTAAAGGATGCCATTTTTTACGGTTCCCCTTGGTGGAGTTGGGTGGTCGTTTCGGCCTTTGTAGGGTTTTTACTTGGCTTTGCTGCAAGAAATATCAAGGTCGAGGATGGGATATTTGGGGCAAAACAAATTATATCCTTTAATGTTTCACAGGTAATTGTTCAAGCATTTGGCTGGATGCTTATTGCCCCGGCATTGGATATTCTCATTTATGGTGAACCAGCTAACAAAGTTTTCGTTCAAGGGTTAGTTGCTGGATTATCCAATATGGTTACGGTAGGTGTTATTGGAACATTATTGTTAGCCGCATATGCCAGAACGAGAAGCAAGACCGGCAGCCTTGATAAAGAAGAAACCTTATAAAGGAATATATATCGAAGCATAGGCAGCATTAGTCAGAACTTATTAATCGCATTTCATTTACCAGAAATTCAGGAGACAATATGAAAAAACCAGTAATTGAGTTTATTAATTTTGGATTTAAATATCGGAGTCAGGCAAAGCCTACACTAACCAACATTAATTTTACAGTATACGAAGGAGAGAAAGTTCTAATTGTCGGACCATCTGGTTCTGGTAAGAGTACAATTGGTCATTGCATTAACGGCTTAATCCCTCACTCCTATAAAGGAGATATAACGGGACAGCTCAAAATTATTGGAATGGATACAAGCACTGAGCCGATATCTGCCATTTCTAAGAAAGTTGGAACAGTTTTGCAGGATCCGGATGGGCAGTTTATTGGGCTTTCGGTCGCCGAAGACCTGGCTTTTTCCATGGAAAATGACTGTTTACCACAAGCAGAAATGATTTCAAAAGTAAAAGAGGCGGCTGAGATTGTTGGCATGTCTGATCACCTTGGATATTCCTTACACTCACTTTCTGGTGGACAGAAACAAAGAGTGGCACTTGGGGGTGTAATGGTGGACGAAGTCAACATTCTCCTTTTTGATGAACCATTGGCAAATCTGGATCCAGCAACGGGAAAACACGCTGTGGAACTTATCGATCAATTGAACCGGGAGCGGAATAAAACAGTCATCATTATTGAGCATCGGCTTGAGGATGTTCTTTTCCGTAACGTGGATAGAATTATTGTAGTAAACGACGGAGAAATTGTCAGCGACCTTTCACCGGCTGAACTACTTGCAACGGATGTATTAGAGCGTGTGTCTGTTCGGGAACCGCTTTATATCCGTGCACTAAAATATGCTGGCTGTAAAATAACGCCCGAAATGCGTCCGGAGCGTATCGACAGCCTAAACATTAATGGCTGCAAGGAAAAGCTGTTACACTGGCTGGAAGAAGTAGAATCCTTAAATCCTTTAACGAGTAGTAAACCAATCCTACAATTAGAAAATATCGCTTTTTCTTATCCTGGAGGAAACAAGATACTCAACAATTTATCTTTTTCCATTGCAGAAGGAGAAATGGTTAGCATTGTGGGTAAAAATGGAGCAGGAAAGTCAACGTTGACCAAACTAATTTGCGGATTTGAACGGCCAAGCTCTGGAAGAATAATCATTGAGGGACAGGATGCTGCAAAGGATACCATCAAAGACCGTGCCTTAAAAGTAGGATTGGTCATGCAAAATCCTAATCACATGATATCTAAACACTTGATCTATGATGAAGTAGCCTTGGGGCTGACGATTCGAGGAGTGGCCGAAACAGAAATCAGAAAAAGAGTGGATGAAACCTTGAAAATTTGTGGTCTTCTTCCATATCGAAAATGGCCTATTTCCGCTTTAAGCTTTGGACAAAAGAAGCGGGTAACGATTGCCTCTATTTTAGTTTTACAGCCGAGAATTCTTATCCTTGATGAACCGACTGCGGGGCAAGACTTTCGACATTATACAGAGATTATGGATTTTTTGCAGCAGTTAAATAAATTAGGGGTTACCATTATCTTGATCACACATGATATGCACCTTATGCTAGAGTACACACCGCGAGCAATAGTCATTGAATCGGGAGAAAAAATTGCAGATGACTTGTCCGTTAATGTTTTAGCCGACAAAGCTGTGATTGATAGGGCGAATTTAAAAGAGACCTCATTGTTTGAATTAGCCGCCCTTGCAGAGGTAAGGGACGCAAAAAAATTCATACAGCGATTTATTGCCCATGATAAGGTGGTAGGACGGAAATGGCAGTAGAAATGCTTTCATATCTTGATAGAAAGTCTCTGATACACAATTTAACAGGTGTTACGAAGCTTCTCTGCTTCATCATGTGGTCGTTCGCGTCGATGCTCACTTATGACACAAGAATTCTGTTCTTTTTACTAATTGGCAGCATCCTCGTTTTTATCATTTCAAAAATAAAAATAGCGGATGTTGCCTTTGTGCTAGTGTTCATTTTGATATTTTTGTTTATCAATAATCTAGCTATTTATATTTTTTCACCACAAGAAGGGGTGAAAATTTATAAGACACAGCATGTGTTATTCACTATAACGGGCAGCTATAATATAACGATTGAACAGTTGTTTTATCAACTCAATATTACTCTGAAATATTTAACGGTTATTCCAGCCGCCTTACTATTTATGGTTACAACCCATCCAAGCGAATTTGCTTCTTCGTTAAATAGAATTGGTGTGAGTTATTCAATTGCTTTTGCTGTGGCCCTTGCACTAAGGTATATACCAGATGTTCAGAGGGATTACAGAACAATTGCTTTAGCACAGCAGGCTAGAGGGCTTGACATGTCTCGTAAAGAAAAACTGCCAAAACGGTTTAAAAATGCTGTATTGATCATTTTTCCCCTGGTTTTGTCGAGCCTTGACCGAATCGAAACCATAAGCAATGCTATGGATTTGCGAGGTTTTGGGAAAAATAAAAAACGGACATGGTACAGTGCAAGACCTTTTAGACGAAATGACTATCTGGCCTTATTGTTAATCGGAATGGTATTCGTCCTATCTATAACAGTTACATTTTATGATGGTAATCGGTTTTATAATCCATTTCTTTAAAAACAGAAAAAGCCCTCATCGATTGATCAACAACCAGTCGAACAGGGCTTTTTAGGAAATTTCCGTTGCACTGAACTTAAAGATTCACAATAAATCTACCTTTGGCCTGCCCTTTTAAAATGAGCGGAAGTGTATCGGATAATTCCTCCAAGCCGATTTCATGGGATATTGTTTCTAATAACCCAGCCGGTTTTAAATCATCAGCCATACGATTCCATAGTGGTTTTCTTACTTCCATTGGACAATAAACCGAATCGATCCCGAGCAGGCTGATTCCTCGCAGGATGAAAGGGAAAACCGTGGTTGGTACATTTCCGCCCGCAGTCAATCCACTGACAGCGACCGCCCCATTATATTGAATCTTGCTTAAAACCGCTGCAAGGTACTCTCCGCCTACAGGATCCACGGCACCTGCCCATAGCTGTTTATCTAGTGACCTGATTTTTCCGTTATATACTTCCTCGCGAGAAATAATTTCAGCTGCTCCAAGTTTATGTAAGTATTCATGAGCTGTTTCCTTACCTGTACTTGCCACTACCTGATACCCTCGTTTTGCCAGCATGGCTACAGCCAAGCTCCCAACACCGCCAGTTGCTCCCGTTACCAAAACCTTGCCTTTCTCCGGAGTTAAACCATTTTCCTCTAAGCGTTGAATGGAGAGTGCTGCAGTAAACCCAGCAGTTCCATATGCCATTGCTTCTTTTAATGATAAATTTTCCGGTAATGGGACAATCCAATCTCCGGGTATCCGGGCATATTCACTATATCCTCCATAATGGGATACTCCGATTTCATAAGAGGTCGCTATTACTTTATCTCCTTCTTGAAAGCGCGGGTCCTGAGAAGATACCACCACGCCTGCTAAATCAATGCCTGGAACGAATGGATAGGACTTAATTATTTTTCCTTCCGGGATGCTGGCCAATCCATCTTTGTAGTTAATGCTGGAATAGGCAGTTTTGATTAGCACATCACCGGCAGGAAGGTCGTCAATAGATAGATTTTTAATGCTTACAGAGAAGTCATTTTCTGATTTGTCCACCACTAAGGCTTTAAAACGTTCACTCAAAATTCATTACTCCCTTCTAAATAAAAAACTATTTTATATGTGAAAATATAATCTATCTTACTATAGGTAACCCAAAAAATTTGTCACAATCCTGCGAACTTGATAATGAATTATCAAAATCAGGAATTCGCAGATATTTTTATGTTAACTCATTCTTCAGCAAGATTGCTGGGCTTACCTTATAATATATAGTATAACAATAACCTGCAGGAGGGATAAAGATGTACGCGGCAGGTAAGAAAGATATGCAGAAAATGGACGAATATACAATGAGAGAGCTGGGATTGCCTGGTATTGTGCTAATGGAAAACGCTGGTGCAAAGGTTGTGGAGGAAATTGTTACAAACGCTCCTTGTGCTAAGCCCCGGGTCATTATTCTAGCAGGGGGTGGAAATAACGGCGGTGATGGCTTTGTTATAGCGAGGAGGCTGGCTGATCTTGGCTGGAACCTTCTCCTATGTTTGTTAGTGAACCCAGAGCGGATCAAGGGAGATGCAAAAGTACACTATGAAGCATATGCCAAAAGAAACCTGCCGATTTTTTATCTGGAAGGCCCCAATATTAAATTACTACAAGCTGAATTGGGCCAGGCTGACATCATCGTGGATGCTATATTAGGTACAGGTGTAAATGGACCTGTCAAACAGCAGTTTAACCAAGTCATTTCTATGGTTAATGAATACAGTGGGAGGAAACTGATTATTTCCGTTGATATCCCGTCTGGTCTCAATAGTGATACCGGGGAAGCTTCGGGTACAGCAATAAAAGCCGACAGGACGGTTACCTTTGTTTTTCCGAAAAAAGGATTTTTCTTACAGGATGGGCCCATGCACGTCGGGGAATGGAAAGCAGTAGATATTTCCGTGCCGCCTTCTTCTGCTAAGGAGTTGGGCTTGGATATGCCAAAAATCATAACGGATTCAATGGTGAGTGATTTCATTCCTAAAAGACCACAAAATGGGCATAAAGGCACCTTTGGCCACGTTTTAATTTTAGGAGGGTCCCGTCAATTTGTAGGTGCCCCAATTTTTTCAGCTAAAGCTGCGCTCCACTCAGGGGCTGGGTTAGTGACATTGGCTGTTCCAGAATGTATTTATCCTATGGCGGCTGCCCAAAATCCAGAATCTTTATTAATGCCATTAAAAGATGAGGATGGCCATTTTTCTACGAAGGCGATTTCTGAGTTAATACCGGCACTCCCACAATTTGACAGTATTGCGATTGGTCCAGGGATGGGCAGGTTTTCAGGTGGAGGGGAATTGCTGCGGACATTACTGGGCTCCCTGACCCATCAGTCCATCGTTGTGGATGCAGATGCCCTTTATTTACTTAAAGATGATTTAGCGTTAATCCGTGACTATCAGGGAAATGTAATCTTTACTCCGCATCCAGGGGAAATGGCCAGACTGATAGGTAAATCAGTGCATGAGGTGGAAGCTGACCGGCTTGAAACGGCCATTGAGTTTGCAGGGACCTACAATGTTTACTTGCTGCTGAAAGGACACCGTTCCATTATTGCCAGCCCAGACGGAAGTGTCTATATTAATCCTCATGGTCATGATGCTCTTGGTAAAGGAGGAAGTGGCGATGTTCTAACAGGACTAGCGGCATCATTTTTGGCACAAGGATCAGCACCATTAAAGGCGCTTATAGGTGCGAGTTTTTTGCATGCAAAGGCGGGGGAAGCAAAAGCTGAAGTTCTCTCCCATTATGGTGTCATGCCATCAGATATTATTGATGGGGTGAAGGGTCTGCTGCACTCTCAGGTGAAATAATTAGGCAATTTATAGGGCTTGGCATCATACAATAGTCTTACCCATCAACTGGTAAGACTTTTTTAATTCATAGTTGTTTCACTTAATGTTTTTTGTTTAAGTGATATAATGAAATTACTAGTAACCTATTAAATCTTTAAATAAGATATTTTATTGGGAGATGAAGAAAATGGGGTTATTAAGAAACGGAATCAGTTTACTTCATTTTGATGAGACCTATTTTTGGCAGAAAGGATTAGGAAGACAAACACATGAAAACATTGATTTAAGGAATATGAGACATGTGAACTTGTACTGTGAAGAAGATTCATTACGAGCAATAGCAAAAAGATTGCAAAACAGAAAGAAGAAAGGAATTACCTTTATCGGCAGCGGAAACTACCATTATATTACGTACTTATTATTAAAAGAGATTAGTACGCCATTTACCTTAATCTTATTTGATAATCATCCTGATTTAGGAATGGAACAGGACCAAGAATTGCTTTCATGCGGGTCATGGGTATCTTATGCCCTTAAGGAAATTCCATTACTTCAAAAAGTTGTTATCATCGGTTCTACTAACCTTACAGCATACTCCAAACATCCTCGAGTTGTCTTTTTTCCATTTAAGGGCAAACACCATTATTCAATCAATTTAATCCTATCAATCATTCAAACGAAAAATATATACATCAGCATCGATAAAGATGTCTTGAATACTTCTGAGGCGGTCACTAATTGGGATCAGGGGTGTATGAAGCTTGATGAACTAAGCTTTTACCTGGAATGGTTACT
Organism: Neobacillus dielmonensis; assembly: GCF_000612665.1. Classification (GTDB taxonomy): domain Bacteria; phylum Bacillota; class Bacilli; order Bacillales; family Cytobacillaceae; genus Neobacillus; species Neobacillus dielmonensis. The sequence goes on from NZ_HG942031.1 coordinate 30,782, forward strand.
AAATGCAAAACAGGTGGAGGGAATCGATGTTTGCGGCGAAGCTCATGTATCACCAGTAGATGCTTTTCTGCCAGAATATCAGACTATGGTTCAAAGAAATGAAACAGCTAATCTTACTATATTAAGGACCTGTCTAAAAACAAAGCAGCAACAGATAAAAGGTGCATAACCTCAATTTTAAAAAACTTTGTCAAACGGTTGAATTTCTTTTTAAATGGCTCTGTTAAACGATCATGTTGACTTTTTTAACTCTGTTGATTGGAGCGGAAGGCAATCGACTCCTCGAAAATCCTCAAATATGGCTATCGCATAATTTCGTGCGAAGATAGTTCATGGATGCTTTCCTTGTACTATCGCATTTTCTTCGTGCGTGGGCGGGTTCGAGAATTTCAGTGTCCTGAGGCTCCCCGGCACGTCCGCGGGTTCGCTTTAGCGCCTGGAGCAGAAATCAACAGCCAAATTTAACAGAGCATTTTTAAAAGAGGTAAAAGGTATATATGTTTCAATTTATAAGAGGCTTTTAAGTAAATCTGCGAATAGGAGGTTTACTACCATGAGAGCACAATTGTATGAACCGAATACAGGTCCAAATATTCAGAAGGAAAAAGAAATCGTTAAGGAAATGATTGAATTATACTGCCGAAAAAATCATCACAGAGATAAGCTTTGTAAAAACTGCCAGGATTTAAAAAGTTATGCGGTGTTAAGACTTTCACTTTGCCGGTATGGAGAGGGGAAATCCGCATGCATGTATTGCCATATCCATTGTTTTAAAACCAAATACCGAGAAGAGATGAGGGATGTTATGAGCTATTCATGGCCATGGATGTTTCTTTATCATCCTTTCTTCTCTATTAAGCATGTGTTTAATGGTCAAAGTTCCTAGCTATTCATTAGAAAAAAAAGTCCTCTCCCGTAATATGGAAGAGGACTCAGGCTGTCGAAAAACCCTTCGGCAGCCTCTTATTACATCTAATTACTTTAACAGTTCACCGCGTTAATATGATATAATA
>NZ_HG942032.1 GCF_000612665.1 Neobacillus dielmonensis
GTTCATGATAACTCGGCGCAGGAGTCTGCGCGACTTCCACTCAAATCAACAGAGTTAGAAAAATCTAAATAAAAAAGGAAAATAGGCATTTTTTTAATTGACTTTGACGTTACGTAAAGGTGTATCGTTGTGATTAGAGGAGGTGACTTTGGTGGAATATACAATCAACAAGCTGGGACATTTGGCTGGGATCAGCACGAGAACTTTACGATATTATGATGAAATTGGCATTCTTAAGCCAGCAAGAGTTAATTCATCGGGATATCGCATCTATGGGCCAAAAGAAGTGGACTGCCTGCAGCAGATTCTTTTCTACCGGGAACTGGGGGTGAGCCTCGACCAAATTAAAAACATCGTCACTGATCCTGCGTTTGACGGTGCCAAGGCGCTCAGAGAACACCGTGAAAAACTCCTCGAAAAACGGCAGCAATTGGATTTGTTAATTGCCAATGTTGATAAAACCATTGCCCACACAGAAGGGAGAATTACCATGTCAAATGAAGAAAAGTTTGAGGGCTTTAAGCAAAAAATGATTGAGGATAATGAGAAAAAGTATGGCCAGGAAATCCGTCAAAAGTATGGGACGGAAACGGTAGAAAAAGCGAATGCAAAAGTGAAGAATATGACCCAAGAGCAATATGATGAGGTTACCGCATTAACTGAGCAACTTACCGAAACATTGGCTGAAGCCTTCAAGACAGGAAACCCGGCAGGGGAACAAGCACAGAATGCAGCCGACCTTCATAAGCGGTGGCTGACCTATTACTGGGACCATTACAGCAAAGAAGCACATGCGGGACTTGCCCAGATGTATGTGGATGATGAAAGATTCAAAGCATACTATGACAAGGAACAGCCGGGAACGGCTGAGTTTCTTAGGGATGCTATTCTAATTTACACAGGGATGAAAAGATAAAGTAGTCGTTTCTATACTAATAGAAAATGGTAATATAAGGTCTATCCTTCAAAATGAGGGATAGACTTTTGTTGTTGCAATTCGATTCGAATACTATTGTACATATGGGTAACACTTTCACTATTAAATGTTAACATTTATAATAATTGTAACTATAATTGTAAATATGGAAAGGCTATAGGTATGACAAATAGGATTAAATTTGAAGGACTGAACCAACTCGATATTTTTTTGAAACTTTTTAATATGATATCCGATTTAGTGTTCCTTACTAAGGTAGAGAACCATCACTTTAGTTATGTATTGGCAAATAAGCCGGCAAAACAACTGTGGGACCTAGATGACAATATGTTTGGCACGCCCTTGAGCGAATTGTTGCCGAGTTATATCTACCATACTATCGAAGCCAATTACCAAGAGGTGTTAAATAAAAAACAGCCTGTTACTTATGTTGATAAGGTATCTGTAAAAGCGGATGAGCAGTCCGCAGATAACCATTCTGATGAGTATGATAGATACTGGGAATCAATTATAACACCCGTTATCAATCATGATGGAAACTGTACTTATCTGTTGGCAATCGTTAGGGATATCACTGCCCGAAAACAAAGAGAAAATGAATTACAAAGGGTTCGGGATCGTCTGGAACTGCTGTGGAACAGTGTCGCGGATGCTGCGTACTTTTTTGATACAGAAGAAACTTTTTTGGGAGTCAACAAGTCTTTTGAACAAATCTTTGGCTGGACAAAGGAAGAAATACTTAAGGATAAGAACATAAGTATTATTCCTAATGAAAGCAAAAAAGACATGAAAAATATCATCGGTCAATTAAAAAAAGGAGAAAAAATTCCGTCCCATGAAGTGCAGCGAATCACAAAAGATGGAAGAGTTATCGATGTCCTTGCCTCCTATGCACCATTGTATGACGTAAATGGCAGATGGGAAGGTGGAGTGGCGGTCTATAAAGATATCACAGAAAGAAAGAAGTACGAGGAGCAGCTCAAGCAGCTGGCTCATATAGACTTTCTCACTGGGCTGCCAAATCGGGCTTATTTCTATGAAAAACTGACCGAAGAAATAAACGCAGCTAGAAAAAAGCAAATACCCTTCGCCGTGTTATTCCTTGATATCGATAAGTTTAAAAACATAAACGATACAAAAGGTCATGATATTGGAGACCTATTGCTCAAGGAATTTGCCAACCGTGTAAAAAACAGTATCAGAAAACATGACACATTGGCAAGATTCGGAGGCGATGAATTTGTTATTCTTATTCCCGATTTAAACATCCTGGGAGATGCAACTGAAATAGCCGAACGAATCATTCAATCACTGGAGCCTAATTGGTCTATCGGGGATTATAATTTAAAAATAACCACTAGTATTGGCATAGCATTCTATTCTGATAACAATTTGGACGAGAAAACCATTTTAAAACATGCGGATGTGGCGCTATATAGAGCCAAAGAAAGTGGAAGAAATAATTATCAAGTTTATTAATAAAGTAATTTTTTATGCCTGGCCCTAAAAAGGGGTCAGGCATATTTTTTTAAAATATTTTTTAGATTTTACAGAAAATGACAAATTACCCAATATACTATATGTCATAATAGTCGTGAAATTTAAGTTGAATAAAGAATCAATAAAGTAGGTGGAACAGTGAGCGACGGACCTATTCTTAGCATAAATGATCTAAAGATATCGTTCCAATCAGGTAAGGAATTTTTACCTGCTGTTGATGGGGTAAGTTTTGAGTTAAAAGAAGGAGAAATCCTTGGGGTTGTCGGTGAATCAGGCAGCGGTAAAAGTGTTACATCATTAGCTGCAATGGGATTAATTCCTTCACCTCCAGGAAAAGTCGAAACCGGTGAAATTATCTTTGAAGGGAAAGACTTAACTAAGTTTACTGAGAAGGAATGGAGAGAAATTCGTGGTAACCAAATCTCAATGATTTTCCAGGAGCCGATGACCTCTTTGAATCCGCTATTTACTATTGGAAATCAGCTAATAGAAGCCATTCGGTTACATACCGACTTATCAAAGTCAGAAGCGAAACAACGAAGCATTGAATTATTGAAGTTGGTGGGAATCCCAAGGGCTGAGGGAATTTTAAAAGAATATCCCCATCAATTGTCCGGCGGGATGAGACAGCGCATTATGATTGCGATGGCCATGGCTTGTAATCCCCGGGTGCTGATTGCAGACGAGCCCACCACGGCATTGGATGTAACGATTCAGGCCCAGATACTAGCGCTCATGAAGAATTTAAATCAAAAAACCAATACATCAATCATTCTCATCACACACGATTTAGGCGTTGTGGCTGAGATTTGTCAGCGCGTGGTTGTCATGTATGCAGGTCAAATTGTTGAACAAGGGGATGTCAAGAAAATTTTAAAAGACCCACAGCATCCCTATACAAAAGGTTTGCTGAAGTCAGTGCCGGATTTAAGGGAAAAAAAGGACAGGCTTTATAGCATACCTGGAATGGTTCCACTTCCGGGTTCCATTAAAAATGGCTGCCGGTTTGCGCCCAGATGCCAAGAGGTATTTGGTCCTTGCCAAGTGGAATCGCCAGAATTATTCAGATCGGAAAAAGACGGACATGAAGTACGCTGTTTCCTACATACATTGAAAGAGGGGAATGACAGGCATGCCGGAGTTACTTCTTGAAGTTAATGGGCTAAAAAAATACTATCCTATCACAGGAGGAATTTTCGGGAGAAAACTAGGCGAAGTAAAGGCTGTTGATAATATTTCTTTTTACGTGAAGAAGGGCGAAACATTAGGAATTGTTGGAGAAAGCGGCTGTGGAAAATCGACTACTGGACGCCTGTTAATGCGTTTAATAGAAGCAAGTGATGGGCGTATTCTATTTGAAGATAAAGAAATCACCAATATGTCCAAATCGGAATTAAGAAAAGTCCGCCGCGATATTCAGATGGTGTTTCAAGATCCTTATGCATCACTAAACCCGAGGAATACTGTTGAACAAATATTAGAAGAGCCCTTAATTGTCCATGGAATGGGAACAAAAGAAGAACGCAAAAAGCGTGTCAAGGAAATGCTTGAGGTGGTGGGGTTAAGCAGCTACCATTCAAAACGCTATCCACACCAATTCAGCGGCGGGCAACGCCAAAGGATTGGGATCGCACGAGCATTAATGACTAAGCCAAAGCTAATCATTGCCGATGAGCCCGTATCGGCACTAGATGTTTCCATCCAGGCTCAGGTTCTTAATTTAATGAGTGACATCCAAAAGGAGTTCGGGCTCACTTACATATTTATCGCCCACGATTTAGGGGTTGTCCGGCATATCAGCGACAGAGTGGGTGTGATGTATTTAGGCAGATTAATAGAATTGGCTGACAGTGAAGAACTTTACGAGAATCCCAAGCACCCCTATACCCAGGCATTGCTAAATGCCGTGCCGGTACCAGACCCAGACTTAAAGAAACAGACTAGTCTGATTGAAGGGGAACTGCCCAGCCCGGCCAATCCTCCTTCAGGATGTGCCTTCCATACGAGGTGCAAGGAATGCATGGAAATATGTAAAACCCAAAGGCCCGTGGAACAAAATCTCAATGGTCATTATGTTGCCTGTCACTTATATTCCTAAAACAGGCTGCATTCATGATAAAAAACAAACACTTAGGGGGTATCTAAACGGATATGAGGAAGAAGTCATTTAAATTAGTGCTGTTTGCCTTATTGGCCATCAGCATGTTGCTGGCCGGCTGTACCGGCAAAACAAGAGAAACCAGCGGCGGCAAAGAATCAGGCAATGGAGGCGGCCCGAAAAAGGACACGCTTGTATATGGGCGTGGAGGTGACTCCACCTCGCTTGATCCCATTACCACAACTGAGGGCGAAGCTTACAAGGTAACTGAAAATATATTTGAAACACTCGTTTCTTACGGGGAGAAAGATGTAACCATCAATCCGGGACTCGCTGAAAAGTGGGACGTCAGTGATGATGGTTTGACTTACACATTCCATTTGCGCCAAGGTGTGAAATTTCATGACGGAACTGATTTCAATGCAGAAGCGGTTGTGTTTAACTTTAATCGCTGGATGAATGGCGACGAAGATAAATTCCCGTATTATACCATGTTTGGCGGCTATAAGAATGACGAGGGCCATGTTATTAAAGAGGTTAAAGCAGTCGATGAAAAGACTGTTCAGTTCGTGTTAAAACGTCCGCAGGCCCCGTTCTTAAAGAACTTGGCTATGTCCCCGTTTGGAATTGGCAGCCCGGCAGCCATTGAAAAATACGGTGATGATTTTAGAAGCCATCCAGTAGGAACGGGTCCATTCAAATTTGTGGAGTGGAAGCAAAACGATACGATTACCCTGGAAAGAAATCCAGACTATTGGCAAGAAGGATTGCCAAAGTTAAATAAAGTCATTTTCCGGGTGATTCCAGAAAATACGGCCCGGCTTAATGCCCTGGTTAACGGAGAAATTGATATTATGGATGGTCTGAACAACTCGGATGAAGCAACGGTTAAAGCAAATGATAAGCTCCAAATAATTGAACGTCCGTCAATGAATGTTGGCTATATCGGCATGACAACAACCCGTAAGCCATTCGACAACAAACTGGTTCGTCAGGCAATGAACTATGCCATTGATAAGAAAGCGCTCATTAATGCTTTCTATGGCGGAAAGGCAGAACCTGCGATTAACCCGATGCCGCCAAGTATCAAGGGGTATAACGAATCGATTAAAGATTACCCATTTGACCTAGAAAAAGCAAAAGCTTTGTTGAAAGAAGCCGGATATGAAAAAGGCTTAGAAATCGATTTATGGGCAATGCCTGTAGCACGCCCATACATGCCTGAGGCGCAAAAAGTGGCTGAAGTAATCCAAGAGAACCTGAACAAAATTGGTGTTAAAGCCAATATCAAATCAGTAGAATGGGCCACCTATTTGGATAAGGCCTCTAAAGGCGAATTTGATATGTTTATGATGGGCTGGACAGGTGATAACGGTGACGCTGATAACTTCTTATATACGCTTCTGGATAAAGACAGCATTGGAAGCAACAACTATTCTTATTACAGCAACGACGAACTCCATGATATCTTGATTCAAGCACAAACGGAAACGGAAGAAGCCAAGCGTAACGAATTATATAAGAAGGCCCAAGAAATCATTAAAGATGATGCCCCATGGGTGCCGCTTGTTCACTCAATTCCATTATTGGCTGCCTCTAAGGATGTAGTCAATTATGTACCGCATCCAACAGGGTCTGAAGCAGTGACGAATGTGGAGTTTAAATAAGTAAGGAACAATGGGGAGGGAGCGTATGCCTCCCCATTTATAACCGACATCATTTGCCTTTGAAATAAAGAAAGGGGTGTGAGCGTTGCTTGCCTATACCGCCCGAAGGATTCTATCATTATTTCCTGTTTTAATCGGAATGACCCTTGTTGTTTTTGCTATTATTCATGCGATCCCTGGAAACCCTGCACAAATGATTCTTGGACAAAGAGCTACGAAGGAAGCAATAGCAGAAGTTACTAGACAATTAGGTTTGGACAAGCCTTGGTACATACAATACTTTGACTATATTAATTCATTGGTCCATGGAGATTTAGGTACATCCCTTCGGACAAGAGGCCCCATCAATCAGGAAATCTGGCCTTTTTTGTCCGCTACCATGGAGCTCACGCTGGCAGCGATGCTGATTGCTGTATTTATCGGGGTTAATGCAGGAATTATTAGTGCTTGGTTTTCAAAATCTTGGTTTGATTATTTGGCTATGGTACTAGCGCTAATTGGCGTATCCATGCCTATCTTTTGGCTCGGCTTAATGGAGCAGTGGGTATTCTCAATTGAATTAGGCTGGCTGCCAACAACAGGAAGAGAGGATGTCCGCGACCCTGTCTCGGCCATAACCAATCTTTACTTAATTGATACGCTGCTTCAAGGCAGATTCGATCAATTTGGAACCGTACTGCAGCATTTGATAATGCCTAGCTTGGCTTTAGCGACCATTCCTATGGCAATCATCGCAAGAATGACACGTGCCACGATGCTAGAAGTCATGAAATCGGATTATATTCAGACAGCACGGGCCAAAGGGTTAGGCATGTTTTGGGTGGTTTATAAGCATTCATTAAAAAATGCGGTCATACCTGTCCTCACTGTAATCGGACTTCAGACAGGATTGCTTTTGGGCGGAGCCATTTTAACGGAAACGATTTTTGGCTGGCCGGGTATCGGCCGGTATTTATATGATGCCATTGCCTACAGGGACTACCCAGTAATCCAATCAGGAATTTTGGTGATTGCGGCCATTTTTGTGTTTATTAATTTAATCGTAGACCTTTTATATGTTCTAGTAGATCCTCGAATTAAATTTACGAAATAAAGGAGGGAACTTAGCATGGCAGAATTGGCAAAAAATACGGCTGATATCACAACGATCCCCCCTGAAGCAAAAGCAATATCACCTTGGAAGGAAGGGTGGCAATCGTTTTATAAAAACCGCTTGGCTGTTGTTGGTTTGGTGATTGTTGTGTTTTTTATCCTTGTTGCGATAATCGCTCCTGTCATCGCTCCCTATAATTTTAAGACACAGGTATTAACGGAGCGGATGCAGGCTCCTTCAGGCAAGCATTGGTTTGGAACTGATGACTTTGGGCGAGATATTTTTTCAAGGGTCATTTACGGAGCAAGAATTTCTTTATGGGTAGGGTTTTTCTCTGTATTAGGGTCCGTCATTATCGGAACTATACTGGGGATTGTGGCAGGATACTATGGCCGTTGGGTGGATTCTATCATTTCCCGGATTTTTGATATTATGCTGGCGTTTCCCAGTATTCTCCTGGCCATCGCAGTAGTGGCTATCTTAGGACCATCTCTGGAAAATGCCCTTATCGCGATCGCGGTGGTGAATATTCCGAACTTTGGACGGCTGATCCGGTCGAAGGTACTTAGTGTCAAACAGGAAGAATATATCATGGCAGCACGGGCAATAGGGATGAAGGATTCACGGATATTATTACGGCATATTTTGCCCAACAGTATTTCTCCGGTCATTGTCCAGGCCACATTAGCCATTGCCACGGCGATTATTGAAGCAGCAGCTCTTGGATTTCTTGGGATGGGTGCACAGGCACCAACACCTGAGTGGGGCAAAATGCTATCAGATTCCAAGAATTATTTGATGCAGGCCCCATGGACGCTGTTTTTTCCTGGGATGGCGATTATGCTGACAGTTCTTGGATTTAATTTGATGGGTGACGGGCTGCGGGATGTATTGGACCCAAAAATGAAGCAATAATAGAAGAGGCTCGAAAAGAGTCTCTTTTTTCTAATCTTTAAAGATGAATTTTACGAATATTTACATATTGGTCATTTTTATATAATATGAATCTATCTTATATTAATTTTGGAAAGTGTTAGCGGGTGGTTAATCTTTGAAGATTATAACTGATAATAATTTGGTATTTATTGGATTTATGGGTGCGGGAAAAACTACGGTTGGGCAACTATTGGCTAGAAAATTGAATCGTGTATTTATTGATACAGATGAAGCGATTGAACAAGAATATGGTATGCCTGTCTCCCATATTTTTAAAGAATATGGTGAATTGGAATTTAGAAATAAAGAAAAAAGCTTGATCACAGATTTATGTCAAAAAAAGAATTTGGTTTTGTCACTTGGCGGAGGGGCGTTCCTGCAGGAGGAAATCAGGAATGTTTGCTTGACGAAAAGCGTTGTCATTTATTTAGACATCTCATTTACAAATTGGAAAGACAGAATGGCCTTATTGATGGACACACGTCCGATTTTGCAAAATAAAACCCTACAGGAAATGGAAGAGCTTTATAATAGCAGACAAGCGATTTATGCGCATCACCACATAAAGATTAATGTCAATGGCAAGGGACCTGAAGAGATTGCGGATTTCATTATTGATAAACTACCGTTAAAACAGAATTAACGTGAACGGGGGATAATAAGTGAATAGAACAGTAACGGTAAGAGGTGTCACAATTGGGGAAGGAATTCCGAAGATATGTGTCCCTCTTGTGGGGAAAACAGTGCAAGAAATAATCGAAGAAGCCGTGTCTCTGAAAACGCTAGATTTGGATATGGTGGAGTGGCGGGCTGACTTTTTTGAACATGTCGAGGATATTTCGGCTGTAAAAACAGCACTTGAAAAAATTCGGGGTATACTGGACGATCGACCAATTATTTTTACATTTAGAAGTGCATCCGAAGGTGGAAATAGGGAGGTTGGCAAAGAGTTTTATTTTGAGTTAAACAAAGTAATTGCTGAAACTGAATTAGCCGATATCATTGATGTGGAACTATTTACTCATGAACCGGATGTAAAAGCACTTTTGGAGTTTGCTCATCAGCATAAGGTGTTCGTCATCATTTCCAATCATGACTTTGCCAAAACTCCATCAAAAGGGGAAATTGTCTCACGGTTGCGGAAAGCCCAGAGTTTGGGAGGGGATATTCCTAAAATTGCGGTGATGCCTAATAGTAGTGGAGACGTTATTACCTTATTGGATGCCAGCAGTACAATGGCAGAAAAACATGCCGATCGGCCGTTTATTACCATTTCAATGGGAGGAAAGGGAACAATTAGCCGGTTAAGTGGTGAAGTTTTTGGATCAGCAATTACCTTTGCCTCGGCTAAGGCAGCATCGGCTCCGGGACAGATGACCGTTAATGAAGTTCGAAAAATAATTAAAATCATACATGAAAATAAATAATGAAAAACCTTGCTGAGTGATTAGCAAGGTTTTCATTATTTATTAACTAAACAATCGCTGTACAAGCCAAATGGCTCCTAAAACAAAGATAATAGCTGAACCGTAATTGACAAAGCCTCGATATTTCTTAATTGTTTGCAGTTTGAACAAAACTGGTACCAAGATTAAGACAATCAACAATTGGATTAATTCAATGCCAACATTAAAGTTTAGCAGCGCGATGGCTAATTCTGATTTAGGGAGATTCATTTCTTTTAAAATACTAGCAAATCCGAGTCCGTGAATTAAACCAAATAGAAAAGTAATTAACCATCTGAATTTTATTTCTTTCCTGAAAATATTTTCTATGGCTACATAACAAATACTTAAAGCAATAATAGATTCAACAAACTTTGATGGTAATTCAACAATTCCAAGAACTGATAACGTTAAAGTAATGCTATGTGCAATTGTAAAGGCTGTAATTGTAGCAATATACTGTTTAATGGTCTGCTTTCTAATCAGTAGCGCTAATAGAAAAAGTAAATGGTCATAGCCAGTTAAAATATGTTCCATACCTAATGTTAGAAAGGATGCCCATGAAGAATTTGTTTGTTTAGATGGTGGCGCCTCTTGAGCTGTTTCATCACCAGGTTTCTGCTGTTGTTGTGTTTCAGCTAAACGCATGGCCCATTCGCGGTTGTTTCCGTGCAATACAGCCTCGCTGACTTGATCTCCATATTTTACTGCCAGAAAGTTGTTATAACTGCTGGCATTTTGCCCTTCATAAAAAATGCCGTCTAGAAGTTTGACGGTTTGACCCACCTGGAAAGCTGGGTATATAAATTGAAGGGTAACCATTTCTTGGTCACCTTTTTGTTCCAGGGTTACCTTTTTTAGCTTCGATTCTTGCTGTTTTCCGTCGACTTCAAGAACGATACCATCCTCAACCCATTCTTGTAATCTAAATTCTAGTTCCTTTAGTTCTTCTTTACTTAAAGTACCATCCTCGTTTTTATCCCCGCCAGCGCCTTCAATGACAGAAAGGGTGTCAATGGAAAAATAAAGCTCTGTTTGTTTATCTGTGATGTTTATTGTCGTATAAGCTGCGCTTAATGCATGAGCATAGCTGAATTTTGGCAAACATAGTAAGGCGATAATTAATATAGTATAAATTTTCCATAGATAAGATTCTTTCATTCGATGTGTCCCCCTTAGCCGTCCAATTCAAATACTATTATAAAGGTTTTCTGTTAAGAAAAAATAAATTTTCTTAATTATCTTTGTAAGGTAAATTTACACAAAATTTACTATATTAATAAAAATAAAATTCTAAATCTACTAATTTTATGGTAAATTAAAGGTGTTTGACAATTTAGTACTTCGTTATATAAAAGGGGGAGGAATATGACGAAAAGGCGGGTAAAGAAGTATAGTTCACTAGCTTTAACAGCCCTACTGGTCAGCGGAACGTTTCTGCCGAATATGGCCGTTCCAGTGAAAGCTGCATCATTTGGAAACATTGTAATCAGCGAAGTTTACGGTGGTGGAGGCAACTCAGGAGCTACATACAAAAATGACTTTATAGAATTGTACAACCCGACAGATGAGGATATCAGTCTGGAGGGGTGGTCGGTGCAGTATGCTGCCGCTACAAAAGGGTTTTCAGGGAAAAACGATTTAAAAGGAACTATCAAGGCTCACGGATATGTTTTAATACAAGGGGCTAAGGGTTCGGGAGGAACTCTAGATTTACCTACACCCGACGTCTCAGGTAGTTTAAATTTGTCTGGTACGACTGGTAAAGTTGCTTTAGTCAAAAGTAATACTACTCTTATTTCCGGTAAAGATGATCCAAATGTTATTGATTTTGTAGGTTTTGGTAAGGATGCAACAGAATATGAGGGAAATGGACCAACGCCTGCCCCATCAAATTCGACAAGTATTGAAAGAAAAGCAAACGATGGTTCAGATCCCACCACTACAGATGGTGCTGGTAAAGGAAACGGTTGGGATGTTAATGATAATTCCACAGATTTTGTGGTTTCGTCTCCAAACCCTCAAAATTCCACTTCTGAAATTGAGCCTAAAATCGAGGAGCCGCCTGCACCTCCGGAAGAGGGAGTAACTCTTTTGAAGGATGTTCGGGCAAATGATGAGAACGGGGAACCGGAATTGAAGGGTCAGACAGTAACCGTTGAGGGGACTGTTACGGTTGCTAACAATATTATCGGTTCAAAAACTTATTATATCCAAGACGCAACTGGCGGCATAAATATATTTGGCAACAGCCAGGAAGTCACGGTTGGCCAAAAGGTGAGAATAACCGGAACTGTTGACTTTTACCGCGGTTTAACGGAGATTACACCGACTTCTGTGGAAGTAAAAGGCGAAGGAGACTCCATTACTCCTAAAAGTATCTCCATAGCTGAACTCAATAACTATGCAACTGCCGAGCCAAAAGAAGGTATGTTGGTAACCGTTCAAGGTAAAGTCACTGACGTACCGGCTACTGCATCGGGTGGAGGCTATAACGTCACCCTAGAAGATGGAGGGAAAACAACAACAGTAAGGGTCATGACGACTACTGGGATTGACACGGCCACCACATTAAAAGTGGGCAGCTCATATGTTATCACTGGGATAGCCAGTCAGTATGATTCCACCTCACCATATGATACGGGCTATCAAATATTTCCTCGTAATGATCAAGACGTTACTGAATACTTTGCTTTGTCTTTATCACATGATCCGTTAACTACAGTTTATACGGGCAATAATGCCAAATTTAAAGTTACCGCAGAAGGTGCAGATGCCGTCACAGTTTATTATCGTGAAAAGGGAGCATCATCCTATAGCTCTTTAGAAATGAGTAAAGGGGAACAAAACCAGTACACCGCTGTTTTACCAACCGCTTCAGTACCACAAAATGGTTTTGAGTATTATATTAAAGCAGTTAATAAGTCTGAAACCAAAACAGCAGGAACGGCCGAACAGCCATACAGCGTTCAAGTTACTGCTGACACATTTGCACCGGTGTTGAGCGGGTTCCAACCAGCGAATAACTCAATCGTTGAAACAACCTTGCCGGAAATCAGCTTTTTGGTAGATGAGCCAAGCGGTCTAGACGAATCAAAACTATCTATTAAACTGGATAATGAGGAAGTCCACCAAAAAGCCATTGTTTCGGAACAGCAAGTACAACTTACCTTAGACAGTCCGTTGTCTTACGGCAAGCATACTGTTGTTGTAGAAGCGTGGGACACAAAAGGAAATCTCGGTACAGCAAATTGGTCGTTTGAAGTATCAGAGCCTTTTACGGGTGGAAATCATTATCGAGGCACAACCCATAACCATACAAACATCTCTCATGATGGTGCAGGTACACCAGAGGATGCACTAAAAGCAGGTATAGCACATGGTTATGATTGGTTTGCTTTCTCGGACCATTCACACGATATTGATGCTGATTTGGCTGGAAAGGATACCGTCGATCATAACGGCATGCCGGAAAGAACAGGCGGATCCGACTGGCAGACTACAAAGAATTTGGCCAAGCAGTATACAAATGATGACTTTGTGGTATTCCCAGCCTTTGAAATGACATCAACGACTTGGGGACACTCCAACGTTTTTGGTACTGATAACTTTATTGACCGTAAAATCAACAATGGCAAGTATCAGGATTTGAATCAGTATTATGCATGGGTATTGACCTATGATAATATCACGGCACAATTCAACCATCCAGATATGTCTACCAACGCATTTAATAACTTTATGCCTTACGATCAAAATGTAGACAAGCTGTTTACCATGTTTGAAGTAGGGAATGGTTCCGGTCATTATGAGTATGCCAACGCCGAGAAGAAATATTTCAGTGCGCTGGATTTAGGCTGGCATGTTGCTCCAACTTACGGCGAGGACAACCATGAAGGTACTTGGGGACAAACCCTGAACAGAACGGTTATCGTTTCTAAAGACTTAAAACAGGAATCCTTATTGCATTCGATGCAAAACATGCGGGTTTACATGGAAGAAGATCCTAACTTTATGCTGGATGTTACGGCAAATGGCCAATATATGGGTTCCATTATTGACAGTAAATCTTTACAATTTGACATCAAAGGATCTGATTCAGTAGCTGAATCCAATGCTCTTCCTGAGTACAATTTCCTTCCGGATGACTATAAGTCTAATGACCAAATTAAAAAAGTAGAATTAATAACCAACGGATTAAAGGTGGTAGATTCTATCGAGCCAATGACCAAAGAATTTACATGGAATCCTTCGGTTACTGTGACCGGCGGACAGCAATGGTTTGTTGTGAAAGTCACTCAGATGGACGGGGAACAAATTTATTCGTCGCCAATTTGGACAAAAGAGCAGGATGTGGACGTGCGTGTCAGCGGGTTGGAAGTTGCCGGTGATGCTATTGTATCGGGTAATCCTGCAACGCTTGAAGCTGGCATAAGCAACCTTGGTAAGACAGAGCAGACTAATTTAACTGTAAAGTTCTATTATGATGAGGTTAATGACAGCAATTTAATCGGGACTGGCAAGATTGATAAGCTAGCTCCTAAAGGTGTTGGCAAAGCCAGTGTTGTCTGGGAGAAACCAATTGAAGGTCAGCATACTCTCATTGCAGTTGTGAATACACCGCAAGGGGACAGTCCAGAAGATAACAAGTTTAACAAGCAAGTAAATATTAAAAAATCTCTAGGTAAAACGGTCATGATTGATGCTGCTCATAAGAATGAGAATACATCTACAGACCCTGGCACCTACAAAAATAACTTCACTGCCTTTACCAAGCTGGTACAACGTGAAGGATATACAGTGGTAGAAAACAAGCAGCCGCTGACAGAGGATATCTTAAAAGATGTAAGTGTCTTAGTAATGACCCATCCAGAGATAGATTTAACTCAAGCCGAAAATGATGCAGTGGCCAATTTTGTTAAAAATGGCGGTTCATTGTTCCTGACAGATAAAAGTAATTATAACAATGAATCAACCATTAACAATGACTTGCTTCTGGGAATGGGTTCAACCATTCAATTTAACAACGATGGCATATATGATGACACGAAGGAAGGAAACTTCTGGTCCGATCCGTTGAAATCAAAATTTGCTGTCCGGCTTCATGTGAAACCGGTAAAAAACTATATCACTGACCGTGCCGACACCATCGAGTATTACAGCGGTGCAAGCTTAGAAAAAATAGGTCACCAGCCTTTAACGGACAGTGACACCGTTACAATAATAGCCAGCGGCAACGAAACCACTTACCAAGTAAGTGTCAAACAAGGCTACGTCTATGACGATGTTTCTGATGACCATGGTGGTACAGCTATACCAGCCATTGCGTCTGAGACGATTGGAAAAGGACGTATTGTTATTTCAGGTATGAATTTCATGAATGATAAGCAACTGGATGAGTCTTTCAACCCTAAAGGCAACGACGAAGTAGCCCTTAATGCTGTCAATTGGCTCGCAGACCGTGGAACAACGATTACCAACATTGCTGAAGCCCGCAAATTGGCAGATGATACTGAAGTAGTGGTAGAAGGAACAGTAACCACAGCTGCCGGCGTTTTCTTTGATGCCTTCTATGTGCAGGATGAAACTGGAGGTATTATGGCCTTCAACGAAGTTCCTGAGGGTACATTAAAAGAAGGTGACAGGGTACGGATATACGGTCATCTAAAAACCTTTGAAAATAACAAAGAATTAGAGTTCAGTAAGTTTGACCAAGATGTCATCAAATTGGGAAGCGTTGACCCTGTAGAGCCGAAAGTAGTTACAACTAAGGAAGCCACATCAGATACAAACAAAGGGCTGCTAGTGAAGGTACAGGGAAAAGTGGTATCCCAGTTCGATGCAAATTCCTACGTCATTAATGATGGCTCTGGAGACGTACTAGTCTTTACTGACGGATATATTGTCAACCAAAGCGGACCAGTACCTGATTTGAAGATTGGGGATACGCTGCAGGCTGTTGGTCTATCTGGTTCCTTTGGACAAGGCGATCGAATCCGGGTTAGAAATACAAAAGAGTTGGCCAAGCTGGATGTTACCGCACCAGTTACGACAGTTGCTGTAAATCCGGGTGAGCCAACCGGAAAAAATGGCTGGTATACTTCAAATGTATCTCTGGAACTCACTGCCAGTGATGATATGTCTGGTGTCCAAGGTATACAATATCGAATCAACAGCGGAGATTGGACAGACTATTCCGATATCATAGAGTTAACCAAAGATGGCCAATATACGATAGAGTATCGAAGTAAGGATGCTGCAGGGAACTCAGAGGATTCAAAGTCAGTAGTAATCAAGATTGATAAGACTGCTCCGACAATCGTTGTTTCTGTTGACCAACCTGTTCTGCATGTTCCAAATCATAAGATGGTAGATATTAACGCCTTGGTAAAGGATAACGATAATACATCAGGGATAGCGTCGGTAGTACTAAAAGCAATAGAGATTAATGAAGAAAATGCAAGTCTAAATGATATCCAAAATGCCGATTATGGAACGTTGGATACATTATTTAGCCTTCGTGCCGAAAGAAACGGTTATGGTAATGGACGGACATATACCATTACGTATGTAGCAACAGACATGGCCGGAAATACGGCTGAAGGGAAGACAACTGTGTTTGTACCAAAGGGTAATTCTGGAAAGTAAACCCACAAACGTCCTGGTTCTCATAGAAGCGCGAATCGCTTTATGGGAACCAGTTTTTTTTATTAGGTCTGAGTATTATAATTACCAAATATAAGTAAACGCTTACAATATTAAAATTAGAAATTATTCGATATAACCTGAAAATTGCTATATTTTTGGTTGAATAATTATTTGTTAATATGTATAATAATTCATTATGAGGAACACAGGAGATGACAATAAATGAAAGCTGCAGTAGTTGGAGGTACAGGGTATGGCGCCATTGAGCTAATCAGGCTGATCCATAAGCACCCATACCTCGAAGTGGGAACCGTTGTTTCCAATTCACAGGCTGGAAACAAGTTTAGCGACAGTTATCCTCATCTTTCAGGGATTGTTGAACAGCCACTTGAAAAATTCGATGCCGAAGCTCTTTCTAAAAACAACGATGTAGTGTTTCTTGCTACCCCGTCAGGTGTAAGCCGTAATCTAGTACCGCAGTTGTTGGAGAACGGGATAAAGTGTATCGACCTATCAGGTGATTTTCGCCTCAGGTCGTCGGAAGAGTATCAAACCTGGTATAAGCATTCACCAGCAGATGAGCAATACCTGAAACAAGCGGTTTACGGCCTAAGTGAGATATATAGTGAAAAAATAAAAACAACGGCATTAATCGCCAATCCTGGCTGTTACCCAACAGCTTCGACCCTGGGATTAATACCGATTTTAAAAACAAATCTGGCAGACTATCAGTCTATTGTTATAGATGCAAAATCAGGTGTATCGGGAGCGGGCAGAGGACTCTCTTTAACTTCCCATTATGCCGAGATTAATGAAAACTTAAAAGCTTATAAACTCGGTGCCCACCAGCATATACCCGAGATTGAGCAAGTATTGGCAGACGAGGCAGGAGAACCGATTACCGTTACATTTACAACCCACTTGGTGCCAATGACAAGAGGGATTATGTGCACTATTTATGTCAGGTTAACTGACAAAATATCAGCTGAAGAAATTAGTGAAATCTACACCGAATTTTATAAAAATCACCCATTTGTAAGGATTAGGCCACTTGGTTCAGTTCCTGCCACCAAAGAGGTTTGGGGGACTAATTATTGCGATATCGGTCTCCATGTAGACCCGCGAACCAATCGCCTAACGATAATTTCCGTAATAGATAATTTGATGAAAGGTGCAGCCGGGCAGGCCATCCAAAATCTAAACTTGATGAATAACTGGGATGTCAGGACAGGGCTGAATGACATACCAATATATCCATAGGCGAAAATAATGAAATGACTAGAAAACTAGTTTTAAAGATCAACAGGGAACCGTAGGGGGTAGTTAAAATGCAGGCAACAACATCGAAAGAAATCGTAGTACTAGATAAAGAAAGTGTCACATTGCCACAAGGGTTCAAGGCCGGAGGGGTACATTGCGGTATAAAGCGAAAGAGAATGGACCTGGGGTATATCGTATCAGATGTTCCTGCAGCTGTAGCTGGGGTTTATACAACAAATTTATTTCAGGCAGCCCCGTTGTTGGTGACCCAGGAAAGCATTGCCAAGGAAAATAAAATTCAAGCAATCATCGTAAATTCTGGGAATGCCAACGCCTGTACGGGAGAACAGGGGATAAAAGATGCCTATGAGATGCAAAAGGAATTCGCTTGCCAGCTAGGAATCCAAGAACATCTGGTTGCCGTTACCTCCACCGGGGTCATAGGCGAACTTTTGCCAATGGATAAAGTGAAAGCCGGAATCCAACAAATTCTTGCTAGCGAAAATGAAAATGAAACACTTTTTAAGGAAGCGATCTTAACAACAGATACTTGCACGAAACAAATTGCCGTTCAAGTGAAAATAGATGGAAAAACCATCAGCATTGGCGGTGCTGCCAAAGGGTCTGGAATGATTCATCCTAATATGGCAACGATGCTTGGATTCGTGACAACAGATGCGAATATAGCTCACGAGGACTTGTTGGCAGCCTTAAAGGATGTAACCAATAAAACCTTTAATATGATAACCGTCGATGGAGATACAAGCACAAATGATATGGTTTTAGTTATGGCAAATGGATTGGCCGGAAATGACCAGCTTACGAGCAACCATCCAGATTGGGATATCTTCAAAACAGGGCTGCAAATTGTTTGCGAGGCACTTGCAAAAGATATAGCCCGCGACGGTGAAGGAGCGACCAAACTGGTGGAAGTACAAGTTAACGGAGCCAACTCCTTCGAGGATGCAAGAGCGGTCGGCAAAGCGATTATCTCTTCGAATCTTGTGAAAACAGCCATTTACGGAACAGACCCGAACTGGGGGAGAATTGTCACAGCCATCGGGTATAGCGGAATAAAACTTAATCCAAGCAACATTAAAGTCGGTTTGGGACCCTATAACGTATTTGAAAACGGACTGCCTTGCCCAATAGTGGAAGACGAAGTGAAGGAATATTTGGAGTTAGATACGATAAAGATTACGGTTGAGTTAAATCAGGGTGACCAGAGTGCAACGGCCTGGGGATGCGATTTAACCTATGATTATGTCAAGATCAACGCATCCTACCGCACGTAAGGAGGAAGACAAATGAAATATGTAGTCATAAAGTGCGGCGGAAGTGTGTTAGAAAACCTGCCAAGATCGTTTTATGAAGATGTAGTTAAACTGCATCAATCCAGTGAGTGGACTCCGGTTATCGTCCATGGCGGCGGACCACTGATTACTTCTCTGTTAAAAACATTGCATGTTGAAACTACCTTCGTGAATGGGCTAAGAGTAACCAATCATGAAGTATTAGACGTTGTGGAAATGGTTCTTAGTGGATCTGTAAACAAGCAGGTTGTCAGAAATCTCATCGAAGTAGGCGGCAAGGCGCTTGGAGTTAGTGGTGTGGATGGTATGCTTCTAAAAGCAAGGCCGACAAATGAAGCAAATGTGCTTGGTTTTGTTGGAGAAGTTGTCGCAGTGAACCAAAGAATCATTGAAGATATAGTTAAACAAGGATTAATTCCTGTTATTTCGCCAATTGGGATTGATAGCAGCGGCCAGCGTTATAACATCAACGGAGATATCGCCGCAGCGGCAGTTGCCAAAGCATTGACAGCAAATTTGTGCTTTATTAGCGACATTCCAGGTATCCTAGTCGAAAAGGATGGCCAGAAAACCAAGCTTGATAAAGTCAGCAAAGCGGGAATTGAAAGAATGATTGAAGACAAAACGATCTATGGCGGGATGATACCTAAAGTAAGGGCGGCCATTGACGGGCTTTCCCTCAATATACCTGAAGTCGGCATTATCAATGGTTTTGAGAGTAATGGATTGATTGATTATATCAATGGGAAAAAAATCGGCACCAAAATTGTTCTAGAAGAGGAGATTGTATAATGACAACTACACAACCACTTTCCCTAACTTCTCCTTTGATGTCTACCTACAGTCGTTTCCCGGTCACGTTAGTAAAGGGAAAAGGAAGTTATGTTTGGGATGATCAAGGTGTAAAGTACTTAGACTTTACATCAGGAATAGCAACTTGTAACTTGGGGCATGTTCCCGATGCAGTAAAACAAAAAGTGGAGGAACAGCTACAAAATCTCTGGCACTGCTCCAATTTATACCATATTCCTAATCAGGAACAACTCGCTGCATTGCTAACAGCTAACAGCTGCGGCGATCAAGTGTTTTTTTGCAACAGTGGAGCCGAAGCCAACGAAGCAGCCATTAAGCTGGCAAGAAGATATGCAAACAAAGTAAAGGGGAGCGGCAGTTCGGAAGTCGTTACATTCACTCAGTCGTTTCATGGACGGACCTTGGCAACATTGTCAGCCACAGGCCAAGAAAAAATCCAGCATGGCTTTGCACCGCTGATGCCGGGATTCAGCTATCTGCCATTTAATGATATCCAAGCCTTGGATCAACTGGCAGTACGTAAACCGGCAGCTGTCCTTCTAGAAATGATTCAAGGCGAAGGCGGGGTCATCCCGGCCGAACAAGAATGGGTTAATGAGCTCGCACAAGTTTGCCAAGAGAATGATATTCTTTTAATGGTTGATGAAATCCAAACAGGAATGGGCAGAACCGGAACCTTGTTCGCCTACCAGCAGTACGGCATAGAACCTGATGTGATTAGCATCGCCAAGGGATTGGGTTCAGGTTTTCCAATCGGAGCGATTATTGCGAAGGAAAAAGCAGCCAAAGCCTTTGAACCGGGAAGCCACGGCAGTACTTTTGGCGGCAATCCACTTGCTACCGCTGCAGGACTCGCGACTATTACTTACTTGCTTGACAGCAATGTACTAGACAATGCAAAGAAAATGTCTGAATACCTTGACGTTCAACTTCAAAGTTTAAAAGAAAAATATACTGTCATAAAAGAAATTCGCGGCAAAGGGCTATTGAAAGGATTGGTTCTCGAGTCAGGTGCTTTGGAGATTGTCCAAAAGGCCATCGGCAATCAGCTGCTTATCTTAACAGCAGGTCCAAATGTCGTGCGAATTTTACCTCCGTTACCAGTAACAAAAGCGGAGATAGACGAATTTACTATAGCGTTAGAAAAATCTATCCAAAGTACGGAGAAAGGCGAGTGAGTGTTTTTGGAACAGGGATACCTTACTTTGGAAACAGGAGAAGTATTTGAAGGGGTACTAATCGGTGCCGGGAAGAAATCTATCGGAGAGGTTGTTTTTAATACAAGTATGACCGGTTATCAAGAGATCATCACCGACCCATCCTATGCCGGGCAAATTATTACCTTCTGTTACCCAATCATCGGAAACTATGGCATCAACGCCTTGGATGATGAAAGCATAGCACCGGCACTCTCCGGCGTGGTAATTGGGGACTTATGTGAAACCCCAAGCCATTATCAATCGATCCAGAAATTTTCCGAGAAGTTAAAGAAGTTCGGTATAACCGGAATCGCCGGTGTGGATACAAGACTTCTTGTAAAAACCATCCGCAGTCGCGGTACGGTAAAAGGCGTCCTAAGCACTACAAAGGATGTTGAATTTTCAGGACAAGATCAAGAGCCTTTATGGGTAGAGAAAGTCTCAACAAAAAAAATCCAATACTATAAAAACAGAGGACCACACGTTGTCTTAATGGATTATGGCCATAAAAAATCGATCCTTAGTGCCCTGCTGGCTGAAAATTGTGCGGTTACCGTAGTTCCATTCAATACAACTTTTGAAAAAATCAAGGCATTAAATCCAGATGGTGTTTTGTTCAGCAATGGTCCTGGGGACCCGATGGAACTGAAAAAGTGGTTCCCAGAAATTAAAAAAATCAGCTCGTCTTACCCGTCATTGGGAATATGCCTTGGGCATCAACTCATTGCCCTGTCGTTTGGAGCACAGACAACCAAGCTTGCCTATGGGCATAGAGGTGGAAATCATCCAGTTAAAGAACTCGAGACCGGAAAGGTCAAAATCACCGCACAAAACCACAGTTATGTGGTAATGGATGATAGTATTGATGGCCAAATATTTGATATCACCTATCGAAATGTCAATGACCAATCCATTGAAGGCTTAAAGCATAAAGTTTATCCGATTCAAACTGTGCAATTTCATCCGGAAGCTCATCCGGGACCAAGCGATACAGAATATATCTTAAAAGAATTCGTAAAAAGAATTGCATCCCTGGGAGAGACGCGTTATGCCATTAAATAAAAATTTGAAAAAAGTTCTGGTCATCGGATCAGGTCCCATTGTCATCGGCCAGGCAGCAGAATTTGATTATGCCGGGACACAAGCTTGTATTGCCCTCAAAGAAGAGGGACTTGAAGTTGTACTGGTCAATAATAACCCGGCCACCATCATGACCGACCAAGCCATTGCCGATAAGGTTTATATTGAACCATTAAATGTAGAAACCATTGAAAAAATTATCCTGAAGGAAAAACCGGATGGAATTATTGGAACCTTAGGAGGGCAAACCGGCCTCAATCTGACGGTTCAGCTTTTTGAACAAAACATCCTCGAAAAATACAATGTCGAGTTGTTAGGAACCTCCGTTGAATCCATCAAAAATGGGGAAGACCGAGAGAGATTCCGGAACTTAATGCTGAAAATTGGTGAGCCGATTCCTGAATCAGCGATTATCCAGAATTATCAGGAAGGCGTCCGCTTTGTTGAAAAAATTGGCTTTCCAGTCATTATTCGTCCTGCATTTACACTCGGTGGTGAAGGCGGGGGATTTGCCTACAATGAGGAAGATCTGGAACTCGTTTTGAAAAAAGGCTTGTCCGCCAGCCCTATCCACCAAGTTTTGGTGGAGAAAAGCATTAAAGGCTGGAAGGAAATCGAATATGAGGTCATGCGCGATGCCAATGATACATGCATCATCGTCTGCAATATGGAAAACATGGACCCTGTCGGCGTTCATACAGGGGACTCGATTGTTGTGGCCCCGTCCCAGACATTGACCGATGTACAGTATCAAATGCTCCGTGACGTTTCCATTAAGGTAATCCGCGAGCTTGAGATTATCGGCGGATGCAATATCCAATTTGCGCTGCATCCGGAATCTAATGAGTACTATATTATTGAAGTAAATCCGAGGGTCAGCCGTTCATCGGCACTTGCCTCCAAAGCAACAGGATACCCTATTGCCCGGATGGCAGCAAAGTGTGCCATCGGTTACCATTTGGATGAGATTGTGAATCCGATAACAGGCAATACCTTTGCCTCGTTTGAACCAGCGATTGATTATATTGTGGTAAAACTGCCGCGCTTCCCGTTTGATAAATTCCCAGAAGCTGATCGAACATTGGGAACACAGATGAAAGCAACGGGTGAAGTTATGGCGATTGACCGGACATTTGAAGGGGCTCTTAATAAAGCAATCCGTTCCATGGAGATGAATGTTTACGGTTTATGTGTGGAGGCAAATAAAACGTTGGCGACGGATACCTTGTTTAGCCTTCTGGAAACCGCTAATGACCGCCGCCTGTTTATCATTGCGGAAGCATTCAGAAGGGGAATCTCCCTTGAACAGGTTCAGCAAGCAACCGAAATTGATCCGTGGTTTTTATACAAAATTAGTTCAATCGTGGAAATGGAAACGCATTTGTGTTCCCATAAGTGGAGTGAAGTTTCTGACCAACTGCTAATCAAAGCCAAGCGATTAAATATGGCTGATAAACTTTTATCGCAGATATTTGCCATACCGGAAAAAGTAATCAGAAGTAAATGGAAGGAACTGAACATCCAACCAGGCTATAAAATGGTCGATACCTGTTCCGCCGAATTTGATGCAATTACCCCTTACTATTACTCTACCTATCATGGATTTGATGAAGTAGAAGTCACCAATCGAAAAAAGATTATGGTCATTGGCTCCGGCCCAATCCGGATTGGCCAGGGAATTGAATTTGATTACTGTTCGGTACACGCAGCCAAAGCGATTAAGAAAAAAGGTTATGAGGCCGTTGTTATCAATAACAACCCAGAAACAGTAAGTACGGATTACTCTACAGCAGACCGTTTGTATTTTGAACCTCTGACCGCCGAGGATGTTCTCCATGTCATCAATAAGGAGCAAGTGGCAGGTGTGCTGATTCAATTTGGCGGTCAAACAGCGATAAATTTGGCCCATGATTTGGAGGAAGAAGGGGTCAAGATTCTTGGTACATCTGTCGCAAATGTTGACAAGGTGGAAGATCGAAAGGAATTTTATCGACTCCTAGAGGACCTGGACATTCCTCATATTGAAGGAAAAACGGCTGCCCATCCCGAAGAACTTGTGGAGGCAGCTGAGGAACTGGGTTATCCGGTACTTGTTAGGCCGTCCTACGTCATTGGCGGACAGTCCATGTTCACGATTTTTTCTGAACCGGAACTCCACAGCTATATCAAGCAGTTGGAGCAAAATGCCAATGAAAAAATGTGGCCGCTGTTAATTGACAAGTTCATGCCGGGACTAGAGTGCGAGATTGATGTGATTTGTGATGGTGAACAAATCGTTGTACCAGGAATATTTGAGCATATTGAAAAAGCTGGTGTTCACTCGGGGGATAGTATTACTGTGTTTCCGCCCATTTCGATATCTGATGAAATAAAAACGGTATTAATTGACTATGCAGGCAAAATTGCCAAAGCAGCGTCCATCGTTGGAATGATGAATATTCAATTCGTAGTTTATCAAAACAAGGTCTATTGTCTGGAAGTAAACCCGCGTTCATCACGTACGGTACCGATCATGAGCAAGGTAACTGGGGTTCCGATGATTGAATGGGCAGTTCGGGCTCAACTAGGGGAAAAAATTGGTGATTTTGCACCTGCTCCAGGGCTTTTGGAGGAACCAACTTATTACTCCGTAAAGGCACCTGTATTTTCTTCAGGAAAACTAAAGGGAGTCGATCCGGTCCTTGGTCCGGAAATGAAATCGACCGGAGAAGTGTTGGGCTTAGGCCAAACTTATTTAGAAGCATTGAATAAAGCTGTGCCACCGCTGCAAGAAAAGACCGAAGAAACTTATATTTTATGTTCGATATCCGATCGTGAAAAGTCAGCCAGTCTCCCTATTATTCAGGGACTTACAAAAAGATACAAATTGGCTGCAACGGAAGGAACGAGTGAATTTCTGCGGAACCAAGGTATTTCAGTGGATAAGGTCCTCAAGGAAGAACAGGACGTAACGGAGTTGTTCCGAAATCAAGTACTAAGGGCTGTCATCAATATTCCAAGTCAAGGACGAAACAAATTGAAATTTGGCTTCCATATCCGTGAGCAAGCCATTCGTTACAAGGTGCCTGTGTTTACCCATTTGGATACAGTGAAGGTCAACAGTGAATTGTTGAACCAACCACAGACGAATCTTGACGTAAAACCAATCAGCGAATTTTATCAACTGGAAGAAAGAGGTGCCGTTCATGCCAGAAGCCATTGAATCGACTAAAGTAAATAACAAGCCTATGAATTTTAAAGGAAAAGATTTTATTCAACTGGCTGATTTTTCAAAAGAAGAGATTCTCCATATGCTTGATGTGGCAGTGGAGCTAAAGTCACTGCAAAAACAGGGAAAACCACACCCTTATTTAAGCGGGAAAGTTTTGGGGATGATTTTTGAAAAGTCGTCAACCCGAACGAGAGTCTCATTTGAAGTAGGCATGCTCCAGCTCGGGGGCCATGCGATTTTCTTAAGCTCCAAAGATATTCAGCTCGGCCGGGGCGAAAGTATCCATGATACGGCAAAAGTCCTATCGAGATACGTGGATGGAATCATGATTCGTACTTTCGGTCATGAGACGGTGGAGGAGCTGGCAGAGCATGCCTCCATCCCGGTCATTAACGGTCTGACAGACTTGCAGCATCCCACTCAAGTGTTAGCCGACCTGTTAACAATTCTCGAGCATAAGGGAAAACTTGAAGGGGTAAAAATGTGCTATATTGGCGACGGCTATAACAATATGCCCCATTCTTTGCTCGAGGGTGCTGTAAAGGTAGGAATGGATATTAGTATTGCTAGCCCGGCTGGCTACCTGCCTGATGGCAACATTACCGAACAGGCGATAGAAGCGGCAAAACAAACTGGGGTTTCGGTGACGATTACCCATGATCCGGTTGAAGCCATCAAGGATGCCGATGTGGTGATTACCGACGTGTGGACCAGCATGGGGATGGAGGCGGAAACGGAGCAGCGCTTAAAGGCATTCGCGTCTTACCAAGTGAATGAGGAATTATGCAAACATGCGAAAGATGACTATATCTTTTTGCATTGCCTGCCGGCCCATCGCGGTGAAGAAGTGACGGCAGAGGTAATTGATGGTTCCCATTCTGTAGTTTTTGACGAAGCAGAGAACCGTCTGCATGCCCAAAAAGCAATTTTAAAACTTTTGCTAGATTAGGACTTTCATTTTTCACTAGATATGTTGTATAATAATTCTATCGGTTGAATAATAATACAAACATACGCAAGGAGAATAGAAATGGCGAAGGAAAAAATTGTTTTAGCTTACTCAGGCGGCTTGGATACATCCGTATCGGTTAAATGGATTCAAGAGAAATATGGTTATGATGTCATTGCTTTAGGACTTGATGTAGGGGAAGGAAAGGACCTAGAAGCGATCAAAACGAAGGCGTTAAATGTTGGGGCAATTAAAGCCCATATTATAGATGCCAAAGAGATGCTGGCAAAGGATTATATTCTACCAGCTTTAAAGGCTAATTGTTTATATGAAGGGAAATACCCTTTATCGTCTGCTCTTTCTAGACCGTTAATTTCTAAACTATTGGTGGATGTGGCTGAAAAAGAGGGCGCAACAGCAGTGGCCCATGGCTGCACAGGAAAAGGAAATGATCAGGTGCGGTTCGAGGTTTCCATCCAAGCGTTAAATCCAAGCTTGAAAGTGGTTGCGCCTGTCCGTGAATGGGGCATGACCCGCGATGAAGAAATTGAATATGCCAAGAAAAACGGCATTCCGATTCCAGTTGATTTGGATAACCCGTTTTCCATTGATGCCAATATCTGGGGCCGTGCCTGCGAAGCAGGTGTCCTAGAAAATCCTTGGGCAGAGGCACCTGAAGCAGCTTACGACTGGACCAACCCGATTGAATTGACTCCAGATGCACCGGAGTATCTTGAAATAGAATTTGTACAAGGCGTTCCTGTTGCGCTTAATGGAGAAAAGCTTGAGCTTGTTCCATTAATTGAAAAATTAAATGAACTAGGCGGCAAGCACGGTGTTGGCCGTATCGACCATATTGAGAATAGATTAGTAGGTATCAAATCACGCGAAGTGTATGAAAATCCAGCTGCATTAATTTTAATTAATGCCCATAAGGAATTGGAATTTTTGACATTGCCACGTGAGGTCACCCAATTCAAAACGCAGGTAGAACAGCAAATGGCGAAAATCATTTATGAAGGACTTTGGTATTCTCCATTAAAAGCTGCTTTGGATGCGTTTATTGAGGAAACCCAGAAAGTCGTTTCCGGCACAATTCGGGTTAAGCTCTTCAAGGGAAATCATACCGTTGTCGGGCGTAAATCGGAGCACAGTCTGTATAACGAAGAACTGGCTACCTATACAAAAGGCGATGCGTTTGATCACAATGCAGCGGTAGGCTTCATTAAGCTTTGGGGACTGCCAACTAAGGTCTTTTCGGAAGTAAACCAGAAAGAATCGGTTTTAAAATAATTCAGGAGGTGCCCTCGAAGTGTTTCGGGGGCTATCTTGTTAAGAGCCATGAGGAGGAGCAGCATATGTCTAAGCTATGGGGCGGACGATTTACGAAAGAAACGAACAAGCTGGTAGAAGAGTTCACAGCCTCGATTCCGTTTGATCAAAAATTAGCCAAAGAGGATATCGCAGGCAGCCTTGCCCATGTCCAAATGTTAGGGGAGTGCGGCATCATTCCAGTAGAGGATGCCGAAGAAATTAAAAAGGGCCTGCATCACATTAAAGAGATGGTTGACCACGGCGAAGTGGAATTTTTAATAGAAGATGAAGATATTCACATGAATATCGAAAAACTTCTGCTGGAACAAATCGGCCCAGTTGGGGGGAAACTTCATACAGGAAGAAGCCGAAATGACCAAGTGGCAACCGATATGCATTTATATTTGCGCACCAAAACCACAGAACTCATCACCTTGGTGGAAAATGTCCAGAAGGCCATTGTCGAACAAGCAAAAGCGAATATCGAGACGTTAATTCCCGGCTATACGCATCTGCAACGTGCCCAGCCGGTTTCGTTTGCCCATCACTTGATGGCCTACTTTTGGATGTTTGAGCGGGATAAAGAGAGATTAATTGATTCGTTAAAGCGGGTAAACTGGCTGCCATTGGGAGCCGGTGCATTGGCAGGTACCACCTTTCCCATTAATCGGGAACGGGTTGCCGAGATTTTGGGGTTTGAAACGATTTATCCGAACAGTATGGATGCCGTCAGTGACCGGGATTTTATTTTGGAGTTTTTGTCAATTGGCTCGATTATCATGACCCATATCTCCCGATTATCGGAAGAACTGGTACTGTGGTCCAGCCAGGAGTTTCAATTTGTCGAACTCGATGATTCTTTTTGTACAGGTTCA
This sequence comes from Neobacillus dielmonensis, assembly GCF_000612665.1. Classification (GTDB taxonomy): domain Bacteria; phylum Bacillota; class Bacilli; order Bacillales; family Cytobacillaceae; genus Neobacillus; species Neobacillus dielmonensis. Next base: position 28,339 of record NZ_HG942032.1, read on the forward strand.
AGCATTATGCCGCAAAAGAAAAATCCCGATGTACCAGAGCTGTTGAGGGGCAAAACCGGACGTGCCTATGGCAATTTAATCGGTCTGTTGACTGTTTTAAAGGGTCTGCCGCTTGCTTATAACAAGGATTTGCAAGAGGATAAAGAAGGCATGTTTGATACCGTAGAAACCCTCGAGGGATCATTAAAACTTTTGGCACCGATGATTGAAACAATGACTGTTAAAAAAGACGTTATGAGAAAAGCAATCAACAATGACTACTCCAATGCAACCGATATTGCGGATTATTTGGTAACTAAAGGGCTGCCGTTCCGTGAGGCCCATGAGGTGATTGGTAAAATTGTTTTATATGCAATACAGTCTGGCAAATTCTTGCTTGACTTAAGTTTTGATGAATATCAGCAGTTCAGTCCGTTATTTGGAGAGGATATTTACGAGGTACTGGCTCCAGAGCATGTGGTCGCCGTTCGAAATAGCCTGGGAGGCACTTCTCCTGAACAGGTCAAACAACAAATTAAGCTTGCTGAGGAAAAGCTGCAGCAATAAGGGAAAAGTCCGCCGGATTGGCGGGCTGTTTTTTTTGATTTCTTTGGTATTCTACAAATTTGGGGAGTGTTTCTACAAAATATCAGGTTATCCTTCAAAATGAAAGGTGGATTCTACAAAATCATGAACTATTCTACAAAAATAGGAAACTATTAGAAAAATACACCAAAATCTAGTCTTTGATAAACACCTCAAAGATTGTATTCATTATAAAAATATTAGATAATCTTTTCATAACCACTTTTTCAAAAAATTGACTGGAGGAATATGATGAAACTTAGAGTATCAGCTGTGCAATACCACTTGCATACGATTCAATCCTTTGAGGAATTCGCTGCCCAATGCGAGCATTATATAAAAACCGCAGAAGAATTTGGGGCTGAATTTGCGCTATTCCCTGAATTCTTTACCACTCAGCTTCTATCTATTGGAGACGGTCAGGGTCACAGCCTGAAAATTGATGACCTGCCAAACTTCACTGAACAATATCTTGCGTTATTCTCTAACTTTGCCAAACAAACAAATATGCATATCATCGCCGGTACCCATGTGCTCAGGAAGAATGGCAAGCTGTATAATACCGCCCATTTATTTTACCCCGATGGAAGAGTGGGTGAACAGGCCAAGCTCCATATCACCCCGACTGAGGTGCATGAATGGGACATGGCCCCTGGGGATTCTTTTCAGATTTTTGAAACCGACAAAGGAAAAATCGCCCTGTTGACTTGCTATGACATCGAATTTCCGGAAATCGTCCGAATGGCGAAAGCAAAAGGGGCCGATGTGATTTTTTGTCCATCCTGTACCGATGACCGCCACGGATTCCACCGGGTCCGCTATACAAGCCATGCCCGGGCAATTGAGAACCAAGTATATGTAGTTTTAACCGGAACGGTCGGGTCGTTGCCGACAGTTGATTTTATGCGGGCTAATTTCGGCCAGGCTGCCATTATTACACCAAACGATATCCCATTCCCGCCACGCGGTATTTTAGTCGAAGGGGAAATCAACAATGATATGGTTGTAACAGCTGACTTGGATTTAGAACTGTTATACGAAGTACGTGAGCGGGGTTCGGTTACCACTTGGCGGGACCGCAGAACCGATTTATATGTCGATTGGGAAAAATAACGGACCGGAGGAGCATAGGCCATGTATCGAAGCGAGTTTTACGTGTTTGAACACGACCAGCCAAAGGCCGCCATCATTCGCAACTACACAAAGGAGGACTTTGGGCAGCTAATTGAAATTCAATCAGAATGCTTTCCTCCCCCGTTTCCATCCGAATTGTGGTGGAATCAAGAGCAATTGACTAATCATGTGGAGCTTTTTCCCGAAGGAGCCCTATGTATTGAAATCGGTGGGGAATTAGCTGGGTCCTTAACAGGTCTCTGTGTTGATTTTAATCCAAACCATATGGAACACACTTGGGCAGAAATTACGGATAACGGTTATATAAGAAACCATAATACCAACGGAAATACCTTGTATATTGTTGATATTAGTGTCAGACCAAAGTACCGGAAACTAGGACTTGGCAAGCTAATAATGCAAGCAATGTACCATATTGTCATTGAAAAGGGGTATGACCGCTTGCTTGGAGGCGGCCGGATGCCCGGTTACCATATACATAATAAGCAATTGACACCGGAAGAGTACCTCGATGCTGTTGTGAAAGGACAATTGAAGGATCCGGTGATTACTTTTCTTTTGCGATGCGGCCGCGTCCCATTAGGGATTGCGAACAACTATCTAGATGATGAAGAATCGTGCAATAATGCCGTACTCATGCAATGGAAAAATCCATTTAAATAAAACTTGGGAGGCCGCAGGCTATGGAATATAAGAGGATAACCAGTATAGACGATCCAAATTTTAAAAAGCTCCATGATTTAATGGGCAAAATTTTTCCGCCGGAGGAAGTACTAGATTACGAATTATGGAAAGAACCATTAGAAGACCCTGGCATTAGGGTGTTTGTCGCAATCCACCAAGATCAGGTTGTAGGAGCGACGGAATACCGATATTACCCTGACTGGAATATTGCCATGACTGATTTTACCATTATTAGTGTGCCAGGATTAGGTCTTGGACGGTTCCTGGCCCAAAGTCGGATGCAGGATTTGCAGCAGTTGGCACAAGAAAATAGGAAAGAGCTATTCGGGATGTTTGCGGAAATATATGACCCATATCGTGCTTCTAATCATGAGTTTGGTGGAGTGAAAGTAATGGACCCATATGTTCGTCGTGAAGTTCTGTCTCACCTGGGTTATAAACGACTCGATTTGAAATATGTTCATCCATCATGGGAAAACAACGGTGAAGCTGTAACTGGACTAGATTTGTGTTTTATGCCTGTAACAGAAGAAACGGATGTGTTGCCTGCATCATTGGTCAAAGCATTCCTAACTACTTATTATTCTGTTTTACCCAATAAACCGAAGGAATGGTTGGAAATGATTGAAAAGATAGCTGCAAAGGAGACAATCGATTTGTTGCCATTGTAGGAAAAGAAAGATTGACTAGTAAGGAATATTCAGTTAATATAATTTCTATATGTTCGAAAAATTAACTGAATGATAAATAAATAGATCTCTTATCTAGAGAGGCGGAGGGACATGGCCCGATGAAGCCCGGCAACCTTCAAGGTATATCTTGAAAAGGTGCTAATTCCTGCAGATTATTGGTAATCTGACAGATAAGAGGAGGAACCTGCCCTCTTCTTATCAAGAGGGTTTTTCTTTTTCTACTTGTAAAGGAATATCATGAAGGGTGGTCATTAAATGACTGGAATCAAAGTTGCCATTCTTGGTTTTGGCACAGTTGGCGAAGGTGTGTATCGGACAATTCAATCACATGAAGATGAATTGGCGGAAGTTTTAGGCAAAAAAGTGGAAGTTGCCGCTGTTTTAGTGAGAAACAAGGCAAAGACAAGGGAAATCAATGACAAAGTACTTGTCACCACTGACTTTGAGGACATCATCTGCCTGCCAAATCTTGATGTGGTCATCGAGGCAATTGTCGGCCAAGAACCATCCTATACATATTTAAAACGTGCCATTCAAAGAGGCTGCCACATCATTACCGCTAATAAAGAGATGTTTGCCCACTATGGTAAAGAACTGATTGAACTCGCGGAGGACTATCATGTTCAAGTAGGGTTTGAAGCAACAGTAGCGGGAGGAATTCCAGTCATCCAAACGTTAAGGCAGCTTTTAAAAATTAACAGAGTTTCGCAAATTCATGGGATCCTCAATGGAACTTCTAATTTTATTCTAACGGAGATGCGTGAAAAAAAGCTGTCATTTGACCAAAGCCTATATCTTGCCCAAGAGAAGGGCTATGCAGAAGCCAACCCTGTAAATGATGTTGAAGGGTTTGACGCTTTTTATAAAGCCATGATCCTCAGCCGTATAGCTTTCGGTACGGAACCCAATTGGCAGGATGTGGAGCGCGAAGGGATCACCAATATTACCAGTGACTTATTATGGGCTGCTGATCAGCTTGGACTAAGGTTTAAACATGTGGCAAGCTTAACGAAAAAGGGAGAAAAAATTCTTGCATCTGTAAAACCGGCCCTTGTTGGTCATGAGCATCCATTCTACCATGTTGAGGGCGTAGAAAACGCTGTGAATGTACACTCTGATATTGTAGGAAGAATAACTTTGCAGGGTCCGGGTGCAGGAATGTTCCCAACTGCAAGCGCGGTTATTGAGGACTTGGTTTATGTGAATCAGTTCCAAGCAACTGATTCTACGGCTAATCGAAAACTTGCTTCCCATAAAGTGGAGGAACAGGATGAGGTAAGCGAATACTGGTTTATTCATGGAGTAAGCCAACCCCTATCCAAATTGAGCGTGGTTTGGAGTGGCGGTGAACAAGCAGGAAACTATGTAGTAAAAGCAACAAAATCTGACTTACAACGCTTGTCATGTCTAGAACCAATGTTGCACTACTATGCGATTTTAGGCGACGTAGAGGGGGAGGCAGTTCTGCAGGAGCAGACAGTTGTCATTTAAACATCAGAAAGGAGCATGGGCTTCTTTCTTTTTATTTGCAGTTTTATGGTCTCGACTGCAAGAGTTCACATCCTATTCACATTTCTAATATAAATATGTTAAATAACTGTGAAATGCGTTGTTTCATCATAATTAGGAGAGTATAGTAAAAGTATAGATAAGAAAGTGAAATATTTCACAATTCATTTAGATTTTAACGAGTTCTAAATCTTAGTTGGATTAACTTCTCTTTGGAACTCGCTGAAATATATCCCCCCTTTTATATATTTCTTTTGTAAGAAGCAGGATAAAAAATCCTGCTTCCTTTTTTACTTATTTCTTCTGGCAGCACGTTGATTGGCTGCATTTGCACGAGCTTGAGCTTCCATATCCTCTTGATCGGCTAACTCTCTTGAAAATTCAACATCATAGCCATCTGATTTCATATTTTTGGGAACCTGTGGCAAAGATGCCTTATTTTTATCACGAGTTTTATGTCCATGTGAACGGCCCATAACAAAAACCCCTTTCATTTGTCGGTTTGAAAGCCAGATTGGCTCCATTTATTAGGATGAACAAATGAACAGGGGTTATTTATGGAATAATTTTATAGCTTAGTTTTACGATCAGTGAAACCGCCGGCACGGTCAGCCATTTTAAATTCACGCTGATACAATACTTCTTGCGTACTTGTAAGTGAATATTTTCCCCGATTTTTATCCTTTTTGCGATCTCCCATTATGATCATTCCTTTCGCCATTTTCATTGTAAAGGTACAAAGTGCACCTTTTTACATTTTTTCCTAATTGCCGAAGAAACATACAAAAAGAATCGATTTCTTAAGAATAAAAAATTAAAAAGGTATTGTAGAATATGATAAAGTAGGGGGAGAGAGGTGAAAGAATGGCTATCATTACAAGAATCACCACCCAGAAAAAAAACCAAGATAGGTTTAATTTATATTTGGATCACGGAAAAGGGGAAGAGTACGCTTTTAGTGTTGACAGTGACGTCCTTATTAAGTTTGAATTAAAAAAGGGTATGGAAATTGATGAACTTTCCATCTATGAAATTCAATTTCAGGATGATATCCGTAAAGCATATAATCTTTCAATTCAATATTTAGCGCGAAGAATGAGATCAGAAAAAGAGGTAAGCGATTATCTAATCAAAAAAGATGTCGAAGAGCCTATTATAAAAGAGGTCCTTCATAAATTAGCTAACCAAAAATATATCAATGATGAAGATTTTGCTTTGGCGTTTGTGAGAACCCAAGTCAATACAACTGACAAGGGACCGGATTTGATTAAACAAGAATTGAAAGAAAAGGGTGTTGCTGAAGATCTAATTTCGCGAGCATTAGCAGCATACTCTTCAGAACTGCAACTAGAGAAGGCAGTAAAGCTGAGTCAAAAATTCTTCAGCAAATCTTCAATGGAATCCCAAAAGATTCAAAAACAAAAGCTAGAGCAAATACTGCTTAGAAAGGGATATCCGTTTGGAATCATTCATCTTGCTGTTGAGGAACTACAAGGTAACGGGGCAGAAGAAGAATTTTCTGCGATCCAATACCAGGGAGCAAAAGCCCATAGAAAATTTTTTCAGTATAGCGGGTTTGAATATGAGCAGAAAATGAAGCAGGCTTTGTATCGAAAGGGTTTTTCTATGGAACTCATTGAAAAGTACATAGCCTCTTTAAATAGGGAAGAGTATTAAACAAACAGAACTGGATGTGAATTATATGCAGCAGGAGAAAAGATATAGTGATTTGACAGAACAAGAATTAACCCAGGAAATTGCCAAACTAAAGGAACAGGCAAGAAAAGCTGAACAAATGGGGATGGTCAATGAGTTTGCTGTGCTTGAGAGGAAAGTGCAAATGGCTCGTGCCTATTTGTTGGATCCACAAAATTTTAAAAAGGGAGAAATATATGAAATTGAAGGGGCACCTGGTGAATATTTTAAAATTGAATATTTCAAGGGTGTATTCGCCTGGGGCTTTCGCTTAGGTGGCGACGGAAGTGAAGAGGCACTGCCGATTTCTATGTTAAATGAGCTTAACTAAAGAACAAACCAGAGAGAAAACTCTCTGGCTTGTGAGTGAGAAATGCATGCCTACACAGATTGGAGCTTTTGTTATTTCCAAACCTGCGGCGATTCGTCATCACGAGCGTTTGAAGCTCTCATCCGCTCTTGCGGATGGGTATTAATCGTCCCATCTGCTCGTCTTGAGGCATATTCTGCTTTTGCCCTTGGCTCACCATCAAAATTCTGTTTATTTTGGTTAGGGAAATTGCGCTGTTTATTTCTCATGCTATACCTCCATAAAAGGGAATGAGAAAACGTGTAAAGCGGTGCATTTACACCGTCCATACCCGTACTATTATTATCCACGAAACTTTTTATCTTTATAATTAAAAGAAATTGGCAAGAGGTGAGATACATGAATGATTATCAGGAGAAATTAACTAAGCTGTTGCTTGATAAAAATGAGCAGCTTTCCTACAATGAAGCACGAACTTGGGTAGAATTGTTATGGGATGACTTTGAAACAACTCAGGCGAAGGCAGGTCGTGAGTATAAGGGCAGTGAAGCGACTGAAAGGATTGTAAAGCAATGGATTGAAAACTATGGCCCGAAGCTTCATGAATTTACTACATCCAATCCAAAATACGAAAAATATTTAAATCAAAATAAAAAGATGCTTCATTAAATGAAAAACTCGCCAAATGGCGAGTTTTTAACTTGGCAATATTCCTAATTTCTTTCGCAGCTTCTTTTCACTGTAAACCCAACCGGTATAAGAAGTAATTGGCTTCAGATTGGTATCTAACTGGACAACTGCAACAAACGGATAATGGCCATTACTACGATAGCGTAAATCGATAAATCTGACTTCATAGTAATGATCATACTCATCCACTTCCCAGCGGTAAACAGGTGAAAAAGAAAGGAAGGCTGCAATATTTTCATCCTTTTTTGCAGCTTCAATGACTGGTGTTTGTGGAACAGGAACCCGCTTAAATTGATCAAGGATTTCAACCTTCTCTTTGGAGGCTCGGCCCACGTAAAAAAATCCTTCACTCATGGCAGCAATCCGCCATTGATGGAATCTCATGGTTGGTGCAACAATGATTTCTTTAACATCAGGAATCATCGACCTTACCTCAAGCAAAACTCTTTTTTTAGCTTGATACCGTTTGAAGTAATAAGCAATGATCACCAGGAACATGGCTAGGAATGTATAGCCTGCGTGTGCCCCCACGGCCCAGATAAAAATGGCAAGGACATGAATCCCAAAAATGAAAGGGTCAAAGGTATTAATCACTCCAAGAGCAACCCATTTGGCTGAAAATGGTCTAAGTGCCTGGGTGCCATAGGCATTAAAGATATCTACGAAAACATGAATGAAAACAGCAGCAAATGTCCATGCCCATAAATGCAAAAGGTTGGCATTCGGAAAAAAAGGATAAAGGACAGCCAATATCACCAAAGGCCATAATACAACAGCGGGTACAGAATGCGTAATGCCACGATGATTCCGAATATAGATAGCATTGTTACGCAGTTTTAAAACCGTATCAATATCTGGTATTTGCGAGCCAGCAATCGTAGCGATTAACACACTGATTGTCGTGGCATGGTTGGAAGTAACCGCCGGATCCAAGGTTGCAAGACCTCCAAGTGCAATTCCCATTACAACATGTGTGCCAGTATCCAAAAGAAAGTATCTCCTTTCAAACTTCTTGTCAAAAAGCATATTATCCGTTATCGTTTATTATATTCCCCTTTTTTTGTATGTTTAACAGCAGGAGGAACTAAACGTTATGTTAATTGAACAAAATTTTACCAAAAAAATCAATATAAAAGCATTTCAACATGACTTAATCACCTGGTTTAAGAGGGAACAGCGTAATTTGCCGTGGAGAAAGGATAAAGATCCTTATAAAGTTTGGGTATCAGAAATCATGCTGCAGCAGACCAGAGTCGATACCGTTATTCCATATTTTAACCGATTTATTGATTGGTTTCCGACAATTGAGGACTTAGCAGAAGCCGACGAGGATAAAGTGCTTAAGGCTTGGGAAGGACTTGGATACTATTCAAGAGTCCGAAATTTGCAATCAGCAGTAAGAGAGGTAAAGGAAAGGTATAATGGAGAAGTGCCCGATTCCCCTAAAAAGATTTCTGAATTAAAAGGAGTGGGGCCATATACCGCCGGGGCGATATTAAGTATCGCTTATGGATTGCCGGAGCCTGCAGTAGACGGCAATGTCATGAGGGTGCTATCAAGAATATTAATTATAGAAGAAGATATTGCCAGACCTGCTTCCCGCAAAGTTTTTGAAAAGGCGGTAAGGGAGCTCATTTCCCATCAAGACCCTTCTTCCTTTAATCAAGCCCTAATGGAATTGGGTGCCTTAGTTTGCACTCCTACCTCACCTGCCTGCTTATTGTGTCCTGTTCGAGATCATTGCCAGGCATTTGAAGAAGGAATCCAAGATGAATTGCCAGTAAAGACAAAGAAGACTAAAACCCGCCATGTACAGCTTGCGTCTGTCATTTTAATGGACGAAACAGGCAAATTTTTAATTCACAGACGCCCGGACCAAGGGTTACTAGCCAATTTATGGGAATTTCCAAATGTCGAAATGCTTTCTTCATTTCAGCATGAGCGTGAAGCTGTCAGGCAGCAATTAAAGGATACGTTAAGTCTTGATGTCCAATTAGAGAAAATTATTGGACAAATCGAGCATGTATTTTCACACTTGGTATGGAATATCGAAGTCTATATCGGAAAATTGAATTCTAGTGTAGAAGAAAATCAGGAGTGGAAGCTTGTAACAGAGGATCAGCTGCAGGATTATGCTTTTCCGGTACCACATCAAAAGATGTTTAAATTATTCCAGGAATATGAATAAACGCCGCTAAGAAAGCGGCGTTATTTAAATTAATCATAAACTGGTTTTGTGCCGTGTGTATAATCCGCTTCATTGCGTTTCATTCCGCCCCGTGCCTCAATTTCTTCAATAATCTGCCGATGAATGGATTGCCCTTCACTGTTTAAATAGGGGGTCATCTGTTGCATGGCGTGATGAAAAAAGGCAAGTTCACTGTCTTGCCATTCTGTTTTAGCCATCATCGAGAGTTCAGTAATATCTCTGCCAACATACATAGTTATTACGTCCTTTCTAGAGGTAATATGGTTTAGTTTTTCTACTATACATTGTCTTCTATTCATGTTAAAGCTAAAATGAAAACATCAGAGTTGAAGGATGGGATTTTAAATGACACAAAAAGTAGCATTAGTAACAGGGAGCAGCCGAGGAATTGGGAAGGCAACTGCGTTAAAACTTGCTCAAGCCGGTTATGATATTGTAATTAATTACGCTCGAAGCAAAAAAGGGGCTATGGAAACAGCAGAACAAGTGGAGGCCTTAGGGAGAAAAGCATTAGTGTTAAAGGCAAATGTCGGGGATGTTGCCAAAATAAAAGACATGTTTGCCCAAATTGACCAAGAGTTTGGCCGTTTGGATGTATTTGTTAACAATGCCGCATCCGGTGTCCAACGTCCGGCAATGGAATTGGAAGAATCGCATTGGGATTGGACCCTGAATATTAACAGTAAGGCGCTTTTATTTTGTGCCCAAGAGGCGGCTAAATTGATGGAGCGCAATGGCGGAGGAAAAATTGTTAGCATCAGTTCACTTGGCTCAATCCGCTATCTGGAGAACTATACTGCTGTCGGGGTGTCCAAAGCTGCACTCGAAGCACTGACCAGGTATTTGGCGGTTGAATTGGCACCGAAGAATATCGTGGTTAATGCAGTATCTGGCGGTGCTGTGGACACTGAGGCACTAAAACATTTCCCGAATCGTGAGGAACTGCTTCAGGAGGCCGCAGAAAAAACACCTGCTGGAAGAATGGTTGAAATTGAAGATATGGTCAATTGTGTTATGTTCCTGCTTTCAGATGCTTCAAGCATGATTCGTGGCCAAACCATTATTGTTGATGGAGGCATATCGCTGCTCGTTTAAGAAATTTCGTAAAAAATTTTTGGGATAATCTCCACGGGGACGGGTAAATTAATCTCGTGGAGGTGATAACAAATGGCAAATTTCAATCAACAGCCAAACAAAACAAGTGCAGGAACTAACATCCAACAAGTAAGACAACAAAACGCACAATCTGCTGGTGCAGGTTCTGCAGGTTCTTTTGGCACTGAGTTTGCAAGTGAAACAAATGCACAAGAAGTAAGACAGCAAAACGCTCGTTCTGCTCGTTCTGGTTCAGCAGGCGCTGGAGCAGCTGGTGCAGGTGCCGCTGGAACATCTGCTGGTGCATTTGGCACTGAATTTGCAAGCGAAACTAACGCACAAGAAGTAAGACAACAAAACCAACAAGCTGAATCTCGCAAGAGCCAAAACTCTGGCGGACAATTTGGCCAAAGCTAATTAAACATACTGGTAAAAAGAAGGTACTCCTGTCTTTTGGGGTACCTTCTTTTTTTTCTTCGCTTCTTTCCCTTTCGACAAAACTTCCCGAGAGTTTACATAATTGGTTAAAGGATTCTGCTTGTTTCTAAAGAATAAATATTAAGAACAAACTTTAAGGCGGTGAGGGAAGTGGACCAATTTAACAAACTTGTTTCCGAGCAAATGGTAACGATGGAAAAATTACTTTACTTACAAGCTGAGCTGGAACGCTGCCAGAAGATTGAAGCAGAACTGCAAGCTTTACAAAGTGAGACTGACTTGGAAAGTATCCAAACCGATATTAAGATCATGAAGGAAGAGTTAAAACAGATTCAACACATCTTTGAAAAACAAACCGAAGAGGTCATTAATACGTATCGAGAAATGAATTTTTCGTCTTCTTTATAAAAAAACGCAAATTTTTACAAAGAGCCATATGGAAATATGGCTCTTTTGTTTTAAATTCTGTCTTCAACCGTTATAATAATAGAAAGTAGGAAATTTATCTTTGCTGTTATTTGTCGTATTGGATGGAGATTAGATGAAACAGCGTTAAAAATGAAGGTAGGGGAGAAAATGGGCGTACCCAACGAAGGTGAACCAGTACAAATACATAGTTATAAACACAATGGGCACATCCATCGCGTCTGGGAAGAAACCACTGTACTAAAGGGGTCGCAGAACTTAGTAATAGGTGCAAATGATCGGACACTTGTAACAGAATCAGATGGCAGGACATGGATTACAAGAGAACCAGCCATTTGTTACTTTCACTCACAATATTGGTTTAATGTTATTGGCATGATTCGCGAAGATGGTATTTATTACTACTGCAATCTAAGTTCACCATTCATTTTCGATGGTGAGGCAATTAAGTATATCGATTATGATCTTGATATAAAAGTATATCCTGATATGACGTTTAACTTACTTGATGAGGATGAGTATGAACGCCATCGCCGAGAAATGAATTATCCTGATGTGATTGATCAGATTTTAAAGCGCAATGTCGATAAGCTAATTCAGTGGATTAGACAAAAGAATGGCCCATTCGCGCCAGATTTTATTGATATTTGGTATGAAAGGTATCTTACGTACAGACGTTAGCTGGTGTGCCAAATTCAAACGCCTGTTGATTTTAAATCAACAGGCGTTTTGGCTGTTTATTTATCTAGAGAGGTAGGTGAGGGGAGTTTGAACAGCATACGCCGTTATTTAGAGTTTGTAAAGCCGTACCGTTGGCAAATAATTGCTACGATTATCATCGGGATTGTTAAGTTTTCCATTCCACTTATTTTGCCTATGCTGATTAAATACGTGGTCGATGATGTATTAGGGAATCATGGATTGTCAAATGGCGAAAAAGTAAACAAATTATTCCTCATGATGGGAATCATGATCGTTATTTTTGTCATTCTTAGACCGCCAATCGAATACTATCGGCAATATTTTGCACAGTGGACATCAAATAAAATATTATATGACCTGCGTGGTGTTTTATATAAACATATCCAGAAACTTAGCTTTAAATATTATGCAAACAGCAGGGCAGGAGAAATTATCTCCAGAATGATAAATGATGTTGAGCAAACGAAGACTTTTGTAGTAACAGGATTAATGAACATTTGGCTGGATATGGCTACAATCGTTATAGCCATCATTGTCATGTTTACTATGAGTGTCAAATTAACTATTGTATCCATTTTACTCTTTCCGCTATATGCTTTTTCCATAAAGTACTTTTTTGGTAACTTGCGAAGACTGACAAGAGCGAGGTCGCAAGCTCTAGCTGGTGTACAGAGTTATTTGCATGAAAGGGTACAGGGAATGGCCATCATCAAAAGCTTTGCGATTGAAGAGCATGAGCAGACGCTGTTTGATAAGCAGAATAAAAACTTTTTAGAAAAAGCCATTCAGCATACAAGCTGGAATGCGAAGTCCTTCTCGGTGGTTAACACCATTACCGACATTGCTCCTTTACTCGTTATTGGCTATTCCGCCTATTTAGTTATCCATGGACAGCTTACATTAGGAACGATGGTCGCTTTTTACGCTTATATTGATAAGTTGTATAATCCGCTGCGAAGATTAGTCAATTCGTCAACCACGATTACCCAATCTTTTGCATCGATGGACCGGGTTTTTGAATTATTGGATGAAAAATATGATGTAGTAGATGCACCGGATGCGATTGAGTGCAGGGACGTAAAAGGGGAAATCTCCTTTGAGAATGTTTCTTTTGCCTATAAAGAAGAAGATGGCGCCGTTCTAAAGGGCATAGATCTGAATGTAAAAAATGGCGAAACCATCGCATTGGTTGGTATGAGCGGGGGAGGAAAATCATCACTTGTCAGTCTGATTCCCCGTTTTTATGATGTATCAAAAGGGAGAATTACGTTAGATGGAACAGATATCCGCCAATTTAAAATTCAATCCCTTAGGGACAAAATTGGAGTAGTTTTTCAAGATAATATTTTGTTCAGTGAATCTGTAAAGGAGAATATCCTGTTAGGCAAGCCGGATGCTTCGGATGAAGAAGTGTATCGTGCAGCCAAAGCAGCTAGTGCGGATGAATTTATTCAACAACTGACAGAGGGCTATGATACAAAGGTTGGAGAGAGGGGAGTAAAACTTTCAGGTGGGCAGAAGCAGCGCATTGCGATTGCCAGGGTTTTCTTAAAGAACCCGCCGATTTTAATCCTGGATGAAGCTACGTCTGCTCTTGATTTGGAAAGCGAGCATTTAATTCAGGAGTCATTAAACGAACTGGCGAAAGACCGAACTACCTTTATCGTGGCCCATCGTTTATCCACGATTACCCATGCAGACCGAATTGTTTTAATTGATCATGGCCAAATCGCAGAAGTGGGAACCCATGATGAGTTAATGGCGAAACAAGGAGGCTATTATAAGTTATTTCAAGTCCAGCAATTGGAAAAAACAAAAGCCGAAGCAAAATAAATTGCTTCGGCTTTTGTTTGTCGTTTTTAGTCTTTGTCCTCAACTAAGATTTCATTATGATGAAACGAGTGAAAACTGGTGATTAACAAATCAAGATGCTCAATTTGCTCACTGTAATCAATAATGGCAGCGACAATTTGCATGGTATGGAATAAGTGAGGACTATCCTCATCCATCTCCCTTGGCTGATTCAGAAATAATGCAAAAAGCTTTTGATTATTTGAAAAAACATCCAACACTTCTTCGGCAGCAGGTAATGGCACTTTACCTATAAACATAAGCATCAGCTGCTCATGTCGGTAAATAAGCAAATCTAATTGTTCTTGTATGGCAGCTTTAAAGTCTCCGGGAAGCTGCAACAGCTCGTTTTCAAATCTGTGGAGTTTTTTTAAGGTATCTAACCCTTTTCTTGCGGTTATAATCATCTGCCTGTATATGACCAGTTTTCGTGACTTATCGAGAGTTGATTTTTTTAGGTAGCTTCTTTCTTCCTTGTACATGGTATAAAAGTCTTCCATCATTTTTACGTTCTTTTTTATGGATTCAATATCGGATTTCAACAGATGGTGATCATAAGCATGTCGGGAGCTTAAACGAATCCAACGGATAATTTCTTCAGTTGTACTGGTAATTTTGCTATAAAGTTTATTTTCGTATTTAGGCGGCATGAATATGAGATTGACCACGAAGGCTGAAAATACACCAATCATGATAGTAGAAAAACGGATACCTGCAAACGTTATAAAGGTTTCCTCAGTGCTTTCCATAATTGAAATAAGTGTTACCATTGAAAGACCAATGGTGTTTTCAAGCTTTAGTTTAAGGTTAATCATGATGACAATAATCGCCGCCAAGCCGATAATAATGAAATGATTGCCCAAGAGCAGAACGAAAATAACGGCAACGATGGCCCCAATGAGATTTCCTTGTATTTGTTCGATTATCGTTAAGTAGGAACGGTAGATTGTTGGCTGAATGGCGAAAATGGCGGCAATTGCTGCTAAAACAGGAGAAGGGGAATGCAATAATTGGGCTGAATAGAGAGAGAGAACAATAGCAATTCCCGTTTTAAAGATGCGGGCACCTAGCTTCATGTTATTTGCTGATTCCTTTCAATAGAGAGATTAATAAATAATGATATCAGATAAGAAACTATCTAAGTAATATACCTGTATTAACGCATATAATCAAGAGAAATTATATGTATTTATTCATTAAAAGTTGCCTTAAACGGAGGAAAAACTCTAATTGGGCACATAGGGCTAGATGGAAAAAGCGTCCGCAATAAACTGCGGGCGCTTTTTTGTTATGCTCTGATATGCTTTATTATTCTGTTGATACTGATGGGTCGGCTTGCTCCTTAACTGGAACAATTTGAATGAAGTGATCTTCCGGACTGTTTAGTAGCTTGCGCAGTTGTACAGCTTCACCAGTCTGGCCATTTTGTTCAAGTAAATCAGTATATTGGGTAAGCAATTCGTAAATATCTTGTTTACCTTTGTCGGATAAGTTTTCGACAGAAACCTTTGCTCCCTTGGCAATCCTTCTTCTGATAGCATCTTTTGTTAAACCCATTTCAGGCTGGTAACGGACATAAACCACTCCACCTGTCATACCTGCGCAAATCCATGGGCCTGGGTCACCTAATACTAATCCACGGCCATTTGTCATATATTCAAAGGCAAAGCCTTTGATATTTGCGTTGGCCCCAAGGTTTCCATTTTCCTTTTCAGTAACTGGCTTTTTAACTTGGCCGCCAATGATTAAGTCGGCACCTGAAAGACGGATACCAGCACGTGCATCGGCATTGCCTTGGGCAACTAAAAGGCCTTTTTGAGCTCCATAACCAAAGCCTTTGCCGACAGAGCCATTTAAGAATCGGCCGTTTTTGCCTTGAGATTTCAATACAAAAATGTTGCCGCCAAATGAAGTTTTACCCACGCCGTCCTGACCGCCGCCGTTAACGGTGATCTCGATTCCTTCACTATTATAAGCGCCCAAGCCATTACCAGGAATAGAGCCTTCTTTATATTTAAGCTGAACTTTTGGAAGTTGTTTATAAGAACCATCCAATCTGCCGCGAACACGGTGGCAGGATACTCGGCTGCCTAACACACGTTGTTCAGATGTGACGTTGACAAATTCTCTAGAAGAATGCAACTGCTCAACACTGGCATCCAAATATTCTGCACCAGCTGCCACCTGCATTTGAGTTTGCTCAAGTGATTTTGGTGTTTCCATCCTAGAAAATTGGCTAATTTCCAATGGCTTTAACAGGTGTGTAAGGTTTAACCTGTGTTCGCCTGATGCTTGCTCCAATAAATCGGAACGCCCAACTGCTTCTTGGAGGTTACGAATACCTAGTGAAGCTGCCAATGCTTTTACCTCTTTTGCAAAAGCAGTATATAGATTCATGATCCCTTGTACAGCAACCTCGAATTGGCGTGGTACAAATCGGCGGAGACCATGGTCTTTTGCCTGAGCTTCCGTTTCAATTTGGGTCGCTATACCTACATGGCATGTATCTAAGTGGCAGCCGCGGCAAGTGGTGCAGCCGATAGCCAGCATGGAAAGTGTTCCAAAGCCAATGCGGTTCGCACCAAGCAGCATGACTTTGATAACATCCACTGCGCTCTTCATTCCGCCGTCTGCCCATATTTCGACCTTATGGCGCAGCCCGCTTTCTAGTAATGCATTATGGGCTGCTTTAACTCCAATTTCCACTGGAAGACCTACGTGTTGCAAGGCATGAATTCTTGCTGCTCCGGTACCGCCATCAAAGCCACTTAGTGTAATAATGTCGGCTCCTGCTTTGGCTATACCGACTGCTATTGTTCCGATATTCGGTACAACCGGAACTTTCACAGCAATTTTTGCTTGGTCGTTAGCTGTTTTTAATTCGTGAATCATTTGTGCTAAATCTTCTATAGAATAGATGTCATGATTGTTTGACGGTGAAATTAAATCGGATCCAAGTGTTGCATTACGCGCTGCAGCTACTTTTGCTGTAACCTTGGAACCAGGTAAGTGACCGCCTTCCCCAGGCTTGGCACCCTGGCCAATTTTTATTTCCAATAGATTAGAAGAATTTAAAAGTTCAGCATTTACTCCAAAACGTCCAGAGGCAATTTGCTGCCCACGGGTTCTTGGATATTTGCCAAGCATATCTTTAATTTCGCCGCCTTCACCATTGAGGCTGACCATATTGAGTCTGTCAGCTCCTTCTGCGTAAGCTCTGAAGGCAATTTCGTTTTGAGAGCCGAAAGACATGGATGAAATCACAAACGGCAGGTCGTGTTCACCAACACGAATATCGACATCTTCTGGCGATAGTTGATTATTGCTTGCCTTCAATCGAATTAAATGACGGATTGTTGTAGGGTTTTCCGCTTCTTGTTCAGAAATTTTATCACGGTAAACTCCATAATCTCCGGTAGCTGCAATATCCCCGATTGCCTTCCAAATCCGAGGAAAGAGGTGGAATGTCTTTCCGAGCCGTTCTTTTTCATTATTATAATCTTCTGCTCTCTTGAGTGAGTCAGTTTTCAGAGTCTCGAAATTTGTTTCAAGTTCATCTGAGCCAAAAAAGTTGGTTGTATTGAGAATTTTGGCAATGGACTCATGCAGTCCGATGCTGGAGAACAATCGGCCATAGCCACGCAGTTCATGAATTCCGATTGTAGAGATAACTTTTTCAAGACCTTTTGTCAGAGCGCTATAAAGATTGATTAATGGTTTCTCAGTCTCATTGAGTACAGTCAAAAACATATAATAAGGACTAATTAAATCAGCACCTAGTCCAAATACGGTAATAATATCGTGAAGGGAACGGATGGCGGCTGATCGTAATAATATAGAGCAGTCTCTTCTTAGTTCTGCCTTGACGAGCGCCTGATCAATAGCTGACGTGACCATGTGAGGGTCAATCCAATAGGAATCTACTTGATGTGCCTTAGCATCATCAAGAATTAATAATGCTTTACCTGCTTTAACCGCTTGAACTGCTTCGACTGCAAGTCTTTCAAGTGCCTGGTCAATGCCTTCATCATTTTGGAAAGTCATAGAAATATAGGCTGCTAATTTTTTGTCTTGATAGTATTGGACAATTTGATCAAAGCTTGGCTGGCCTAAACTTTCAGCACAGTTGTACCCTGCTTTACCCTCTAAAAGTAGGGGAGTGGTCAATTCTAAAACCGTTTCTGCTGTTTCTTTGGAGAATAAGCCAGGTCTTTTTCCGATAATCACCCGGGTTGAAAAATGCTCAGTTTCCCGGTCGCGGTCAATCGCAGGATTTGTTACAACGGCAACACTCTCTTTGATGTAATCTGCAATATTTACGCGCTCAGAATTTAACGCTGCGAGCGGTGCATCGTGTCCAAGGGAACGGATTGGTTCGACCCCTTTTTCTGCCATTTGTTCAATTAATTGAATATGGTCTCTTTCCCAGCCAAACGCTTTATATTGGCCGTTATGAATTTTATCAGGATAATTCATGGTAACCGTTTTACTTAAAGCTGGCGGCTGCAAGCGAACTCTTGCTTCACTAAGATTCAGCCGAGGTGAGAAGCGATTATAAACTTCTTCTTGATACTCGCTATGTTCAAAAACCTTTAATGTATCGCCATTCCATTTAAATCCTACCTTTTCTCCTGGTGCTAAAGGTTTAGGGTCATTTACATACTCGCTAGTAGGAATAATGCCTGGTTCGGAAGAGAATAGATAGGAACTTTCAGTTTCCAGCATCCATAGCGGGCGTAAACCTAATGCATCCACGCTAAATACTGCTTCGTCACCGTATCTGGAAATGATTCCAGCTGGACCTTGAGCAAAATGTCCCCAAGCTTCCCGAAGGTAAGTATATAAATCTTGTAAATGCTCAGGATACTTTTTTATTTCGTTTATTATTGGTGGAAATAATAAATCCATAGCCTCAAACAATGTATATCCATCACGGCAAATCAAGGTTTCCATTGTTCTACTTAAATCTTGGGAATCACTTCCGTCTTTTACAAGTGGAACACCAATCAGTTTGGCTTCATCGCGAAGTTTTGCAATCGTATTGATTTCTCCATTATGACCTAGAACGCTGAATGGCTGAACACGGAAAAAGCTTGATAGTGTGTTGGTAGAATAACGGTTATGGCCTAGTGTCATGGTTGAAGCAACAAGTGGACTTGCTAAGTCTTGGTAATACCGAGGTAAGATATCCCCAGCACCCATAACTTTGTATACCGCGTGATTTTGACTTAGTGATGCGACATGAACATGTTCATTTGCCTCAAAATCAACTAGCGTTTCAAATAATACTTTATTTAATTCCTGTCCGCTTTTATCAGATAAACAAGCAAATTGCCAAAATACAGGGTTTTCTTGGATGGCAATCGGTCCAAGTGCCGATGGGTTGGTTACTTTATCTGTTTCATAAATTAGCTCAAGTTCGTGTGCTTCCAGTTTTGCTTGTAGTTCTTGTTTAGTAGTTTTCCAGTCTACTTTTTGGCTGATAAAGATATGTCCAACCGCAAAGTCTTCTCGATCTACTAATTGAATATCGAGTCCGGTCTTGTGCAATTTTTCTTTCCAAAGTTCAATTGGAATATCGAGGTGAATCCCAACTCCGTCGCCTTCTCCGTTAATAAATCCAGCGCGGTGATTCATAGTCACAAGAGCATTAATAACATCAAAAATATTTTTCCTAGTAGGCACCTTATTTTTTTCAAGGCACGCTACGATTCCACAGGCATCATGTTCGTCCTTGTGAAAATCTTTAAATTGGGAAGGGGTCCATCTTTGGGTCATAAATATTTGGCTTCTTTAGGGAACCTTAGGAAGCCGTTTCACCTCCTATTAAACTATATTTAGAAAAATTGATTATGAGTTAGAAAATGTACCATACTTTAGTCGGACTACCACAGTTCAAGCTACAATGCAAAAAAGATAATGTAATAATATCATAAGAATTTTCAGAAATCAAATAAATATACAAAAAAATGGATGGAAAATAATGAATAAAAAACTGCCATAAGGAACACCAAAAGGTATTAATGTAAACGTTTTCATTTGAATCCAAAAAAATATTGGGAGTGATTCCCACTCCCAACCAATGCATAAAATGTGCATATTTATTCTTCTTTTAGTAATGAAAATGCATTTCTGACTGCGTTTAAAGTAGCATCAATATCTTCTTCCGTATGAGCGATTGTCAAAAACCATGCTTCATATTTTGAAGGGGCAAGATTTATGCCCTGTTGCAGCATTAGTTTGAAAAACTTGCCGAACATTTCGCCATCAGTATGCTGAGCTTGGTCATAGTTTTCAATTTTTTCAGTAGTAAAAAAGACGGTTAAAGCCCCTTTTAAACGATTTATGGTAATAGAAATGCCATATTCTTCAGCTGCTGCTAGGATACCTTCCTCGAGTATTGCTCCTAACCGGTCTAAATAGTCATATACTCCTTCTTGCTTTAAAACCTCCAAACAGGCAATCCCTGCAAGCATGGAAGCTGGGTTACCGGCCATTGTTCCAGCTTGGTAAGCAGGTCCCAACGGAGCAACTGTTTCCATTATTTCTTTTCGACCGCCATAAGCACCAATTGGCAAACCGCCGCCAATAATTTTTCCCATTGCGGTTAAATCCGGCGTAATTCCCAATAAATTCTGGGCACCTCCATACATGAAACGGAAAGCAGTTATAACCTCATCATAAATCACCAGAGCACCTGCTTGATGGGTTAATTCATTGACCTGCTCCAGAAACCCAGGATTAGGTTCAACAATTCCAAAATTGCCGACAATAGGTTCTACTAATACCGCAGCAACTTGTTCTCCCCATCTTTCAAGAGCCTGTTTAAATGGTTCAATGGTATTAAACGGAACGGTAATCACTTCTTCGGCAATACTTTTAGGTACCCCGGCCGAGTCTGGAGTACCTAATGTTGAGGGACCAGATCCCGCAGCAACTAATACGAGGTCTGAGTGTCCATGGTAACATCCGGCAAATTTAATGATCTTTGTACGTCCAGTATAAGCACGTGCGACGCGGATCGTAGTCATCACCGCTTCTGTCCCTGAATTGACAAACCTTACCTTATCTAATGATGGGATTGCCTCTTTCAGCATTTTGGCAAACTTTACCTCGTGAGGTGTTGGTGTACCATATAGGACACCAGTTTCTGCAGCCCGTGTAATCGCTTCTGTTATATGTGGGTGGGCATGGCCGGTAATAATTGGACCATAAGCGGCTAAATAATCAATATATTGATTGCCGTCTACATCCCAAAAGTAAGCGCCCTGTGCCCGCTCCATTGCTACGGGGGAGCCGCCTCCCACTGCTTTATAGGAACGTGAAGGACTGTTTACTCCTCCGACAATATGTTCCAATGCTTCTTTATGTAACCTTTCAGAATTGGCAAATTTCACAATGATTCCTCCTAACAATTTGTTCCTATCCTATTTTAGCACGTTTTTCCTGTAGCAACTTTTCGACTATTTCCTTTTCCTCTATTTTAAAAGCCTGCTGGTTGTTTTACAGAGGTAATTTGATTAAACTAAATTTTTAGGGCAGCGTCAGGAGGTACGCAAATGAGCAATGCAATTGAAGTGAAAAATTTACGCAAGGAGTTTAAGGTTTACTCCAGCCGAAAAGGGTTAAAGGGAGCTTTTCGGGATTTATTTACTAGAAATGAAAAAATTATTCCGGCAGTAAATGACATTAACTTTATGGTAAAACAAGGAGAAATGGTCGGATACATAGGTGAAAATGGAGCCGGAAAGTCGACAACCATTAAAATGCTGACGGGAATCTTAACACCGACTTCCGGACATATTGTGGTAAATGGCATGAATCCACACAAAGACCGGGAAAAATTTGTTCAAACCATTGGGGTCGTTTTTGGGCAAAGGTCGCAATTATGGTGGGATATTGCGGTTCAAGAATCGTTCCGCCTGCTAAAAAAAGTATATAAAGTATCGGATGAACAATATGACAATCATATGAATCATGTTATCAAGACGTTGGATATCGAACCATTATTGGATAAGCCTGTCCGTAAGCTATCTTTGGGGCAAAGGATGAGGTGCGAGTTAGCTGCGGCGTTAATCCACAACCCGCCACTGCTGTTTTTAGATGAGCCGACAATTGGATTAGACGTGTTAGTTAAATTGAAAATCCGTGAATTCTTAAAAGAAATTAATGAAAAATATCAGACCACGATTCTTTTAACGACTCATGACCTTTCGGATATCGAAGCTCTCTGTGAACGGGTGATCATGTTGGATGAAGGAAAAGTCATCTATGATGGGGCTTTGCATCATTTAAAGGAAACATGGGGGGAAGGGAAGGAAGTGCATTTTCAGTTTCTTGAGACTGTAGATTTGCAATCGGTAAAGGCTGCTACAGCTGGTCTTCCCGTTAAATGGGAACACGATGAAAAAGAACAGGTTTTCATTGCTTATATCGAGGATCAAGATGAGCTGATTTCACAGCTAATCGCCCAAATAGTCGCTGCTTACAAAATCAAGGATTTAAATATCCACGAGACTTCAACAGAAGAGATCATTCGAAATATCTATGAAAAGGGTGAAGTCAGGCTTGGATAAATATTTGGAAATGATCCGAATCCGTTTTTTAATGATGCTCGCCTATCGAACTAATTATTATACGGGCATCTTGATTTATAGCATTAATATTGGGGCCTATTATTTTTTATGGTCTGCGATTTACGGAGGAAAAGAGCAAATTCAGGGACTGTCTATTGCCCAAATGACCACATATGTCGCTATTTCTTGGATGGCCCGGGCCTTCTATTTTAATAATTTGGATCGGGAAATGGCAGTGGAGATTATGGATGGCCGAGTGGCGGTAGAGTTAATTAGGCCTTATAACTATCTGGTGATGAAAATGATGCAGGCACTTGGAGAAGGGATATTTCGTCTATTTCTATTCTCAGTTCCCGGACTTGTCATTGTCTATTTTATTTTTCCAATCCATCTAACGTGGGATATAGCTGTATGGGGACTATTTGCTATTTCCATTTTGTTAAGTTTTTTCATCAACACTCAGATCAATTTGCTTACAGGAATAACCACCTTTTTTCTATTTAATAATTCTGGGTTAATCAGAGCAAAACGAGTCATCATCGATTTGTTCTCTGGACTAATCTTGCCAATAAGTTTCTTCCCTGTTTGGGCGCAAAATGTCATGAATTACTTGCCGTTTCAAGGAATTAGCTATATACCCAGCATGATTTTTACTAAAGGTTTTACTGCTCAACATGCTGTTTATGCAATCGGCCAGCAATTCATTTGGATTCTTATTTTAATAGTGCCCATTCAATTGCTTTGGAATTTGGCGAAAAAACAGATGGTTATCCAAGGGGGATAAACATGTTCTACGTTACTATGTTATTTCAATATATGTCACAGTATATGAAAACAAGACTTCAATATCGAACAGATATATTAGTTGAGTTTTTCTCGGATTTACTCTCACAGTCCGTTAATCTTATTTTTATTTTAGTTGTTTTTGGTCATACGGATCTTTTGGGAGGTTGGACACGAGACGAAATTATCTTTATCTATGGATTTTTTTTAGTCCCATATGCTGTTTTTTCTGCCTTTTTTAATATATGGGATTTCAACGATCGATATATTGTAAAAGGTGAATTGGACCGGATATTGACCAGGCCGATTCATAGCCTGTTTCAGATTATTTTAGAAAGGCTGGAGTTGGAGGGACTGCTTGGGGCGATTACCGGGATTGCGGTTATGATTTATGCAGGAAGCCGGATGGGCCTTACACTTTCATGGTATGACCCGTTTTTATTTATCATTTTTGTTATTGGGGGTGCCCTTGTGTATGGGGGGATATTTATTATTCTGGCGTGTATCAGCTTTTGGGCCGATGCCCGTACCTCCATTATGCCCATGATGTATAATATTAGCAATTACGGGCGTTATCCGATTAATATTTATAATAAAATTATTCGTTTTGTATTAACATGGATATTGCCGTTTGCATTTGTGGGTGTTTACCCGGCTTCCTATTTTTTAGGAAGACATGAATTACTATTTTATTCATTAATAACTCCTCTGATTGGCGTTGTTTTCTTCACACTTTCCATTCTCTTGTGGAACCAGGGAGTAAAACGGTACCGCGGGGCAGGAAATTAAAGCTAAACTTATTTAAAACCAGGCCATTGGGTCTGGTTTTGATATTTTATTGGCCAAGCCAGCATAACAATAGACTAACAGGAAACTACGAGGTGGTTAGGTGCTCTATTTTTTGTTGGTGATCGTTATTTTTTGTATATTCATGAGTATTCGCACATTGTTTATACCAAATATTATTAAAGGGAAATTAGTTTCAGTTGATAACTTCTTTTATTTAGGGGTTTGCTATTTATCCGTCATTATTGGATTTGGTCTGATATATTTGCTGTTTGAGTTAATGGGCACGGCCGTA
The DNA here is from genome assembly GCF_000612665.1 of Neobacillus dielmonensis. Lineage (GTDB taxonomy): Bacteria > Bacillota > Bacilli > Bacillales > Cytobacillaceae > Neobacillus > Neobacillus dielmonensis. Next base: position 52,778 of record NZ_HG942032.1, read on the forward strand.
CTTAAGGAAATAGGTGGAGAGAACAAGAATATCTTTGAAACAAGTTTTTATTTTAGTGCTATGATGCTTTTTTCTGTTGGCAATGGCGATGTTATTCCACAGGGGATTGGTAGGTTAATTGCCGTAACGGAGGCTTTAATTGGCTATACATTGCCAGCAGCTTTTGTTGCGAAAGTCATGTCTGATAAAGAATAAAAAAGCGATGCGGAAAGGTTGTTTTGGATATAATATTTGGTTAGTCTATATGTAAATGAATTCATTATGGAGTGGATATTATGACTGTAGAAGTAGGAACGCTAGCACCTGATTTTGCGTTAGAAGTCCAAACAGGTGAAAAAGTGAAACTTACCGATTTTAAAGGGAAGAATGTTGTGCTTTATTTTTATCCAAAAGACATGACTCCAGGCTGTACAACAGAAGCATGTGATTTTAGGGATAAGCATGAACAATTTGCGGAATTAAATGCAGTAATTTTAGGAATCAGTCCAGATCCAGTGGACCGCCATCAAAAGTTCACAGAAAAATATGGTTTGCCGTTTTTATTGCTCGCCGATCTGGAGCATCAAGTGGCGGAGGCATATGGAGTTTGGAAACTGAAAAAAAACTTTGGCAAGGAGTATATGGGGATTGAGAGGTCAACTTTCATCATTGATGAACAAGGGAAAGTTGTAAAGGTCTGGCGGAAAGTCCAAGTGAAAGGTCATGTGGAAGAAGCATTAAATTTCATTCGTGAGAACCTCTAATATTTTACAGCCTATTTTAGTAATAAAAGGCTTTTGTCCAATGCAACGAAGCTCGAATTGAATATCATTTTATTAGGGCATACCTCCTCAGATAAAATTTTTAGGGTCCATAGTGACCCTCTTTTTTTTTGTAAACGATAGAAATGCTATGTGAATGATGGTATCATGAATAAAATTAAGATTTTTCTGATTTTTCTGAAACTAAATTATGAAAAATCTCGGGAGTAAGAAATTTTTAAATACGTATATCATAAAATACAAACAAGTTTATTTCTTGTTAGGGGGGAGATTAGCTTAAATCAGAGGAAAGGAAAGGGACACGTTATAAAGCATCACTTAGAAATCATGGAATGAATATCCTTGTTCGTAATAAAAGAGTAATGCTTGGGTTTGCCGTATAACAATATTGACAAAAGTACAAAATACCTAGTAAAATAAATTATAACAATTATAATATAAGAATATATTTTAGAAAAGAGGTGCATGACGATGAATCAATTAAAAGAAGCGTTGGATACCTTAAAGGATACAGGAGTTCGAATTACTCCACAACGTCATGCGATACTGGAATTTTTAATAAGCTCGATGTCACACCCTACAGCAGATGAAATTTATAAAGCATTAGAGGGCAAATTTCCAAATATGAGTGTGGCAACAGTTTACAATAATTTGCGTGTATTTCGTGAAGTTGGCCTTGTAAAGGAATTAACCTACGGAGATTCGTCAAGCCGATTTGATTTTGTTACTACACAGCATTATCATGTTATTTGTGAAAAGTGTGGGAAAATAGTGGATTTCCATTATCCAGGATTAGATGAAGTTGAACATCTTGCTGCACATGTTACCGGTTTTAAAGTTTCTACTCACCGCATGGAGATTTATGGAACCTGTCCAGAATGTTCTGGGAAAGAAGTTCATTAAAAATTGGAAGGGGTTGATTCTTATAGTGGATTGCTCCTTGCCATCAATAATCGAAATAAGGATGACCGAATCTATCTGCGTTCAATAGTTTCGGTCATCCTTTTATTTTTTTGATTTTCGGTTATAGGACTCATCAAATTCCTTACCTTCAAGATTTACATCTAATGTTAATGGTTCTCGGCAATACATACACATGTCTACTTTTCCAAGTATTTTTGTTGTTTTTCCGCAATTAGGGCATCTTACCTGGATTGCTTTAGTTGATAGCATACCGATCCAGAAATAAACAATTGTACTGGCTATGATGAAAACAAGACCTAAAAGCATAAATATGGTCATAATAATAGGTGAAGTCCGAAAATAAACGCCAGCATACATGACGATAAATCCAATAAAAATTAACGATAATGCAAAGGTTCGAATTTTATTTATTTTGCTCGAGTTTTTTGCCATCATACTCCCTCCTAGAAAGAACTATACCACACTTGCAGTACTTATGGAAAAGGGATGAAAGTAAGAATGTCGAATGTTGTCTGTTTTTTTTGAAGGAGTTTTATCGTTGTTGTCGAACATATAAACCTATTGATAAAAATGGAGGTAGGATGAATGGAAGACATTCTTCGGCCAATCTACCAAGAGAGAGCAGGCCAATTAAATACTCTCGGAGTATTAATGGTTGAAAAAAGACAAAAGCCAAGTCAAACAACCGATACATTTGATGTTATTTTATTAGTGATTGTAAAAGAAGCGGAGCAGCCAATTTTTATAAAGCACTATACTTTTGATGATAAAAAAGCGGCGATGCATATTGTAACTGAGGCCCAGGTGCAGGAGTGGATTTTGCTTGGAACGAATCGAAAAATCTTTGAATGGTTACACCATGCAAAAGTAATATTCGATCGAAATGAATACATAGCTAACTTAATCAAAGAACTCAAGGAGTTTCCTTTTAACGGGAGAAAGATTAAATTAGGATTAGAGTTTTCTAAATTAATTCGCCGCTATGTAGATGGTAAGGCACTATTTGAACAAAACCTATATTTAGATGCTTATAATCACGTAGTTCATTCTCTCCATCATCTGGCACGTTTAGCGGTGATCGATAATGGATTACACCCTGAACTTACGGTTTGGCATCAGGTTAAAATAATTGAACCCGAAATATATAAATTATATGAAGAACTCGTTAACAGTGAAGAGCCTATTGAAAAGCGATTAGAGCTTTTATTCTTGGCCAGCGAGTTTTTGATCCATTCAAGAACCAGTATGGGCTCAGAGCACTTGTTAAGTGTATTATGTCAAAAAGACTACTGGACATTTAATGAAATTGTTTCCGAAAAACAACTAATGCCATATTCCGTGGATATGTCAGTACTCTTGGAGTACTTAATTGACAGACATTTAGTTGAAGTAGTCAATATAGACACGAAGGGCCGAGGGGTTTTTCATCGATGCTATCGGGCGAGTAAAAAGTTATCTTAAAAAAATAAAAAAAGTATTGACCTTTTTACAAATCCTTGTTATATTTATAACCGTCGCTGCGGAACAATTAAAAAAAGCTTTTCGCAGATGGCGGTTTTATTTATTAAAAGTATTGACTTGGTATAATGATTTATGTTATATTAACAAAGTCGCTTTTGGTGAATTTGTTCTTTGAAAACTAAACAAACAAAACGTCAACAATAAAACATTCGTTTCTTATGAAACGAAGCCAACGTAAAATTTATGAGCTA
>NZ_HG942033.1 GCF_000612665.1 Neobacillus dielmonensis
TCTTTGAAAACTAAACAAACAAAACGTCAACAATAAAACATTCGTTTCTTACGAAACGAAGCCAACGTAAAATTTATGAGCTATATCAACTTTCTTGGAGAGTTTGATCCTGGCTCAGGACGAACGCTGGCGGCGTGCCTAATACATGCAAGTCGAGCGAATCATTAGGAGCTTGCTCCTGATGATTAGCGGCGGACGGGTGAGTAACACGTGGGCAACCTGCCTGTAAGACTGGGATAACATCGGGAAACCGATGCTAATACCGGATAATTCTTTCCATCACATGATGGAAAGCTGAAAGACGGC
>NZ_HG942034.1:0-22566 GCF_000612665.1 Neobacillus dielmonensis
CGATCGAGGACTTAACCAAATATAAAAGCGAACTCGTATTTATAACGTTTCTTCTGATTATCTAGTTTTGAGGGAATGACCTCAACAAAGAGTCTGGTAGTAATGGCGAGAAGGTCACACCCGTTCCCATACCGAACACGGAAGTTAAGCTTCTCAGCGCCGATGGTAGTTGGGGCGAAAGCCCCTGTGAGAGTAGGACGCTGCCAGGCGAAAGACAGGAATTTTCGTTTCTGTCTTTTTATTTCGCCGTTTGGCGATTGGAAAAAACTAACGCTTGTTTAAGTGTCCGAAGGAGCATGATTGGAAATCGTGTATACGTTAACCGCGTATCAAGGGTTCAAATCCCTTGCTCTCCTCCATACATATAAGAACTTAAATGTCACATAATTGGTGGCGTATTTTTTTGCACTATTTTTCCCCCAAATTAGTAAACTAAATATTCGCTTGTCCTGTCATTTTCTTTATAGTTCATAATTTTTGTAAAAATCACAGAGATTTATTATGATTAATACAACCAATAATTATGACCAAGTCCTAAGATTTGGTTGTAACTTTTAAATACTGGAGAACATTGCATGACAATTCAAACGAAACCAAGCATTACTGATTATTTTGAGTCAATGGAAATTGAGGCTTGCACTAGCAAGAGTGATTTTTGGAAACATGTTACGGCGGTAAATCCCATCTTGACAGAGGAACTTGCACCGCTTTTTAGCCGTACTAAGCAAGGAAATCTATATGCTGTGAAGAATCAGTCATTGCCCTTTAGTTTGGCAGTCGAATCATGGACTTTGTCTTTTCATAAGGCCTTTCTTAACTGGATCACCCAGCAAAAACAATTTAAGCCCAAGAGAATCTTGGAAATTGGATGTGACAATGGATTGTTGACTTGCTTGTACGCGACACTATACCCGGATGCGGAAGTGGTTGGTATCGATCGAGGGAATGCTGGAATACGCTGTGCTCAACAGTTAACCCGTAAGCTTGGACTTACTAACGTGAGCTTTTTTCAGAACGAATTTATGGAATTACCTGATCACTTTTTGACTCACTCGTTTGACCTGATTATTTCTGTACGTACGTTTCATGAGATTATGGGACCTGTTCTTATATCTAGGTATTGGTCTTTGCCAGAATACTTGAAGGGAAACCCAACGTATGGTGATAGAGCCTATATGCAGATCGTGGATGATTTGTTAACCGAGGAGGGGGTTTATTTTTCATGTGAACGATTGGAAAACCCCGCAGATTTAGGGAAATGGGCAAATTTGCTGAGAGATGCCAATCTACATGTCCAATGGCATGAGAGTGGATTAATTGATTATCATGAGTTTGGAGTAAAGAAAAGATCCCCAGTTATTATCGCAGCAAAAAAGGAAACTGGCTTGGATACATTGGATGGTATGGAACAACTATATACCAAGAATAGTCTACTTGTATTAGAGAATAGGAGTTTTTATCGCGGTGCCAAAGGGGAGTATGCCTTCCACCGCTTGGGGGAGAAAAAACTTCTTTCAGGGCAGTATCTACATGTAACCAACCATTGGTATGAGTTTAGATGTGAACTTTGGGAGACAAATAAATTCCTGCTTGTCTATTGCTATGGCAATATGGGGCATCGCCATTTGGAAATTCTATCGGCAGGAGCATACAGTGAGGGAAACATATTGTTAAATCAGCTCATGGAACCCTATATTCACCTAGGGCCAATTGTACATTACAAGAAGCTGGAAGAACGGCCAAGATAGTTGTTTGGATCATTTTCATTCCTTAATCCAAAAAAGTGATTAACTATGGTAAACTATTCCTATAAAAGGTGTGGAGCTCCTCACACCTTCCTTTTTCGTCCATTATTAAAAGAAGGAAGATTCTATGTTATTGTTTCCGAACCTGCAAGAAAATGGGAATGAACCGCAGTATTTACAATTGTATAAACATATTAAGGAAGAAATCTTGTCAAGTAAACTAGCAGCTGATACCCATCTGCCTTCTGTACGTAAACTCGCAGAGTTTTTAATGGTAAGTACTACTGTAGTGGAGACGGCTTATAGCCAACTAGTTTCTGAAGGACTAATCGAAAGTAAACCCCGCAAAGGTTTTTTTGTTCAAAATGCCTTGGAGCAACCTCCCATTGAATCTATTCAAGAGAAAAATAATAGTAGAAATTCATCTATAAATAAGGAGCGATTCTCCTATGACTTTCATATGTCACAAAATGATTTCTCTCAGTTTCCATATTCGTTATGGGGAAAACTTTATCAAGAGGCACTGAATTACGAGTCGGAAAACAATTTGTTTTTTGGCAATCCCCAAGGTGAATTAGGATTAAGAACTGCGTTAGCGGCTTATTTAAAACAAATTCGAGGGGTAGAGTGCAGCCCAGAACAAATTGTTATTGGCGCTGACCAATTTTGGCTAATGTCTATTCTGTCACTTATTTTAAAGCCACAGCATCAACACCTGGCAGCGGAAAATGCAAGTTATGTTTTAATTCCGTCTACTTTCAAACAAAATGGATATATAGTAACGAAAATACCGATGACCGATGAGGGGATAGACGTTCCACTGCTGTATAATACAAAAGCAACGATTGTGGCTGTTTCTCCTTCCCACTCCTTTCCAATTGGTGTGTTCATGTCGATGGATAAACGATATGAGCTATTAAGATGGGCAGAGAAGGTAAATGGTCTCATTATCGAGGATGATTATGATGGGGAATTTTATTATGGTAAGCCATTTCCAGCTATTCAAGGCATGCACCCGAATTCCCCGGTGATTTATCTTGGCGGCTTTTCACAGGCTGTTGCACCTGCTCTTTGTGTGTCTTACATGGTTTTACCTAAGATATTACTTCCACGCTATTATGAGGTGCAAAACGAAATACTGATTGAACAACCTTCTTCCAAACTTCATCAGCGGGCATTACAATTATTGATTGAACGAGGCCATTTAGAAAGACATTTGCGGAAAATGCGGACGTTATATCGAAGGAAGCATGATTTAATCGTTAAGTCTGTTGAAAAATATTTTAACGAATATGGTACAGTAAGCGGGACAAACGGGGGATTTCATATTATTTTGGAAATTACAAGTTCCACCACCGAGAAGGATCTACTCTTAAAGGCTGGAAACAAAGGAATAAGAGTCGCATCGGCAGCTTATTCCCGTGAAGAGAAGACTAACAAAAGGAAGAAATTTATCCTTGGTTTTGCTGGTATCCAAGAAGACCTCATTGAAGAAGGCATAGAGAGATTATTCCTTGCTTGGAATAAAGACCTGCTATTGGATTAACTGTCCTTTCCATTTTTATAAAACTGCCCATTTAACACCAACCGCTCATTTTTTATACTTAACACATATTGAAAGTGGGAGGAAATAGGATGAGCGTACGTTTTTTAGAAGGGCAACAGGTATACTTACGGCCGATCAGTTTGGAAGATACAGATTTTTATTTTTCAAAATTATATGATCCCGAAACAAGAAAGTTAACTGGAACTCAATTATGTTATACCATAGAGCAGATTTATCAGTATATAGAAAGGAAAGGACAAGATTCCTCTAGTTTATTATTATTGATTTGTGTTAAGGAGTCAGACCAGGTCATTGGGGACATCGCATTGCAAGACATTGATCACTATAATAGAAATGCGAACATTAGAATTTCGATCGATGTGAAAGAAAGCCGCGGCAAAGGGTACGGTTCCGAGGCCATGAAATTGCTTTTGGACTATGGGTTCGGCATCGTTAATTTACACAGAATTGAATTGAATGTATTTGCCTACAATGAGGTAGCCTTCTCTGTTTATAAGAAGCTCGGTTTTAAGCAAGAAGGAGTCCAAAGAGACGCTTTATTTTATGATCATCAGTATCATGACTCGATTACTATGAGTATTTTAGAGAATGAATTTCGATTATTGCATGAAAAATAGTTATTTACAGTGTCAGGGAAGAGTCCCTGACTTTATTTATGTCGAGACTATAGGCAATTTGCGGATTCAGACTTTCCCTTTTTATTTTTTTCACCCATTCAGGTATCCTTAATGTATCGCAGCAATGGAGGTTAACAACATGAAGAAAATATATGCTGATATCATTCAATTTCGCGGCAGCCATTATGATTTTGGGTTTATGCAAGGGGAACTCTTAAAGGATTCTATAATGGTAAAAAATCGGGAACAACAGTGGAAGGTGCGAAAACCACTTTTTCGCATTGATCTAGAGGAGACGAAACAAGTCTACCAACGTTTAGCCCCGGCTATCTGGGATGAATTTTTGGGATTGCAGGACGCATTGAAGTGGCCGATGGAACGCGTCTTGTTGGAATTTGGCGGTTACCGGGTGAACATTTATCCTTCCGGTTGTTCCATATATGTAGGGGGAAACTACCTCATTCGCAATTATGACTACCATCCGAAAACCTATGACGGACGCTTCACCCTATTTCAACCGAATGATGGCGGCTATGCCATCATCGGGCCGAGCCAGAAGGTAACGGGCAGAATGGACGGCTTGAATGAGAAAGGTTTAGCTTTGGGGTATACATTTATGAACCGTAAACGTCCGGGTGATGGGTTTGTTTGTAATATGATTGGCCGGTTGGCCTTAGAGCTATGCGCTACAGCAGAGGAAGCCGTCGATTTGCTGAAGGAAATTCCTCATCGTCATTCATTCAGCTACACTTTTTTTGATAAAAAGTGTCAAACCCCATATATTGTAGAGACTTCTCCAAGAAGAGTGGAAGTAAGAAGGGGCAATTCCTGTACCAATCATTTTCACATCTTGACAGAAGAAAATCGTCATCATTTGGATGATTCGCTGAAAAGGCAAGGAATTATGGAAAGGAACCAAATTCACGATATAAGTGGAATCGAAGCATTCAGGCTTTTAAACAAATCTGACCAGGGGGTTTTCTCGAAGCTTTATAGAAGTTGGGCAGGGACCATCCATACTTCCGCTTATTTCCCTGAAGACATGAAAGCCTGGTTCGCACTGGGCGGAGACCAGGATCCGGTACAGTTTGATTTTTCAGAGTGGCTTAATGGAGAAGATCTTCAGTTAGCACGGATTGAGGGAGAAGTGGATACCGATATTCCGTTTGTTCACATGGAAAAAGCGGACTGGTATTCGGACGTGAGGAAGCCATAATGACAACGCACCACTTAGCGCACCATCAATGAATGGTGCGCTTTTTTCTGTTTCGCCGAGGGAACCTAGAACTCAATAATCAATAGGAATAAAGGCTTGATTCGAATTGAATAGGTGACAAAGTCCGACAAATATTCGGAGTATTCATTCTATACAGAATAGGGCAATTTTGTTAAGATGAATTCACATACATATTTTGGAAAAAAAGGGGGCTTGGGAAAATTGGCGGAATTAATGAATCTTACTATAGGACAATTGCTTGAGGATGCCGCAGCAAAACAGCCAAATCATGAGGCATTGGTCTATCCTGACCGTGCTCTGCGTTATACCTATCAGCAATTCAATTCATTATGCCGTGATGCGGCCAAAGGCTTAATAAAATTAGGCATTGACACGGGGGAACATGTGGCTATTTGGGCAACAAATCGTCCCGAATGGGTAACTGCGCAGTTTGCAACTGGAAAAATGGGTGCTGTTCTGGTCACAGTTAACACGAGCTATCGGACTGCAGAGCTAGAATACCTATTAAAGCAATCTGATTCTACCACCTTAATCCTTATGGAAAACTTTCGAGATGCCTCATATATTGATATGCTTTACGATATTGTTCCTGAATTGAAAACCTCTGAACCTGGACAATTGAAGTCAGAGAAATTGCCTTATTTAAAAAATGTCATTGTGCTAGGAGAAAACCGCTACCCCGGGATGTACCATTGGGATGATATTGTTGCGTTAAGTGATGGAGTGTCAGACGATGAATTAGATAAGCGAATGATGACTCTTGATCCCGAAGACCCCATCAACATGCAGTACACCTCGGGAACCACTGGTTTTCCAAAAGGGGTCCTGTTGACTCATAAAAATCTCGTCAATAATGCTAAAAATATCGCTGAATGTATGAAATTGACCTCTATTGATCGGCTGTGTATCCCCGTTCCATTTTTCCATTGCTTTGGCTGTGTGATTAGGACATTGGCCTGCGTGACCGTAGAGGCAACGATGGTTCCTGTTCAGGAATTTGCACCAAAACAGGTGCTAGAAGCGGTGGAAAAAGAAAAGTGTACTGCCCTGCATGGTGTACCAACGATGTTTATCGCGGAATTAAATGATCCTGAGTTTACCAAATACGATTTATCCTGTTTAAGAACTGGTGTGATGGCCGGCTCCAATTGCCCAATTGAAGTGATGAAGGCAGTCATCGATAAGATGGGGGCAAGTGAAATCACAATTTGTTACGGACAGACAGAGGCCTCTCCAGTAATAACCCAGACGAGGACATATGACCCGATTGACCTAAGAGTTTCAACTGTTGGGAAAGCACTTCCAAACGTGGAGGTGAAGATTGTTGATCCACTAACCAATGAGGAACTGCCCTTTGGAGAACAAGGGGAGTTATGTTCTAGGGGATACCATGTCATGAAAGGTTACTATAAAAATCCAGAAGCGACAGCTGAAGCCATTGATGAAGAAGGCTGGCTTCATACTGGAGATCTTGCCGTCATGGATGAAAACGGCTATTGCATGATAACTGGCCGCATAAAGGACGTCATCATCCGCGGCGGTGAAAATGTTTACCCACGTGAAGTGGAGGAGTTTTTATATCAGCATCCTAAAGTATTAGACATACAAGTAGTCGGGGTGCCTGATGAAAAATTTGGCGAAGAAGTCATGGCTTGGATTAAGCTGAAAGAGGGACAAACCGCGACGCCTGAAGAAATCAGGGATTTCTGTTTAGGCAAAATTGCAAAATTTAAGATACCGCGATATATTGAGTTTTGCCAAGAATATCCGATGACAGCATCTGGAAAAATTCAAAAATTTAAACTTAAGAAAATGGCACAAAAAATGATTGCAGAGGCGAAAGCAACAAACTAGCGTAATGATAGCAGATTGTAGCACATAGATAAAAGCTTCATTGATGCTGCTATCAATGGAGCTTTTTCAATTCTTGACCTAAATGATTATCGTTCTTACCATTTTTTGAAACCATGTCCGTCCAGTAACTAAACTGAAAAATAGGCATAATAATGAGTGGAGGTGGATATTTTGAACAAACAAAATCAATTTCCCACAGCAATGAATGATATAGGGCAACCATCAGAGATGAGTCCAATCAACGGAGCAGAAAATAATCATGACACAGATCCTCCACTTGTGGAAATCAATCAACCATTAAAGACACAGAACCATCTTGAAGTAAGAGACCAGCATTCTTCTTAAACCAAAATCAAGCAGGTAGAACCAATATGGTTTTACCTGCTTTTTTATCCTTAAATTCCATTCAGTATTTAATGATAAATTTTTCCACAGCCTTTTTAAAATATTCCATCCGTATTTCCTAAATACTAGAAGAAAAACACTAGGGGGAATAAATAGTGGATGGTATGTTATCCAGGGAACACACTATTTTAATTGTCACATCCATTATCGTTGGGACGTTGGCACGGATTATTACCATCAAAGAAGACTTTAGGCAATATCCGAGCTATCCAAATGGGTACCTGATTCATTTAGTAACGGGATTTGTCGCAGCCTCACTAGGAGCGGTTGCCATCCCTGCATTAATGACCAAAAACTTTGTTGCTGTAACTTTTTTAACCTTGGCCATCCAGCAATTTAGAGATGTAAGAAAATCAGAAAGGGAGAGCCTAAAGGACCTGGAAAACACCGAATACGCCTATCGGGGAGATGCTTATATTGATGGAATTGCCAAAACCTTTGAGTCGAGGAATTATTTTTCATTAATCGTTGCTTTGGCGACTGGCATTACTTATGAAATTGTAGACAGCTCAGCGTGGATTAATACTATATGTAGTGCCGTTGTTGGGTTTATTATTCTTTACATATTGAAACGTTTTTCAAAAGGAAAATCCATTGGGGATATTGCAGAAGTAAAGGAAGCAAAAATAGAAGTGAAAAATCATGAGCTGTATGTGGACGGATTATATGTCACTAACCTGCTTGGTACAGAGAACGCATCGAAATTGTTTCTAGAGGAAGGAAGAGCTGTGGTCATTTATCCTAAGAAACATCATTTTCGGGTTACTTTAGAGAATTTCGGACAAAGGCAAGCGGCTCTTTTCGAGGCGACCAGAACCTTGGGCGTTAAGCGGTATCATTTTACACGCAGGGATTTTGAAAATGGCCGTGTGGTAATTGCTTTAGTGCCGATTATCAATGATAAAGATAAACTCATTGAAGCCGTAAAGAAAACACCACTTCTGGAGAGCACCAAAAAAAGCGAGTCGGTTATGAACTCAAATATGGTTGGGAGGGAATAACATGGGACGTGAAGCGAATACAGAACCTAAATACGATCTGCTCGCTCTAGTCACCTTGGATAAAAGCCGGATCTTAGGAGGCAAACAATTGACACTGTTGGCCAAAGATGAAGAGGAACAAAAAACAATGACTGCCGATATCGCCAAAGCATTAAAGGCAGACGTGGTTAAAATGAATTCTGGGGATTATCTAGTGATAAGAGTATAGCAGCCAAAAGCAGCCAAGGGGGCCATGGGGACGGTTCTTGTGGCGACAACACGTAAACCGCCCAGTCAAATAGCCAAAGCTTTAAAGACGGATGTGGTGAAAATGAATTCTGGGAATGATCTAGTGGTAAGTAATAAGACAACAAATGGGACTGCACAAAGCGATCCCTTTTGTTGTTAAAAAGAGGTGCACATTATTCATGTTATAAGGATTTTTTTATTTTAAAATTCGTTAGTAGCTTAAAAGGACCACGTATTTATTATGGGACACAACGGTCCGATTATTTTTAAAATGTTGTCCTGAATAGTTCTCAATGATTTCCACTATAACCGAGTTTTCTCCGACTTTTTCCACCTTACCTTTTATTCCGCTTGTAGAGACAATATTATCCCCAACACTTGCTTTCTTAAAAATCAAGGCAATCACTCCTAACTTATAAATGTGAAATCCCCTTAAAAAACCTTGATAATAAGGAATTTTAAAGGAAAAGGCAATTTATGTCATAAAGATTGTTAGGAATACTACCATATTAAATGGCAGCCACAGGGACGGTTCTTGTGGTAACAACATGTAAACCGCCCAGTCAACTTTTTTGAAATGAATGGTGGTACTGTTCCTTCATTCCAATCCCGATGTCTTTTACATATAATAGGGTACCATGAAGCAAAGTAGGTGAAAAAAGGTGACTTTTTTCAGGGATAACCATTATTTGTCTTACCGGCAACCACCTTACCGAAATAAAGATGATTACACGATTACGGTAGAAGGGAAAGGGAGGGTCACCGTGCAGCCTGACCAGGCCAATATAACTGTTGGCGTAATCACAACAGATTCAAATGTACAAACGGCCCAACAAGAAAATGCGAACATCACCAATCGAGTACTTGCTGCCATCAGAAAGGCTGGAATCGAACAGGATGACATAAAAACGAAGGTTTATACCGTCAACCCGAGATATGACTATGTGGAAGGAAAATCGGAATTTAGGGGGTATGAAGTAGAACATCTTTTTCAAATCACTGTCAAAGATTTATCTAAAATTGGGGCTATTTATGATTTAGCCATTAAGGAAGGCGCCAACCGAACGGAAAACATTCAGTTCCAAAACTCGCAAGAAGATCTTCATTATCTGCAGGCATTAACATTGGCAGTCAATAATGCGGTGACCAAAGCAGAGCAAATTGCCCATACCCTAGGGGTAATCTTGAATAGGATTCCACTTAAGGTAAGAGAACAGAGTCCCACTCCGCAAGTCTTTACCCAGATGAGTGCGGAATCATTGGCTTTTTCGGCCAAAAACACAACCACTCCGATACAGCCTGGTGAAAATACGTTACATGCAACGGTAAGCGCTGTTTTTCAATACAACCTATCGTAGTGATAGTTGGGATTAGTAAATTATTTTATGTTACCGTTTTGTGCAACTCTATTTTCTTTCAAAAAAGATTCAGGGCTTTGATATTTTGATCAAAGTCTTTTTTTATACACATGAGTATTTCTGACTAATTGACTATACAGTTCGAGGTTATGTCATTATATTGATAAAACGATAGGGTAAGTCTTTAACTGGTTCATATAATAAAAGTCGAAATTTGACTATTATTAATATTCTAATCATTATATACAATTCTGGATTTCACGTGGTATATTCAAAATAACTAATAAGAAAGGAGATATTTAATGAAAAAGAAGTCTATTTTATATTATGTTGTCCTGATTCTGGTACTTTCGTTGTTTCCAGTGCAAACAAAGGTTAATGCGGAAGAACCAGTTGTGGCCCAACTCAACAACCGTGGCTTTAAAGAAGCAGTGGAGGTTGGAGTTGGTGCATCGGATGTAGCACTTACTAGTGCGGTATTTGGAAAAGAGAATGGTAAGGACGTAGCCTATTCAACGGCAAATGGCGGTAAATTCAATGTCGTCGAGCTACAGACCAATAAGCTTTTGTTCTCTGCACAGCTCGGAGAAATCAATCAGGTTTGGTCACATTCATTGGCACCTGATGGGACAGTATATATTGCCGGTCTAGCTGCTGGAAACGTCGGAGAATTATGGAGTTATTCCCCGAGTACTAGGACAGTGAAGAAAATTGGAACTCCCGCTGCAGGTCATCAGCTTTGGAGCAGTACGGTTGATGAACAAGGAAATGTATACTTGGGAACCTACAAAGAGACGGATGGCAGGGTTATTCAATATAAGCCCTCTACCGGTGAATTTGTTGACTTTGGAAAAGTGGATGACCGGGATGGCAGTTATGTCCGGTCATTGGCATACCATGATGGATACCTTTATGCAGGTTTAGGCGTAACAGGCAAGGTATATCGGATCTATGTTCAGACAAGGGAAAAAGAGGATATTACAAAAAATGTCCCAGAGTTAATCGGAAAACCAATTGAACAAGTAAAATTTGCCTACGATATGGCCGTGGCAGGGAATTATTTATTTGTCCGATTTGATGATGGACAAACCAACACATTATTGTTTTACAATTTGACAGAGCAAAAGTGGATGGACAAAAAGCTAACGAAATTAAATGATGGTTCTGCAGACGATTTCGGTGCTTTCGGCTATACACAGCTTCCTGTACATGGAGATAAAGCGTATGTCATTTATAATCGATCTATTACGGAAATCGATTTAAATACACTGGAGTCAAGGAACACTGGTTTCAATTATGCAGCAGGCTGGCGCGGCGGTGCCATTGTCGACCTCGGTAGAACGGATCTTCCAGGGCTTTCGCTTGTCTCATTGAAACGGACAGGTCAAGTACTGGTAGCCAATTTTGAGAAAAACTTCCTAACAGAACTCCCGAATGTTATGGAAGCAAAGCCGCTATTGTTACATAACCTTGGTAAAGGCCCCGATGGCAATTTGTATATGACGACCTATCCAGGCGGACCAAAAGGAGCGCAATACAATCCGAAAACGAACTCCTTCGTGTCTTATTCGCAAGGACAAGCGGAAGGCATGGCAGCCGGTAATGGGACCGATATGTATTTTGGAGTATACCCGGGTGCTTCCATTCAAAAGATGAATACAGAAACATTAAAGCAAGAAACATTGTTTAATATAAAAGACACCTATGAGCAGGATCGACCATATATTATGAAGTTTATCGAAAATAAGCTGTTTATTGGCACCATTCCTGATTATCAAAAGTTAGGGGGTGCACTGACGATTTATGATCCAGCCACCGGAGCACGTGAAACCCATCGTAACATTGTTCAAGATCAGAGTATTGTTGGACTTGCTTATAAAGATGGACTAGTCTATGGCTCTACCACCATTCGTGGAGGTCTGGATATTCAGCCCACCGCCTCTAAAGCCAAAATGTTTGTATGGGACGTTGCCGGTCAGAAAAAGGTAACAGAATTTGCATTAAATATCCCTGAGTTGGATCAACCGCCAATGATCAGCGGTCTTACATTTGACAGTGACGGGCTCCTATGGGGAGCGGTCGATGGCATTCTTTTTGCTATGAATCCTAAAACCTATGAAATTGTAAAATATAAAAACTTTTATCCCGAAGTTAAAAACCGCGGAATGTGGCGTCCGGTTCATATTCTATTTGGGAAAGACGGTTTATTGTATACCGACCTTGCTGGTAAACTAACCGTCGTGGATCCGAAGTCCTCTGACTTAAAACACGTCACACTCATTTCGTCAGCGCCTGAGGTTGATTTCATGGCTTTAGCAGAAGAGGCGAACGGCAATGAAAATATCTACTTCCTGGAAAACGGGACAACCGTGCTAAAAATGATACCTGTCATTGATGGCGGGACAGTCGTGCAACCACCGTCAGGTCCAGTAACAGAAGTAGTTTCTGTTCCAATCAGCAATGCAGGTTTTGAAGAAGTAAACGTGGATGGGAAAATCCCAGGCTGGTCTTCACTGTTTGGAAATTTCACCACCAATGTATCCTTTGAGGTGAGCGAAACCCGTAGTAAAACAGGGGATAACAGCTTGAAGGTTGTCGACAAATCACAAGCTGAGACTGTTTTTGCCCAAACGGACCCAATTCCAGTAGAGGCTGGTACAGAATATACTGGAAGCGTTAACTTATTTTTAGAGGATGGCAGCGCCAGTTTCTTTTTACGCTATTACGACGAAGCAGGTAAACAGGTTGGTAAAGATACGGATGGCGTCAATATTATTCATGTTCGGAGCGGATATAAAGAATGGCAAACCGTTACGGCTAAAGTTGTTGCACCAGAAGGGGCAAAATATGCAAGGCTTTTTGCTGGTACTTCTAATTACTTTACAACCAATGGTGCTTATTATGATGACTTTAAACTGACATTTGAAAAAACCGTGGAGCCGGAGCCTGAGATGATATCTGTTCCAATGGATCTCAAAAATGCGGGCTTTGAAGCGGCTTTAGAAGATGAATCAATACCAGGCTGGTCTCTTATGAATGGTGACTTAGCTCCAGGAACCAGTTATGAAATCAGTCAAGTTCAAGCAAGTAAAGGAAGATTTAGTGTTAAAGTAGCTGATACGACAACTTCAGGGTCAGTCTATCTACAAAGTGATTCACAACAAGTAACTCCTGGTACTCAGTATACAGCTACAGCTGATATGTATTTGGAGGATGGCAGAGCAAGCTTCTTTATGCGTTTCTTTGATGCGAAAGGCAAGCAAGTGGGCGGTGATACTGCCACAAGCCTGGTTCACGTCACAAGTGGCCATAAAGAGTGGCAAACCGTGAAGGCAACAGCTGTTGCGCCAGAGGGTGCGGTAACGGCCAGGTTATTTGCTGGAGTATCAAATGCGTGGACAACCAATGGAGTTTACTACGACAACTTCTCGTTATCGTATGAAAGAGAAGTTCAGCCAGGTGATCCAGAAGTCCCAATAGGACCAGCTCCTGTTACTCATCAATGGGTCAAACAGGGAGCAAAATGGTATGCGGAGGATAAAATGACAGGCAAACCGGTTACTGGCTGGTTACAAGAAGACCAATACACCTTCTACCTGGATCTAAATGGCCAAGCTAAAACAAGCTGGTTGCAAAAGGAACATCAATGGTACTACTTTGACGATAATGGTGTTATGTTAACTGGCTGGTTCAAGGCTGGTAACCAGTGGTATTTTGCTGCACAAAGTGGTGAAATGCAAAAAGGCTGGCTTGAGCAGGATGGTAAAAAGTTTTACCTAAACGAGAGTGGTGCAAGAGTAGCCGGCTGGCTTCAATTGGATGGAGAACGGTACTATTTTGACCAGAATGGTGTTATGCAGACTGGCGAAGTTTTAATTAACAATCAGTTTTATTCCTTTTCAGAAGATGGTAGATTAGTAAAATAACAGTTAACTAAATCATTCATTTTACGGAAGAATCCCCCACTGTTAATCATGCTGGGGGTTCTTTTATATATAGAAATGATGTAGAATGTATAAACTTTAATATTTTTCAGAATAGTATTGAATCAAGCCAAAATAGCCATTAAAATTTTATTTAAACCAGATATAGACCAAAGAGTAAAACTCTAAAGACTACTAGTATGATAAAAATTGTTGTAAGTTTGCTTCAAAGTTTATTTTGTGAAGAGCGGACTCTCTGAAATTTAATTAGTATTTATATTGAAAGGATTAGGGATTATCATGAGCGGAAAGAAAAGTCGCGATATCTTTAAAGAACAACTAAACAAAATGGTATCAACAGTAAGACAGCAAATATTTAATGGTGAGATTGCTTTAGGGGAATATCTTCCTTCAGAACTGATATTGGCCGAACAATTTGACCTGAGTAAAAACTCCGTTCGGAAAGGGCTTGAAGAGCTTGTTGAGGAAGGGTTGATTGTCAAGAAATCGCGGATTGGTAACCAGGTCATTTCTAATCAGTCATTCGATCAGACCATCTTGAGGGTAGGTTATTATCCTTCTTTAATAAGCGAAGCTCAATTTCCTGTATTAATCCGGAAGTTTGAGCAAAATCATCCTACCATCAAGGTCCAAACCATTGCTCTACCTTATGATCATTATCAGCAAACGGTCCATGATTTTTTTCAAAATGACCTAATTGATGTGGCCACGATTAATCACAAGGACTTTATGGAATTTCCTGACTACTACGATATATTTGAGGAGCAAGAGCTTGAGAAGGAACTTTATCCGTTTTTACAGCAGCCATTTAAGTCACTGATGAATAAAAATAAAGTTTATGTACGTCCGTTTATTTTTTCGCCTATTGTTTTGTGCTATAACAAGGGACATTTCGATGAAAGTCAGCTTCCATACCCTGATAGCGGTTGGAGTTGGGACGAAGCTTTAGATGCGGCCAAGGGTTTAATGTTGGAACAAGGGAGAGCGTGCGGACTGTACTTTCATCCATTGTCTTTTAATAGATGGCCGATTTTTATGTTGCAGAATAGGGTAGAGTTTAAGCAGGATACAGCAGGAAATATTGTATTTCCAGCTGACAGGATGCTCGAAAGTGCAGGGTACATTCGGAAGACTTTTGATGTACAGGGGATTACCCATTCTTTTTTATCAGACAATGACCGTGACGCGGAAAAATTGTTTGTAGAAAAGCAATCTTCCATGATTGTTACCTCTTATTTCAGTCTAAACGAAATTAGTAAGCATTCTATCGATTATGATATTGCACCCTTACCCTATATAAAAGACCCAGGTACATTGTTATTAATTATTGGATTAGCCATAAACAAGTACACGAAAAAGAAGGAGGCGGCAAAACAATTTGTTGATTTTATGACGGGTGAAATGGCACAAGAAGAAATCCGCACGACAACCTTAAGTATTCCAGCCATGAAGCGGGTTGCGGAGAAATCAGGTAGCGAAATGGTTTATAAGCCATCTAGATTCTATCTATTCAGGGAAGTCATACCAACCTTTAAACTTTACTCAGACCTTGGACTCAGTTCAACAGAGTTAGTGGAAATGCGAAATGAATTACGGGTTTTCCTGTCCGATCTAATGGATGATAAAATTTTCCAGCAACGTCTTAAAATAAAACTGTTGCCCCACAAAGTGAGCGAAAAGGTAGAATGAAAGAAGGGGATCATGAAAATAGGTATAGGTTTAAATAAAAGTGTAAAGTCTCTGCAGGAGGATTTTTAAGGAACTTGCTTTTGGGAGAGTAGGAGGAATGGGCGTGATTGTCCTTTACGCCCTCAGGACTGCTTTTCTGGAATAACAAAAGGGACTGCTGAACAAAGCAATCCCTACTGCTATTTCATTCCCAATGTTATTAAATTAGCTCTCTAAAGTTAAAAAAGTTAACACTTTTCCGACCTTTGGATTATAGATCGATTGTTCGTACACTATTTCGTTCTCCTTGGCATCGAGAAGCCAACAATTTGCCGGCACTTCTCCCTCTCGAACTTCTTCTTGTTCGCTTGGCTGACAAAAAAACATTGCCGCCTTACTTCGCGGATCCACTTCCACATCAAATGACTTTAACATCCGTTTTCCTTGATATACTTTAATAATTTTCGAATGCTGGGATTGGACGACCGCGTATTTATCGTCTGCAAAATCCACTAGTCGGTTTAATAGGGAAAATAAAGAAACCTGATATTTGGTATCTGCAATCGTTTTGAGTTCCTCAATGGTAGCTCTCTGGTTAATTGGATCTTTCAATAATTCTTCTGATGGAATCAGCAGATTGGATGCAAATTTATGGGCCTCCATTTCTTCAACCTCATCCGTTAAAAGAGAAGAAGTCCCCATTGTTATGCCTTCCTGTTCGTTTTTGCTCCGATACTTTCTCGAAATATAGTTTGGCTTTAAGTGCCATGGAATCAAAAAATGGCCAATTAAAGTTGCAAGGGTAAATTTTTTCCTAGCTTGAAATGGTATGTTTTGATCCAACAGGATAATCGGATGATCGCCCTGGATTAGCAGCCCTTCACCTTCCTCTAAATCATCCTCCAACACTTTTATCCCTGCCTCTTTTGCCAGGCTATACAAATCAATTGGCAATGTACCATCTGCTTTTTCTTTCAGCAGATGGTCAGCGTAATCAGAAGCCGAGTCAAACAGCAAATCGACTTTTATTTTCCTGCCAGTTGCCAGGAAGGCTGCGTATTCTAATAATTTTTCTTTATCATGTGCATTCAATGAATGAATAATTTTTAGAAAAACTCGATCAGAATTGGCAAGTTGGTCCTGGTTTTGGGTTTGAGTTAAACCGGAAACCAGGTATTCCGTAGAAACCTTTAACGCAAACGATAATTTTCTTAACGCTTCGAAAGATGGCTTTCTGACCCCGGATTCATATTGGCTGATGGCAGGTGGTTTCAGTCCTACTTTATTGGCCAATTCCGTTTGCGACATCTTCAATTCTTTTCTTCTATTTTTAATTCGTTCATGTACCGAATTTGTCATCTTGTTATTCCTTTTCATAACGTTATGGTAACTGAATTATAACATAATAACAAAAATATTGACAATAGATGTAACTAACGTTATATTGAGATTAACAAAATAGTAAATGTTGTTATAAGTAAAATTTTTATAAAGGTAACAACAGGGATTAATACATCACAGGGGGAATGAACATGTACTTTAACCAATTTGAAAAAAACATACTACCATTGCCATTAAAAGCAACTTATGAGAAAGAAGACCTTCGAACCGATGATTTTCTAATGTTAAAGGAAGACAATGTTGAAGTCTTTTGGGCACCATTCGAATACATAAATAATGAGGCGAAAGTGATCATTCTAGGGATTACGCCTGGATGGACCCAAATGGAGCTTGCTTTTAATTACGTTCGCCATCACATCCATGTGGAAGAGTATGAGCAAATGATGAGCAATGCCAAAAAAAATGCCAGTTTTGGCGGGACGACCATGAGGAAAAACCTTTATGATATGTTGAATGGTATTGGGCTTCAACATACTTTGAATATTGATAGCTGTGAGCAATTATTTGGGAATCAGCACCACCTATTGCATACGACCTCGGTATTGAGATATCCAGTCTTTGTTGACGGGCAAAATTATACAGGCAGCAAACCCAAGATGTTAAAAACGAAAGCATTCCTAAACATGATAAATGAAGAGTTAGTCCCTGAGCTAAACAGCCTTCCAAACGCGATCATCATTCCAACAGGCAAGGCGGTGTCAGATGTGCTGCAGTATTTAATTGAGGAAAATAAAATCCAAAATAAAACGATTCTTTTCAATTTTCCTCATCCATCTGGAGCAAATGGTCATCGGAAGAAACAGTATGAAGCCAACAAAGAAAACTTTAAGGCTCAATTGGCTCAAAGCAACATATAGAAAAGAAAGTTGATAACATCAGATAAAGCTTTTTTGTCTGAAACAATTAAAAAATCCATCAAGCTTACTACATAGATGGATTTTTTATGTCTTTTTGGCAGTTGGTTTGCTTTATAATGAAATATAAACAGAATTTTCGTCCAAATAAGGAGATGTTTATTTTGCTTCTAGTTTCACCGTCGAAAATTGCTAGCTTTTTTTATCATGAATGCGAGAGATTTCTATACTATCATTCTCTATCCAAGAAAGACAAGCTTGAACTGGATATACCAAAAGAAATTATCGAAAATCACAATGCCAATACCGCCATTATGGCTGGAGGGATTGTATGGGAAGAAAAAGTCGTTACGGATTATTTAGCTGACAATGTGGTGATTGGGGCAGGGGATATGCCACTTTCCAACCGTTACATAAAATTCGATGCTTTGCTCCAAGAGTTAAAAAACCCAAGCAAACAATACATATATCAGCCTACCTTTTCCATTCCTGACCGTTTTTATCAAAAATACAAGATCGACAGGGAAAAGATCACATTCACTGATTGCCGGCCTGATTTGATTGAATGCTTTCCTGGAGAATCCGGTATTCAATTTCGAATTATTGATGTGAAGTCCTCTGAGGTCTTAAAAGTATCGCACCGGGTTCAGACGGCTCTTTATGCGATGATTCTTCAGTCTATCCTCGAGGAACATCAAATCATGGGAGAAATTTTAATAGAAGAAACAGGGATTTGGCTTTACGAACAGGAAAAACCGCAATTCCTATCCGTTCAACATTTGATCCCTTACTTGGAAGATTTTTTAGTGGGTAAGTTAAATGAACTTCCCGAAAAACAACTTGAAGAAGTTTTTTGGCATTTAGACTATCGTTGTGAATGGTGCAGTTTATTTGATTACTGCTTGGAAAAGGCGAAGGAACAGCAGCATGTATCGTTGTTCCCGTACCTTTCCAGCCAAGGGTCCCGATTTATCCGGGAAAACGGATTACCGCTTACTATCGAAGAGTTCGCTGACTATGTTACCGATCAAGACCAATTAAAGACCCTTGAGAAAAGCGCTAGTTTAAGAGGCCGGGTGTTAAGGATTGATAAGCAGCTGGACTCGTTGAAAAACAGGGAAGTGATTCCATACGAAAGCTTTGCCACCGATATGCCGATTGGGGAAAACATTCGCTTGATCCTGACCGTGCAGCGGGATCAGGTGTCAGGAAGAGTGTATGCGGCTTCCATTTACCGAATCAGTGGAAGTGAACTGTTTGGGAGCAAGTCGGAAAAGTATCACTATATTGCCGAATCATCTGACCAGGAGTCTCTTATCGTGTGCCAATTTGTTGACCAGCTTTATAACATATTGGAAACAGTGCATTCGTACAACATGGAAAGAGATTGGAAGGAACAAAAAAGCGTTCAGTCCTATGTTACCGACAATTATGAATGGAACAATGTCCAGGAAATTCTCAATGTGCTGTTGGAAGATCCGGAGTATCAGGAAAAGGCTCTACACCTGATGTTTTATTTTCATAGTGATTTGTTATCGGAAACGGATGAACATCCGGAGGATATGATTCCATTCCCCATCATTGTTCTCACTACTGTGGTTAGCCGCTTGTTTGCTCTGCCGGCTCACATTGCTTATCGTTTAGAAGATTTATCAGAGTATATCGCTTCTCAAAGCGATTGGCCTTTTGAATATAAGTCTAAAGAATATTTATCTTTCAAACTTACAAACGTCATGAAATCCGATATTATACACGAGGTATGGAATGACAAGGTAACAGAAAAGCTGGAATGGATTAAAAGCGAACTGGACAGACGACTAAACCTTGCCAACAGCGTGGTTTCCGGGATTCGTGCTGCCGCAAAAGACCTGAGTGGCCGTTCGCTCCTGTTTGCTTGGCCTGAAAAGTTTAAACTGCCTACTGTCAGACATTATAAGCATGCTGTTTTATCCAAGCTGGCATTTGCCACCCGATATGAGACCCTATTAAGTTACCTGGAAATCCGCAGTGCACGGGCTTTATCCTTGAAGGAAAAGGAGGAAGCTGGCACGACCTTACACCTTACTTATGTGGATGACGGGCTTTTCCGATTGCATAACAGTCAGGTGGCTGCTGAGCTGGAGACGCGTGACGCTTGGATAATAACGGAGAAAAATGCCGCTGGCGAATTGGAACAGCTGAAGTTTAATGATTATCGGTATCGTAATGTTATGTATCCGCCTAAAAAAGCGAATCTATACTATACCAAAATCAAAGACATCGTCCATGAAAACGGACAGGTATTTTTAAAATTAGAGATGCCGAGAAAAGAAACCAAGTTTGATTTTTATCAGGGTGAGCATTATTTGGTGTCAAAACGGTATACGGATTGGACAAGCAAACGGGTCCTTGGCGCACTTGATACGATTGATGAGGAAGACCACCGGGTTTTAGGGCTTTTTGATCATCCTGCTGAAATGAGCAAGAAGTTAATGAAAAAATGGGATGACGAAGAGGTGAAACAGCTTGTCAACCAGGCGGGCTTGACGAAAAGCCAGCGCAAGGCGTTTCGGCATTTCTTGAACAAAACGCTCACCCTTTGTTGGGGACCGCCTGGAACAGGCAAAACCCATTTCATTGCGACTTCGGTTCTTCTATTGTCGCAAATCTATCAAAAAAGAAGGCCGTTAAGGATACTGGTATCCGGGTTTACTCATGCGGCCATTGAGAATGTGTTGGTGAAAATCCAACAGCTCCATAAAAAAGAGAAAATCAAAGTGGGTAAATTGAATCAGGTAACCACTGCCAAAGCTAGAAACATCGAAATGGTTTATGAAAAAGGAGTACAGGATTGGCTGGAGGACAATTGCACCACGATCCTTGGGGCGACCCTCTATAATATTCAAAAAACCTACGATAACGGCTGGAATGAATTAGATTTTGACATCGTGATTTTGGATGAGGCTTCCCAGGTAAGAACGGCTGATTCTTTACTGGCACTTAGCCATTTGAAGGCGGCAGGGAGGATGCTGATTGTAGGTGACCATTTTCAATTACCGCCTATTGTAAAAGGAAATTATCTGGTCAAGGAAAACGAACCCAATGTCTATGACTCTATTTTTAAATTATTGTTCGAGTTGGATGTTGATCAAAAATATACCTGTCAGTTAACAGAAAACTTCCGGATGAACGAAGTGCTTTGTCGCTATCCAGCATCGATGATCTACGGACCAAACTACACAGCCTTCAATGCGAGCATCGCTAACCAAAAAATTCAATTGGCCAATCAACCGAGCTTGGATTGGGTGGAAACCATTGCCAACCCCGATTATCCGTTAGTTGTCTGTGTCTATGATGGCATCCAGGAATCCCAAGCCAATGCCATGGAAGCAGGATGGGTCGCCCAATTATCGAAGGAGTTCCGCTATTCGTTAATAGACGAGCATGGAAATCCGTATGAGGATAGTGGATCTGGTGATAGGGAATTCTGGCAGAAAGGATTGTTCATTATATCCCCTCACCATGCGCAAATCAGGGAGATTAATCGGCAGCTGGAGGAACAAGGGCTGCGACCTGAATTCTTTGTTGGTACCGTAGATAAAATGCAAGGGCAGGAAAGTGACGTCGCCATCATCAGCTACGGAGTGGCGGACCTTGAACAGGCGGTTATGGAAGGAGAGTTTATTTACAGCCTCAATCGTCTAAATGTGTCTATCACTAGAGGAAGAAGTAAGACAATCGTATTCCTATCCAGACAGCTGTTGTCACCTGCTCTTGAAATTATTACAAATGATGAGCTTAGTGAGGGTGTCCATTTTATGAGGCAGCTTGAGAAATATTCCCAAGAGAATGGGGAAACGGTGGAATACCAGTTCGGGGAAGTCGGTTTAAAGGTGTACAGAGTTATGGGGAATTAAGTCATGATAATCAATTTAATCGAGTCAAGGCCAAGACCTGCCTTTGAGTTTAACGATTAATACACTTCTTTTTTCTCTATTTAGATAATATGTATAAAAAAGAATTGTCTAAAGAACTTGGGGGTGTTTATGAGTCAAGAAGTGTTCATGAAGATGGCTGTGGATTTAGCACTTGAGAATGTTCTAAATCATAGGGGAGGGCCGTTTGGTGCGATTATTGTAAGAAATGGCCGGATTATAAGTATTGGCCGAAATCAAGTTTCCTCAAAGAACGATCCCACAGCTCACGCGGAAATGGACGCGATCCGGGCTGCCTGCCAATATTTGAACACATATCAGCTGACTGGTTGTGAACTTTACACAAGCAGTGAACCGTGCCCGATGTGTTTAGGAGCAGTTTACTGGGCCAGACTTAAAGGAGTTTACTATGCTGCATCAAGAAAAGATGCAGCCAAAATTGGCTTTGAAGATGATTACATCTATCACCAATTCACGTTGCCGGTCGAACAACGCATCATTCCGATGTCACAAATCCTGACAAAAAATACGTACGAACCCTATTATGCTTGGGTTAACCAACCAAATAAACAACAATACTGACAGGATGTTGTTTTACTTGGTTGTATATCTTAAATGAACGGACTGCCCTATTAGGCAGTCTCAGGCTGTCGAAAAACCCTTCGGCAGCCTCTTATTACATCTAATTACTTTAACAGTTCACCGCGTTAATATGATATAATATCATTAACAATAGATTTTAATGAGGTGAATGGCATTGTTTAAACCTAAAG
>NZ_HG942034.1:23170-25434 GCF_000612665.1 Neobacillus dielmonensis
AGCGCCGAGGAGGCTCCCCGGCACGCCCGCGGTCCGCGAAGCACCTGGAGCGGAAATCAATAGGCCCCATTGCAGGCGATAATCAATTCTAAAAATCATATTTTAATTCAAGTAAAATGAAAAATTGCCGAGAAAAATAACCTTTCTCGACAATCTGACGACAGGATGCTGTCGTTTTTTTGCTATCAGACTGTCAACGCTCAATCTCTTTCTCTCGCTTTTTGTGTATCCCTAATATTTTTTTGAACGGTTATGGCAGCAAAGATACTTAGGACAAATGCCATCCCATAAAATCCCTTTTCGCTTAAAACAATACTTCCGGCATTATATAAACCAATGGCCATTAATGCAATGGATACGATAAGTGCAAACCAACTGATCCCATAATAAATATTGGTAACCGGAATTCCCTCTTCCTTATCTCTAACGGCCTTCTGAAGAGAGACCGCTGAATAAAGCCCGAATATTAAAACGGCAAAGTAATACCCTTTTTCGTTCAGCTGCATTGCGGCATTAAACAACCCAATCAAATAAGCTGCTACACCCACTAACAATGCAGCCCAAGATGCCCCTTTGAAAGCGGAAGTTGGTTCTCCCTCTTTTCTCTCTACCTTCAATTTTTGATCATGTCGATTTCCTTTATCTAATAAAACCTCATTTTCATTAGACATTAATTTGATCGCCCCCGATTTCTCTCTAATATATCGAGCACTGCAGAAAAAATTTCTTGCTGGTGCCTAATCCTATTATATAGAAAATTCTTACAAATGGTAGATGCTTTTGTCATAACAATGAAAAGTTTATGTAAACTTCAGTGAATAATGACCAAATTTACCGGAAAAATAACCATGTACTAAATTTTGAAAGGGGTAAGAATATGAAAAAATGGTTTGCGGCTTTATTTACTTTTGTGCTTTTATCGTCAGTCTCTACAATAGGTGCAAAAGCGCAGGACATGGACTGCAAAGATTTTAGCACGCACGGTGCAGTCATGGACTTTTGGTATAACAATGGATATAGTGCGACCAATGACCCTCATGACTTAGATCGTGATAACGATGGACTGCCATGTGAAGTGACCAAAGCGGAATATGACACATATGTCGCTCAACAAAAGGCTGCTGGAGGGTCTGCAGGTGGAACCACCGGGGGAACTATGCCTAATACTGCGACCTATGATATTCCAATGGTCATAGCAGGAGCGGGAATCGCGGCTGTTGGTCTATACTTCCTTCTCCGCCGTAGAAAAGTAATCGAATAAAACATTACGACAGGATCGTTCCTGTCGTTTTTACACGTTGGAGTGACTTAAATTGAGGAAACTATTCGGAACCATTTTACTTTTATTCGGAATGACCATTGGTACCTATTATTTTATGGAGTGGAAAACAGGGCGGTCAGCAGCTGAGGAAATAACGAATACTGAAATTATGCGAATCAATGAAGACGATAAACGATTGCCAAAAGAACTCCCCTATTTGGATATTCAAACTCCTAGTACTGATATTCCACACAAATTGGGGGAAAAAGTGGCACATCTAGTGATCCCAAAAATTGCCCAAAAGTATTCCGTGTTTTGGGGCGCAGATAAAAATGTGCTTAGAAAGGGAGTAGGCATATATGTAAGTCAGTGGACGACTGCACCTGATGGAGGTGGGAATACGGTTCTTAGCGGTCATCGTGATACGGTGTTTTACCGCCTTGACGAATTAAAAGAAAATGAAATTCTGAAGCTTGAGTACGACGGCGCCATTTATACCTATAAAATAGCAAAAATATGGATAACTGGGCCTAATGATCAGACCGTTATTGTAAAAAAAGAATCACCGACACTGACAATAACAACGTGTTATCCTTTTAACTATGTAGGGAACGCACCAAAAAGATACATTATCCAAGCAAACCTGTTATATAAGCAAGAAATGAATGTAACATATAATGAAATGCTGCAGAAGAATGCAATAGAGTAATTTGGATGGTTTATATATTGGTAAAAGTTTCTTGTTGTTTCATCACAGACTCGGTGTTATGATATGAAAGTCGCTTTTGAAAGAGGCAAACATGTTATCGCTTTTGGAAATAACCTCTGGTTGTATCTTCACTGTTTTGGCGTTATGATAAACAGCGTTGCTCTTCAAAAAGAGCGAGAGAGTTGATTTCATTTGGAAATAATTGATGATTGATAGGTTAGAAGAAACGCGATATACTATACTTCCTGTCGCTTAAGACAGTGAAACAAATTGCTCTTTGAAAACTAAACAAAC
>NZ_HG942035.1 GCF_000612665.1 Neobacillus dielmonensis
TTATCTAGTTTTGAGGGAATGAAAAAATTAAAATTTCCTCTTGCAAAATATGAAAAAGACATTATAATAAAATAGTGTCGAATAAATAGTCTGGCGGCGATGGCGAGAAGGTCACACCCGTTTCCATACCGAACACGGAAGTTAAGCTTCTCAGCGCCGATGGTAGTTGGGGCGAAAGCCCCTGTGAGAGTAGGACGTTGCCAGGCGGTCTATATTATTCCGCAGTAGCTCAGTGGTAGAGCTATCGGCTGTTAACCGATCGGTCGTAGGTTCGAATCCTACCTGCGGAGCCATTAAATGGAGAGCTGTCCGAGTGGCCGAAGGAGCACGATTGGAAATCGTGTATACGTTAACCGCGTATCAAGGGTTCAAATCCCTTGCTCTCCGCCATTAAATTTTAGGCCCCTTGGTCAAGCGGTTAAGACACCGCCCTTTCACGGCGGTAACACGGGTTCGAATCCCGTAGGGGTCACCATTATGGAGGATTAGCTCAGCTGGGAGAGCATCTGCCTTACAAGCAGAGGGTCGGCGGTTCGATCCCGTCATCCTCCACCATATTTCACTTATATTATCGCGGGGTGGAGCAGTCCGGTAGCTCGTCGGGCTCATAACCCGAAGGTCGCAGGTTCAAATCCTGCCCCCGCAATTTGGTCTGGTAGTTCAGTTGGTTAGAATGCCTGCCTGTCACGCAGGAGGTCGCGGGTTCGAGTCCCGTCCAGACCGCCACTTTTGGCTCAGTAGCTCAGTCGGTAGAGCAAAGGACTGAAAATCCTTGTGTCGGCGGTTCGATTCCGTCCTGAGCCACCATTTGTTACTACTATGCCGATGTAGCTCAATAGGTAGAGCAACTGAATCGTAATCAGTAGGTTGGGGGTTCGATTCCTCTCGTCGGCACTTGTTGCTGACAAATTGAATATATGTGGAGGGGTAGCGAAGTGGCTAAACGCGGCGGACTGTAAATCCGCTCCCTCAGGGTTCGGCGGTTCGAATCCGTCCCCCTCCACCATTTTATAGGGGTATAGTTTAAAGGTAGAACGAAGGTCTCCAAAACCTTTGGTGTGGGTTCGATTCCTACTACCCCTGCCATTTTTATGATGGCGGTTGTGGCGAAGTGGTTAACGCACCAGATTGTGGCTCTGGCACTCGTGGGTTCGATTCCCATCAATCGCCCCATTATTTTTAAAAATCAACTAATTATGGGCTATAGCCAAGCGGTAAGGCAACGGACTTTGACTCCGTCATTCGTAGGTTCGAATCCTGCTAGCCCAGTCTTTATGCGGAAGTAGTTCAGTGGTAGAACACCACCTTGCCAAGGTGGGGGTCGCGGGTTCGAATCCCGTCTTCCGCTCCAAATATGGCGGCATAGCCAAGTGGTAAGGCAGAGGTCTGCAAAACCTTTACCACCGGTTCGAATCCGGTTGCCGCCTCCATAATTTGCCGGTGTGGCGGAATTGGCAGACGCGCACGACTCAAAATCGTGTTCCGTAAGGAGTGTCGGTTCGACCCCGACCACCGGTATCCCAAAAGGATTCTCACAGAAGTGAGAATTCTTTTTTTATGCCAAATTTGTACGAGTTAGTGGTAACATCGCTTGCTGTAAGATAGAAAAAGGAGTTCGAGGTGCTTAATACTGGCTCAATAAGGAAATTCAAAAGAGCAATAAATATTAATTAAAACATTTATCAATCTTTCAACCAAAACGTATAATCCCCTGCTATGAGTGCAAATTATTGAAATAAAAGTTGTCTCTTCTAGATAAATGGAAAGGAGAATAACATACAATGCGCACTCAACGCTTCCAATTGCCGCTGCAAACCTTAAGTCTTGTGGTGGGCTTCATGGTTTGGGTCATCATTTCATCTTTAATGCCTTTTATCAAAAAGGACATCTCCTTATCAGCCAATCAAATCGCTTGGGTCACGGCCGTCCCTGTCATCTTGGGTTCATTGTTGCGAATTTTTTTGGGGTATTGGACAAATAGATTTGGTGCACGAACGATCTTTTTTATCAGCTTTGTAATCATGATATTCCCGGTTTTTTATATTAGTATTGCTGACTCGATGATGGATTTAATTGTTGGAGGATTGGTTCTTGGCGTAGGGGGAGCTGTTTTTTCCATCGGTGTAACGTCGATACCGAAATACTATCCCAAGGAACGCCACGGGTTCGTTAACGGTATTTATGGTGCGGGTAATATTGGAACAGCGGTTACCTCGTTTTCAGCACCGATTCTGGCAGACAAGTTTGGGTGGTCCACGACGGTGCGGTTATTTCTGGTTCCAGTTATCCTATTTGCATTGTTAAATTTTTTACTCGGTGACCGTAAGGAAGCCAAGGTACATAAACCATTGACTGAACAAATCAGAAGTGTTTATAAGAATGAAAAATTATGGTTTTTAAGTTTGTTCTATTTTATTACTTTTGGTTCTTTTGTTGCTTTCACCGTTTATCTACCAAACTTTTTAGTATCGAACTTTAACCTCACTTCTGTAGATGCTGGACTGCGAACAGCAGGTTTTATCACTTTAGCCACTATTTTGCGGCCTGTCGGTGGTTGGCTTGGTGATAAGTTTAATCCCTTTTTCATTTTGTTCTTTGTATTTGGCGGATTGACTTTATCAGGCGTATTGCTATCCTTTTCACCCAACATTACATTGTACTCAATTGGCTGTTTAACGGTAGCCTTTTGTGCTGGAATCGGGAATGGGACGATTTTTAAACTGGTTCCCTACTATTTTTCAAAACAAGCTGGTATTGCTAACGGGATTGTATCCGCATTGGGTGGTCTCGGCGGCTTCTTCCCGCCTCTCGTCCTTTCAACCGTTTTTAATATGACCGGGCATTATGCCATCGGGTTCATGTCATTGGCGATGTTTGCTTTGGCAAGCTTTGTGATTGTGGTATGGATGTATTACATAGACAGATTGAGTTTAGAAACCAAAATCATGGAAAATGTCGGTCAGAGTATGATGGTCACCAACACAAAAGGCATTATCGAAAAAGTAAACCATGCTTTCACAAAGGTCACGGGTTACGAGGCCGAAGAGGTGCAAGGAAAGAATCCGAATATCTTACAATCAGGAAAACATGACCGGAAGTTTTACGATAAAATGTGGGAAGCGATAAAAAAAGAGGGGTATTGGCAAGGAGAAATTTGGAACAAACGGAAGAATGGCGATACATACCTGGAATGGCTCACCATTAGTGAGGTCAGAAATGACGCCGGCGAAGTAAAATATTATTTAGGGCTGTTCAGTGATATCACACAAAAACGGAGTTGAGGGATTTACCCTTGGCTCCTTTTTTGTTTAGGATGGATTTAATTGGAAAAACTTTCTATTATAAGTACGGCAATAATCGACAAATGCCGTATAAGCCGAAAAGGATGTGATTGTATGTCAGGACCAAGTTTACGGAGACAGGATGCTCACTCCACGATTCATGATGCTGCATTAAATGAGGCAAAGGAATTAAGGGACGTGTTTCAAAAATGTTTACTGGAGGGGGAAAAGGCAAAAGCATTGCAAGTCGCAGAAATCACGATTGAACACTGGGAGTCACGGACACTTAAGCATGCAGATGCAGAAGAAGAAGGATTATATAAAGAAATGGCGGAGGAAAGCCCCGAACTGCTAAACGTGGTAACCCGGTTGACACGGGATCATGATTTGATGCGGAGAATCGTCCATCAATTGAAGGACTCCCTTGCCACGGGTGAAGTCAACCAGCAAATGCTTTCCTATATGGATTCCCTGTTAATTATTGATTCCATTCATAATGACGATGAGATGAATAATCTTCTTGGACATGAAGCATCCTAAATTTTAGTAATTAATGGGAAAGGAAATTAATAATGGAAAAAACGAGATTGATGCGTTTTGCTGCTCCCGTTCTTTATGAGAAAATGGCTGAAGTTTTCTCATTCTATCATATTCATCCTTTTGACTTCCATGGAACGTTACAGGAAGTTGAAGACGGATTTGAAATAACGATCATGTTTTCAACAAACTTTTCCCAGTCGGTAACGACGCTCGTCACTTTTGAACAAGCAAGAAATCCTGATGAACAGGTAATTCGTTTTTTTAAACAGACGGCCGAGCAGTGTAAAACGCAATTAATTGCGGACTATTACAAAATGATCAAACTATAAAAGGAGCTGTATGCGTTGTTTTCTTTTGAATCGGATGCCTTGTTGGTGGATGACCGTGAAGATTTAATTGCGGTGCTGCAAATGAGATTTGGGCGCATGGCTGCGGAAGTTATCGAGCATATATATGGGATCGGTGACTATCATACTCTTCAGCGGTTAATTTTAGCTGCTGCCAATGCTGCAAGCTGGGAAATCTTCGAGGAAGAGCTCCAAGCTAGTAACCATTCATTTCGTTTAATTGGCGAAGAATTCAATCCATTACGAGACCAAGTGAAAGGATGGGAACGCAGAGATGGAGAAAAGAAAAAATAAATTGCTGCATTCACTGAAACATTTAACCCGTGGCGAAAGGATTAACGATGGCTGGACGGAGGAAAACCCGCGCCCACGGGATTGGGAATCTGTTTATCGCAATCGCTGGGGATTCGATAAAATTGTCCGGTCTACGCACGGTGTCAATTGTACCGGGTCCTGCAGCTGGCGCATCCATGTAAAAGACGGGATTATTACTTGGGAAACGCAGCAAACGGATTATCCATCAACCGGAGATGATTTTCCTGAATATGAACCGAGAGGATGCCCCCGTGGCGCCAGTTTTTCTTGGTATACATATAGTCCCACACGTGTGAAATATCCATATGTTCGAGGCGATCTCTATGGTTTATGGAAAGAAGAGCTTGAGAAAGGCGAAAGTCCTGTTCAGGCATGGGAAAATATAGTGACAAACCCAGATAAACGGAAGCAATATGTCAAGGCCAGAGGTAAAGGTGGTTTTGTCCGCGGCACCTGGAATGATGTGAGTCAGATGATCGCTGCCGCCACTATTTATACCATAAAAAAATTTGGCCCTGACCGGATTGCCGGATTTAGTCCGATACCGGCCATGTCCATGGTCAGCTACGCTGGCGGGGCAAGGTTTTTATCATTGATTGGCGGTACAATCCTAAGCTTTTACGATTGGTATGCTGACCTGCCGCCTGCTTCTCCGCAGGTCTGGGGCGACCAGACAGATGTTCCAGAAAGCGGGGATTGGTTTAATTCCAAGTATTTTATTATTTGGGGGACTAACATCCCACAAACCCGGACACCCGATGCCCATTTTATGGTGGAGGCTCGATACAACGGAACGAAAGTAGTCGGAGTAAGTCCTGATTACGCGGAATATGATAAATTCGCCGACATTTGGCTGCCGGCTAAAGCGGGAACCGACGGGGCCCTGGCGATGGCCATGACCCATGTGATTTTAAAAGAATTCTACGTAGATAAAGAGACTCCGTATTTTCAAGAATATGCGAAACAATATACGGATTTACCGTTCCTGGTTCTCCTGCAAAAGCAGCAGAATGGGGGTTATCGTTCCGATCGCTTCTTGCGGGCTTCCGATTTGTCTGACAGCCAGGAACTTGGTGAGTGGAAAACGGTTGTCTGGGATGAAGCCACAAATAACTTTGCGATCCCGAACGGGAGTGAGGGATTTCGCTGGGATAAGAGCCAAAAGTGGAATTTGGATTTAGAAAATATCAACCCGAAGATGTCTTTAATAAAAGATTCGGACGAAACAGCGCTGGTGGAATTTCCTTACTTTGGGGAAAAGGATGGCGGCGTTGTAAAGCGCGGTGTTCCGATAAAAAGAGTTAAGGATCAATCCGGAACGGAACTGATTATCACGACTGTTTTTGACCTGTTTCTCGCTCATTCCGGGGTGAATAGGGAATTACCTGGTGAATATCCAATCGATTATAATGACGAGTCCAGGCCATATACCCCTGCTTGGCAGGAGAGTATTACTGGGGTGAAAAAAGAACACGTCATTCAAGTGGCAAGGGAGTTTGCTGAGAACGCCGCTTTGACAAAGGGAAAATCCATGATTGCTATGGGTGGTGGAACCAATCACTGGTTTCATAGTGATCAAATTTATCGATCAATATTGAATCTGATCTTGCTGACCGGTTCCCAAGGTGTGAATGGCGGCGGATGGGCCCATTATGTCGGGCAGGAAAAGGTACGTCCCTTGGAGGGATTTTCACAAATAGCCTTTGCCAATGACTGGGTGAAATCACCGCGGCTTATGAATGGTACCTCCTTCTTTTATTTTGCTACAGAGCAATTCAGGTATGAATACGAAAAACAGGAAGATAAGACCGAGTGGGGGAGTAAGTATTCTTCTATCCACCCTGCAGATTTTAATGCCATGGCTGCCCGTTTGGGATGGCTGCCAAGCTTTCCGCAGCTTACACAGAATTCTCTTGATGTCATGCGGGAAGCTAGAAAGCGGAATACGGATGATCAGGCACTGGTTCAGGATATTGCCAAACAGCTCGAACAGGGAAAGCTTGAGTTTGCGATTGAGAACCCAAATGACCCTCGTAATTTCCCTCGTGTCTTTTTTAATTGGCGCTCTAATTTATTAGGGGATAGCGGAAAGGGGCATGAATATTTTGTTAGGCATTTGATCGGTTCGTCTGATGCATTGTTTGCGGAATCAGAGAGCTCCTGGCAGCCAGAAACCATTAAGCTTTCGGAAAAACCACCAGAAGGAAAAACAGATCTATTTGTCAGCATGGATTTCCGGATGACCAGTTCAGGTTTGTTTTCGGATATCATCCTGCCAGCTGCGACTTGGTATGAAAAACATGATATCAGCAGTACCGACCTGCACCCATTTATACATCCGTTTAATGCGGCCATCAGTCCGCCTTGGGAAACCCGGAGTGACTGGGATGCCTTCAGGGAAATTGCCCGCGCATTTTCGGAACTTGCCAAGGATCATCTTCCCGCCCAGGAGGATTTGGTTATGTCCCCGCTGGCCCATGACACCATTAATCAAATTGCCCAACCGTTGGGCAAGGTGAAAGATTGGCGCAAAGGTGAAACAAAAGGAATCCCCGGTAAAACGATGCCAAACTTTAATATCGTCAAACGGGACTACCCGCATGTATATGAGATGTGGATTACCGTTGGACCGAATATTAAGACCGGCTATGGAACAAAGGCGGTCCAATATTCGGGAAAGGTTTATCCTGAATTAATGGACAGGCTCGGAAAATCCAAGCATGAAGGAATTGGCAAAGGGTTTCCGGACCTTTATTCCGATAAACAAGCGATTAATGCCATCTTGTTAATGTCTGGAGCGAGCAATGGTAAGCGGGCTGTAGAGGGATGGAAATCGCTAGAAAGTATTACAGGCAAAAAGCTCTCTGACATTGCAGCCAACCGTGAGGAAGAGGATTACACACTGGACGCGTTAACCATACAGCCGCGGCAGGCCATCTCCTCGCCTGTATGGAGCGGTATGGAGAAGGACAACCGTCGCTATTCTCCATTTACAGTAAATAAGGAATATCACATTCCATGGCGGACTCTTACTGGAAGACAAAGTTTCTATCTTGACCACGAGGTAATCCTTGATTATGGTGAAGGCCTTCCCTTGTATATCCCTCCGATAACAAAAGGCTCTTTTATGAAAGGAGAACAGCAGGTAGAAAATAGCGGGAAATCCATCAGTCTCCGTTATATGACCCCGCACCAAAAATGGGGAATTCACACGATGTTTACTGATTCCACCAATATGGTGCAATTGTTTCGGGGCTGGCAGGTCGTCTGGATGAATGAACAGGATGCGGCCGAGATAGGTATCAAGGACAATGATTGGATTGAGGTCTATAACCGAAATGGGGCGGTTGTCGCAAGGGCGGTTGTCACGTATCGTATGCCGCGCGGCGCGGTATATATGCACCATGCACAGGACCGGACGATGGGGGTTCCCGCTAATACGATTAACAAAGTCCGGGGAGGAACCCATAACAGCGTTACGAGGATCGTTCCCAAATCAACCCATATGATTGGCGGCTATTCCCAGCTTAGCTATGGATTTAACTATTATGGGCCGACGGGCAGCCAGCGGGACACAATGGCGATTATTCGTCCGTTGAAGGAGGTTGATTGGCGTGAGGATTAAAGCACAGGTTGCCATGGTCATGCATTTGGATAAATGCATTGGCTGCCATACTTGTTCAGTAACATGTAAGAATGTTTGGACCAACCGTCCAGGCATGGAATATGTCTGGTTTAATAATGTTGAAACCCGTCCTGGTACAGGCTATCCAAAACAATGGGAAAACACGGACCGCTATAAAGGCGGCTGGGTCCTACGGAATGGAAAGCTTCACCTGCGTGCTGGCGGGCCTGTAACGAAGCTGGCAAGTATTTTTTACAATCCGAACATGGCGGATATGAATGAATTTTATGAGCCATGGACATATGATTTTCAACACCTCCACAAAAGGAAAAAAGGCGATAGCATCCCAGTTGCCCGCCCTCGTTCGACTATCACGGGAGACTTTATCGACAAACCTGAATGGGGACCCAACTGGGATGATGACTTGGCTGGCGGAAGTGAAACTGTTCCGCTTGACCCGAACGTACAGAAGCTGCAAGAGCATATTGCTATGGAATATGAAAAAACCTTCATGATGTATTTGCCGCGGATTTGCGAACATTGCTTGAATCCATCATGTGTTGCTTCGTGTCCATCAGGAGCTTTGTATAAGCGAGACGAAGATGGCATTGTCCTAGTGGACCAGGATGCGTGCCGGGGATGGCGCTTCTGTATGAACGGCTGTCCCTACCATAAGGTATATTACAATTGGAACACGCATAAGGCAGAAAAGTGCAATTTCTGTTACCCGCGTACCGAAGCCGGTCTGCCAACCATTTGCTCGGAAACTTGTGTTGGACGGATTCGTTATATCGGAGTCGTTTTATACGATGCCGACAGAGTAAAAGCTGCGGCCTCGGTGGAAGACCCAAAAGATTTATATGAGTCTCAGCTTTCAGTATTCTTAGATCCGTTTGATCCGGAAGTGATTGCCGAAGCAGAAATACAAGGAATTAATCACAGTTGGATTGAAAGTGCCCAACAGTCTCCTGTCTATAAGCTGGCCATGAAATGGAAAATCGCGCTTCCGCTTCATCCGGAGTACCGGACATTACCAATGGTATGGTATGTTCCACCTCTAAGTCCCATCATGAATCATATTACTAACGAGCAAGAGCTTAGTGCGGAAGGTTATATACCTGCTGTTGATCAAATGAGAATCCCGATGGAATACCTGGCTTCCTTGTTAACAGCTGACGATACCGCCGTTATTCGCAGGGTGTTGTTGAAAATGGCCGCCATGCGGGTTCATATGCGGGCCAAAACAGTAGGCGGGATTGACTTTTCAGATGAAAGTAAGCTGTTAAAAGAAGCCGATACGACCCCTGAAGAGTTGGAAGAGATGGCCAGATTGCTGGCGGTAGCTAAGTATAATGAACGGTTTGTGATCCCGACCGGCCGGCGTGAGATGAACAATGATTTGGATTATAAACGAGGGGCATGCAGCATTGAAGAACTGGCACCGCCAGAAGGAAAGGTGACATATCCTTTCGAAAGAAGCGAGGGATTATGACGGAAAAGAAAGCGATTTTGTTATTAATGGCGAGAATATTAGACTATCCAGACAAAGCCTTTTTCCAAGGCCAATCTGAAGTGGAAGAATGGCTTTGTGAGAAGGTTAATGAAATATCCGTTCGTGATGAGATTTTGAGCAGGATTCGGCCGCTTTTTGAGCTGAAGATAGAAGAACTTCAAGAGTTATATGTAGATACTTTTGATTACCATGACAAAACCAATCTATATTTAACGGCGCATGAACTGGGGGACAGTAAAAAACGCGGTGCGGCCCTGATTCAAATGCAAAAACTCATAATGGAAGCTGGCTTTGACTTCCATGGCAAGGAATTGGCTGATTATATTCCAATGCTCTTGGAACTATTAGCGGTTGCTTCAGAAGACGAGAAACTTTTGAAGTTATCAAGACGGGTGGCCTATGCCATTAACCGTGTGCTTACGCACCTTGAAGAAGGTAATCCTTATAAACAAGCGATTCAATTATTACAGATGTTTGTCCTTGAAGGGTTAAAGCTTGAAGAAATATCTATGCTTGAGAACCTAAGAGAAGAAGCTGATTTAAAAGAGCTTCCCTACCCGTTGATGTACGGGTAAACAGGAGGGATGATTTTGGAAGTCTTGTTTTGGTGGACGATATTTCCCTATATGTGCGGAACCATCCTAGTTGTTGCGACTTTTTATCGATTTGTCTACAGGGGAAAAAGCTGGACTGCTCCTTCGACTGAAATCTTTGAAAAGAAATGGCTGCGGGTAGGGTCAATGCTGTTTCATTACGGGATTATCTTCGCTTTTATTGGCCATATAATGGGTGTTCTAATTCCTATAGAGGTGTATAATGCCATTGGTGTAAATGATGAAACATATCATTTCTTCGCCATTGCTGGCGGCGGACTTGCGGGACTGATGGTGGTTATAGGCTTACTTGTTTTGTTTTTCAGGAAATTTGCCCATCCAAGAGTTCGGGCTCATACAACGGCTGGCGGTTATTTTACTATTATTTGGCTTTTGTTGGTTGCTGGTTTAGGTACGTATATGACATTAATTTATAATACAACAGTTGGTGCCTTCGAATATCGTTTAGCGATTGGCCCATGGTTTAGGAGTCTATTCACCTTACACCCTATGGCAGATTTAATGATTGGAGTTCCGCTGCTTTTTAAGATACATGTGATTGTTTCGTTTATTTTATTCGCGATGATTCCATTTACATCCCTAGTTCATATGTTTAGTTTTCCGCTGCGATACCCGACACGTGCTCCGCAGCAATACAGGGCGCGGGATGGGTATAACAAAAATAGCCGATAGTAAAAGCAGTAAGGTCTGTCCAAATGAAGAGGTTGTTCATGAGGACAAAAATCTGATGAACTTACAAAGTTTGATCCTCATGAAGTTGTCATGAGGATCAAAAACTGGTGAATTTATAAGATTTTGTCCTCATGAACTCTGGATACCTTATCCCTCCTATTTCGACAGAATTTATGTATAATGCTTGACTGATCAATCGAATCCTTGTAAAATATAATAGTCATTTTCAATAACAACTCTAAATGCGGGTGTAGTTTAGTGGTAAAACCACAGCCTTCCAAGCTGTTGTTGTGGGTTCGATTCCCATCACCCGCTCCATACATAGTGACTAACGCAGTGTGTCGGTTTCACAAAGAACGATGCATTGCGTTATTTATTTTTACTCACTTTTTAGCGGCATCGATTATTTGGTAGGAACCCTCGCCACCATGAATTTGCACAAACATATTCAGTAACGATTCCGTTAGTTTTTCAGCTTTATCCAAATCGGTGGATGGCTGTAAATAAATGATTTGTAATGCGTTCCTGGTTTTGAGAGTCACTGCAGTCCTTTCAGAATCGACAAACGGACTGCCAAATGGCCCATCCTGGTCGGCTGATACAATTAAATGGTCCAGCGAATTACTTCTGCCATTCAGCCCTATGTATTCCTCCTCTGTTGCCCCAATTCGAATCTCAACATTTCCTTTAAGTACATCCGCATCATAGATTCCGATAGGTACTTCATATTTTAGTGAAAAGAAATTATTAAGATCTGTAGCGCTTTGTACTGATGGTACGAAATTCTGCTTTTGAATCCTTCGATACAGGGCCTCCGCTGAGTGTCGGTACCGATTTGGGTCCTTGCCTGTCTGTTTGAAAACCTCCCGCCACTCCTGAATGCCAGGGAAGTCAGTCATCGTTTTGCTATCAAAGTCAAAGTATATGGATTCCTGAAAAAGCCGTAATCTTCCTTTTAACATTTGCGGTGATTCTGACACAGTAATATTCTTATATGTGATGATGCCTGCTTTAAAACCAGGAATTAGGTTAATTAATTCTGTAGATACCCGAATTTCCAACGATTCCACCTCCAAAATTTCCTGAAAATAGTTTATCATAATTAATTGTTAGTTAATAATTTAACATCTTCACTTTTCATAAATCCATCTTAGGCAGAAAGGAGGTACTTTAAGTGACCTATAATGATTTAAAAGCTGAAATTATTGCTTATAGCATAGAAATTGGTATTGATAAAATAGGTTTTACTACTGCGGATCCATTTCTCGAACTTAGAAATAGGTTAATTCGCCAGCAAGAGTTAGGTTACGAATCAGGCTTTGAAGAACCTAACATTGAAAAACGTGTCAACCCTGCTGGTTTACTAGATGGAGCCAATTCCATTATATCTATTGCCCTGGCATATCCATCGAAAATGAAGTATCGAGTAGAAAGTAAAATAGGGGAACGGCGAGGAATCTTTAGCCGGGCATCCTGGGGATTAGACTACCATCATATACTTAAAGACAGATTAGAGAAGCTCGAAGCCTTTATCATAGCAAAAGTTCCAGAAGCTAAAGTAAAGTCTATGGTCGATACTGGAGAACTATCGGACCGGGCCGTTGCTGAACGTGCAGGGATTGGCTGGAGTGGGAAAAACTGTGCTGTCATTACTCCAGAGTTTGGTTCTTACGTCTATTTAGGAGAAATGATCACTAATCTTCCCCTTGAACCGGATGAACCA
Organism: Neobacillus dielmonensis; assembly: GCF_000612665.1. Taxonomy (GTDB): domain Bacteria; phylum Bacillota; class Bacilli; order Bacillales; family Cytobacillaceae; genus Neobacillus; species Neobacillus dielmonensis. The sequence goes on from NZ_HG942035.1 coordinate 12,631, forward strand.
ATGGAAGACCAATGTGGTTCCTGTACGAAATGTTTAGAAGCCTGTCCCACTGGTGCTCTTGTGCAAGGCGGGCAGATTAATGCCAAGCGCTGCATCTCATTTTTAACGCAGACAAAGGAAATGATACCGGAAGAGTTTAGAGATAAAATTGGCAATCGGTTATATGGTTGTGATTCCTGTCAGACGGCTTGCCCATACAACAAGGGAAAGGATTTTCATTTTCACGAAGAAATGGAACCTGACCCAGAGATTGCTAAGCCACTATTAAAACCCATTCTTTTATTAAGCAACCGTGAATTTAAGAAGATGTTCGGTACAGCTTCTGGCTCCTGGCGAGGGAAAAGACCAATTCAACGTAACGCCATTATTGCGCTTGCACATTTTAAAGACGAAACAGCCGTAACTGAACTAACTCAAATTATTGAGAATGAACCCCATCCAGCAATAAAGGGAACGGCTATTTGGGCGCTGGGGAAAATTGGTGGAGAAACAGCATATGCTGCACTAATTAATATAAAAAATAGGGAAAAAGACCCTGATATCCAAAATGAGATTGCAAAAGGACTAAATAAGATTGAAAGTAAAAGAGCGAACTAAGTATCGCTCTTTTTTTCATTACTTCTTCATATGCATGAAAAGAAGGGAGCTGAGTGTGAATGCGGGAAGCGTTTCAACGACTTTTTGAAACCAGGATGGAACAATTACTAGGAAATCAAAAGACAGATGAAACTTTTATGAAAGCAGAAAAGAAGTTGGAGTCACTTAATAAACGATCCGCTGAGGTTGTTAAAATTAAAGCAACTGGAAATATTATAGAATCTGCCGATGACGGGGAACTTCAAAGAGTTAATTACCTTGCCCATTATCAGTACCTTATTAAACAAAAAGGAAACCTTTATATGGAAGAGGAAACAGAAGAAAGAGTAGCAAAGTTCTTTAAAGGCTCGCTAGTCGGAGATGAGGAAATCAAGCAGACAGTCCACCAGAATCATCCAGTGGAGATAAACATCCGAGAAGATGCTGATTGGGGAGAGCGGCTTAGTTATGCATATAATCGCTTAAAAGCAGTACAGTATGCTGAACGCTGGTGGAATACACCTAATCCTGCTTATAAAAAGTTTGAGAATAACTGTACCAATTATATTTCCCAATGTCTCACTGCGGGCGGGGCACCAATGAGAGGCCAGCCAAACCGTAGTAACGGATGGTGGTATAACCATGCAAATTGGAGCTATAGCTGGGCTGTCGCTCACACACTAAGAGTGTATCTAAATCAATCCCAAGTTGGATTAAGGGCGAAGGAAGTCAGCAGCCCCGACCAGTTATTGTTAGGTGATGTGATTTGTTATGACTTTGAAGGAGACGGCAGATTTAATCACAATACCATCGTTACAGGCAAGGATGCCTACGGTATGCCTCTTGTAAATGCCAATACGTATAATAGCCGAATGCGGTACTGGTCCTATGAGGATTCCTCTGCCTACACTCCAAATATCAAATATAAATTCTTTTCGATTATTGATGGATGAGGTTTATTCTTTGAAGGGAATAATGAGAGTGGTATAATGGCATGTAGAGTTTTTAGATGAGGTGAAAGAATTGTCAAACCACATAGTATTATACCAGCCTGAAATCCCTTCTAATACGGGAAATATCGCACGCTCTTGTGCAGCCACTAATACCACCTTACACCTTATTCGGCCATTGGGTTTCTCGACTGATGATAAAATGTTAAAACGGGCTGGCTTGGATTATTGGGAGTTCGTTACTATTATTTATTATAATTCCCTAGAGGAGTTTGTAGAAAAAAATCCAAACGGTCAATTTTATTATTTAACCAAGTTTGGAAATATACCACATAGCTCGGTAGATTATAGTGATTTGAATAAAGATTACTATTTTATTTTTGGACGGGAAACATCAGGGTTGCCAAAAGAATTGATTGAAAAAAATTTAGACCGTGCACTGCGGATTCCGATGAATGATAATGTTCGCTCATTAAACTTATCTAATACTGCCGCGATTGTCATATATGAAGCATTGCGTCAGCAAGACTATCCAAACTTATTTGAAAAAGGGCCTGAACCAAAATAGGCCTTTTTTCTCTATTTACGCAAGGAGGAATAGGACATGAATGAATTAATTAAAACAATTTTGAACCACCGTTCCATCCGCCATTTTGAGGACAAGCCCCTAACAGAAGAGCAAGTAAAAACCATCGTACAATCAGCACAAAGTGCATCAACTTCCAGTTTTGTTCAAGCCTATTCGATTATTGGCATTAAAAACAAGGAAAAAAAGAAAAAATTAGCGGAGCTTGCCGGTAACCAAGAGTATGTAGAAAAGAACGGTCATTTTTTTGTTTTCTGTGCCGATCTTTACCGCCACAGTTTAATTGGTGAACAAGAACAAAAGGATATCATTCCATCAATTGAAAGCACCGAGAAATTCATGGTGTGTTTAATTGATGCATCGCTAGCGGCGCAAAATGCTGCGATTGCTGCAGAATCAATGGGGCTGGGGATTTGCTACATAGGGGGAATCCGAAATAATCTTGAAGGGGTAAAGGAGCTATTAAAAACACCTGAACGGGTTATCCCGCTGTTTGGACTTGCTGTTGGATGGCCCCAAAAAATTACAGGCCAAAAGCCAAGACTCCCCTTGCAGCATATTTACCATGAAGAGGAATATCAACAGAATCCGAATGTTTATTTATCGCAGCTGAGAGAATACGATGAGCTAATCTCAAGCTACTATGAACAAAGAACCGGAGGGAAAAGAAAAGACCGCTGGACAGAGCAAATTGCCAACATGCTTGAACGGAAAAACAGAATGTACATGAAGGAATTTGTCCAAAACAACAAACTTGATTTAAGATAAAGGGCCGCTTAAAAGCAGCCCTTTTTGATTATTTTACCCCTGGTTTATCGTTGTACCCTGCAGAAAAAATTGCCGCCAAAAATGCAATCATAACAAGAAGGATTAAGAAAAGACTCATAATTATGTATTGCCCCCCTTTTTTAGTTCAAGTATTATTTTTCATTCATATACATATTATTATAGCCTAACCAAAGAAAATGAAAAAGAGTAAGATGGGCTGACCGCAAAAAAAGAAATACAGGCTTGTTTACGCATGTTCAATTGAACAAGTGCATAGAGTATATTAATCGTCTCTGACAATCACAGGGGGAGGGTATAAATGGATATCTTAAAAAAAATTGAAAGATTCCGTGAAGAAGAGGAAAAGCTGCGCTGGGAAGGAACATTTGCCGATTATTTACAATTGCTGAAGGAAAGGCCGTGGGTAGCACAGTCTGCACATTCTCGAGTTTATAATATGATTAAGGATGCCGGTATTGAGGAAGTCAATGGAAAGAAAAAATACAATTTCTTTAGTAACCAATTATTTGGTTTAGAGGAAGCTTTGGAACGTTTGGTGGAGGAATATTTCCATCCTGCAGCCAAACGACTTGATGTAAGAAAAAGAATATTGCTGTTAATGGGACCAGTCAGTGGTGGTAAATCAACTCTTGTCACTATGCTTAAAAGAGGTTTAGAAAAATATTCACTTACAGACAGAGGTTCGGTTTTTGCCATAAAAGGCTGTCCTATGCATGAAGACCCACTCCATTTAATTCCACATCACTTACGCCAAGACTTTTACGATGAATATGGTGTCCGGATTGAAGGTAATCTTTCTCCGCTCAATATGATGCGCTTAGAACAAGATTATGGCGGCAGGATTGAAGATGTCTTGGTTGAAAGAATCTTTTTCTCCGAGGATAAACGTACAGGGATTGGAACATTCAGTCCATCGGATCCCAAATCACAGGATATTGCCGATCTAACCGGCAGTATTGATTTTTCCACTATTGCTGAATTTGGGTCAGAATCAGATCCTCGAGCTTACCGGTTTGATGGCGAGTTGAATAAGGCAAACCGCGGGATGATGGAGTTCCAAGAAATGCTGAAATGTGATGAGAAATTTCTATGGCACTTGCTCTCGTTAACACAGGAAGGGAACTTTAAGGCAGGCCGATTTGCGTTAATTTCGGCTGATGAGTTGATTGTTGCGCATACAAACGAAACAGAATATCGTTCTTTTATCTCTAATAAGAAAAATGAAGCCCTCCATTCGCGGATAATCGTCATGCCAATTCCTTATAATTTAAAAGTGACTGAAGAAGAAAGAATCTATGAAAAAATGATTAAAGAAAGCGATGTTGCTGATGTCCATATTGCCCCACATACGCTAAGAGTTGCTGCCATGTTTACGATTCTGACGCGGTTGAAGGAACCAAAAAAGGGTGATATCGACCTTGTAAAGAAAATGCGTCTTTATGATGGGGAGAGCGTTGATGGATTTAACTCTGCTGATGTCGAGGAGTTAAAGAAAGAATATCCGGATGAAGGCATGAGCGGGATTGATCCGCGGTATGTTATTAACCGTATTTCGTCCACTATTATTCGTAAGGAAGTGCCGTCTATAAATGCACTTGATGTATTAAGATCGTTAATGGATGGGCTCAATCAGCATCCATCTATCACGGCTGAACTTCGCGAAAGGTATATGAATTATATTGCCTTAGCCCGAAAAGAGTATGATACGATTGCCAAAAATGAAGTTCAAAAAGCATTTGTATACTCATACGAGGAATCTGCAAAAACATTAATGAATAATTACTTGGATAACGTTGAGGCTTACTGTAATAAAGCGAAGCTACGTGACCCGCTTACCGGTGAAGAAATTAATCCAGATGAAAAACTAATGCGTTCCATAGAAGAACAAATTGGCATTTCGGAAAACGCCAAAAAGGCATTCAGAGAAGAAATCCTTATCAGAATTTCTGCCTTTGCAAGAAAAGGCAAGCGGTTTGACTATAACTCCCACGACCGTTTGAGAGAAGCCATTCAGAAGAAACTGTTCGCAGATCTAAAAGATGTAGTGAAAATAACGACTTCAACTAAAACTCCGGATGAACAGCAATTAAAGAAAATTAACGAAGTTGTTGCAAGGTTGGTTGATGAACATGGTTATAACTCTACATCCGCCAATGAATTACTTAGATATGTCGGCAGTTTATTAAATCGCTAAAATAGAAGATTGGCAGGAGATCTGCCAGTCTTTTTTGTCTCTTAATGGCCCTGAAGGGTTGTCTTTTCAAAAAGGCTTGTCCATCTTTATAGGTAAACAACCAATTGTCAAAATTCTTTGTAAATTATTATTGTTTCTTGCATAGGATAAAGTAATCCATCATTATCGGTCTTATTTCCATTCGCGTTATTGTATGAAATGATTCCAAATGTGTGCATGGATTAAAAACTTTTTAAGGAGGGGTTTACATGTCCGTCAATAACCAACAATATGTCATTTCGAAAGAAGATTGGTCCCTCCACCGTAAAGGCCACGATGACCAGCAGCGGCATCAGGAGAAAGTCCAAGAGGCAATTCGCAATAATTTACCGGACCTTATTACAGAAGAAAGCATCATTATGTCTAACGGTCGAGATGTGGTAAAAATTCCAATCCGTTCATTGGACGAATATAAAATTCGTTATAATTATGACAAAAACAAACACGTGGGCCAAGGTGATGGTGACAGTCAAATCGGCGATGTAGTGGCACGTGACGGATCAAGCCAGCAAAAAGGTCCCGGTAAGGGGCAAGGTGCCGGGGACCAGGCGGGTGAAGATTATTTTGAGGCGGAAGTTTCTTTAATGGAGCTTGAAGAAGCATTATTCAAGCAGCTGGAACTGCCAAATTTAAAGCGGAAAGAAGAACAGGAGCATTTAGTCGAGAACATTGAATTTAATGATATCCGTAAAACCGGTCTTATGGGGAATATTGATAAAAAGCGGACCATGATGTCGGCCTTTAAACGGAATGCGATGAATGGAAAACCGGCATTCCATCCAATTTACAAGGAAGACCTGAAATTTAAGACCTGGAATGAGGTAGTAAAGCCAGATTCCAAAGCGGTCGTCATAGCAATGATGGATACCAGTGGTTCGATGGGAATATGGGAAAAGTATATGGCACGAAGCTTCTTTTTCTGGATGACACGTTTCTTGAGAACAAAATATGAGACAGTGGAGATTGAATTTATTGCCCACCACACCGAAGCGAAAATAGTGTCTGAAGAAGATTTCTTCTCTAAAGGAGAGAGTGGCGGAACCATTTGTTCATCCGCCTATCGAAAAGCCCTCGAGATTATCAATGATAAATATAGCCCTCGCAAGTATAACATTTATCCATTTCATTTTTCAGACGGTGATAACCTCACATCAGACAATGCCAGGTGTGTAAAACTGGTGGAGGAACTAATGAAGGTATCGAATATGTTTGGATATGGTGAAGTAAATCAATATAACAGGCATTCGACCTTAATGTCAGCTTACAAGAACATTAAAGACGAACAGTTCCGTTACTATATCCTTAAGCAAAAAGCGGATGTGTTTCATGCCATGAAAGCTTTTTTCCAAAAAGAGGATTCAGAAGTATATGCATAAAAGAGGAGGTGCATTTACACCTTCCTTTTTTTTGGTTAATTGGTATAGACAACTATACTTATGGGTAGTATTAGCCTTTCAATAAGGAGGAATAAATTAATGAAACTGCGAAGATTAAGGACCTATACCTATATGAGTTCTACAGCGGCACAATACATCATTAGGAAAATTAAAATCGCTGAAAAGCGGTTTTTTTTAATCCATTAGACTGTAATTTCCATAAATACTTTAGCGAAAATAAACAAAAATAAAAACGCAAGAAAATTTTAAAAAAGGGGGTTTTTAACATGATAAAAAAACCGGTAAGTATTGTATTAACAGCTTTACTCTCCTTAGGACTTGCGGCTTGTAATAACAATGATAACAATGATGCAGTTGATCAGAACCGTCTAAAAACTACAAACAGAGATAATAGAACAAATATGATGGATGTCCGTAATAGAAGAGATAACGGTATTGACCACAATGGTCCACTTACCGAGGATTACAACAATAACGATAATAATGATCCAGATTTTGATGCTAACCTGTTTAATAACCGTAATAAGAACAAAAAAGATCATGATGATACCATTTCTGCGTATCAAACTACTTTGAACAGCAGTCAATATCCCCATACAAGAGCAGTTTTAATGAGGGATGCCAAATATCAATTCATTCAGATTGATCCAAGACAATTTAATTTAGCACAGCCAGCACCGCAGCAGGCACAGCCAGCACCGCAGCAGGCACAGCCAGCACCGCAGCAGGCACAGCCAGCACCGCAGCAGGCACAGCCAGCACCGCAGCAGGCACAGCCAGCACCACAGCAGGCGCAGCCAGCACCGCAGCAGACGAAGTCAGCACCACAACAGGCGCAAGCTAATACTGCGACCTCAGCAACTGTTAGTCAATACGTAAAGCAAGTAATTGAATTAACAAATCAGCAAAGAAGTAAAAATGGTGTGCCAGCCTTAAAGGAAGATACGTTATTAAGCAGTGTGGCGCAAAAGAAAGCAGTGGATATGCAGCAGAACCATTATTTTTCTCATACGAGCCCAACTTATGGATCCCCATTTGACATGATGAGAGACTTCGGTGTGACTTACAAATCAGCTGGAGAAAATATTGCACAAGGGCAGAGGACACCTCAAGAGGTAGTTAATGCATGGATGAACAGCGAAGGACACCGAAAAAACATTCTAAGCCCGAATTTTACTCATATAGGCGTTGGTTTTGAGGAATCCGGGAAGCAGTGGTCACAAATGTTTATTGGGAAATAGAAACGCAAAACCGGCGGACACCCGTCGGTTTATTTGATGCTTTTTCAACTTTTTCATGAATTACCAGTAAAAATAGCTTATAATAGAGAGTGATTGTTATACATATAAAATAGAAAAGGATTTGGAAAAATGATTGGACTAATTATCATTCTAATTTTGGTCTTGTTCCTGCCGTTTTCTGTGAAAAAAGTGGAGCATAATCTAGAAATTTTCCTCTTTATTATGGGAATTGCCGCTGCCACGATTAGTGGCATGATGGAATGGCATCTGATTAAAAAAGCCTTAATTGACCCTATTAATATTACCCTTGCCGTTTTAATTGCTGGGCTGGTTTGCAAATGGCTGCAGGGACCACTTGAAAAGGGCGTACTTTCACTCAGTAAATTACTGTCGCCAAGGATCTTCTTTGCTTTAACAGTCATTATTCTAGGACTAGCTTCTAGTATTATTACTGCGATTATTGCGGCTATCGTATTGGTAATAATCGTCAATACCCTTCCTCTTGACCGTAAATCGGAAATACGCTTCACGGTATTAGCCTGTTTCTCCATCGGGCTTGGAGCGGTACTGACACCAATAGGAGAACCGTTATCCACGATTACCATTAGCAAATTAAATGAGGATTTTTTCTATTTGCTTGAATTAATTGGCCCGGAAGTCATACCAGCGATTCTCGTGCTCGGCGTGTTGACCATGTTTTTGGTTAAGCCTCATGAAAGTGCCACTGGTTTAGATTCGAAGCAAAACGCAGAATCGTTTAGTGAGATTCTAGTTCGGTCACTAAAAATTTACTTGTTTGTCATGGGACTAACATTTTTGGGACACGGGTTTGAACCATTAATTAATGAGTATATTATTGGTCTTCATCCCAACTTATTATATTGGATCAACATGATTTCAGCGATTTTAGACAATGCTACATTGGCAGCCGCGGAAGTCAGTCCGGCAATGAATGCTCAAACGATTCAAGCGGTCTTGCTTGGGTTAATCATTAGCGGTGGCATGCTTATCCCAGGAAATATACCGAATATTATTTCAGCAGGAAAGTTAAACATTACTAGTAAAGAGTGGGCTCGTTTTGGAGTACCAGTGGGACTGCTTATTATGTTGGTTTATTTCCTAATCCTAATCGTTTTATATTAGAGGATATTTTTGTTATCCGGCTTATCATAGTCATCAATTTTGTCTAGAAAATTCATGGCCAGAGCACAATAGCCGGATAACAGTATTTATTTTATTTGTTTTTCATCAAAAACAAAATGGATAATCTGTGAAAACTTAATGTCGAAATATCTACCATCCTAATTTTTTGATTAATCTAAGTGTTTCTAAGTGTTCCGGTTTAACTACCTCATATAATCCTTCATGGCGTTTAACAAGTGATTTTCCTTTTTCAGTTGCGATTGCTCTTGTCATCGATGTTCCATCCAATACCTTCCATCCTTCTTTCTGTTTTTTTAATTTGAGGTCAATAATTCCAAGACGATTTCCAAAAGCACCTGCCATCACCACTGGAATTCGATTGATTTGTCCCTTCTTTAAGTTAGTGTGGGGGAGGTTCTGGTAAGAAGGTCCAGGAAATATACTATGCGAATGGCCAGCAAGGATGGCATCAATTCCTGGGATCTTCGTTAAATAATAGACAGCGTTTTCGGTATCAGGACGATAGGGATCACTGCTAATTCCAGTATGGGCAAGGGCAATGATTATGTCTGCACCTTCAGCCTTTATGAGAGGAATAAAGGTTTTTGCTGTTTCTACAATGGGTTTCGCATAGACTCTTCCTTCTAAATTCGATTTATCCCACCTCATTATTTGAACTGGCATAAAGCTAATGACCCCAATTTTTAGTTCATGCTTGACCCCATTTTGGTCAATGACGTTTCGCTTTAGAATGACATATGGGGTAAAGTAGGGAACGTTATGCTTTATGGAATAAACGTTTGCATTCAATACTGGCATTTCTGCCCCTTGTAAGGCTGCCTTAAGAAACTTTAACCCATAATTAAATTCATGATTTCCAATCGCAATTGCATCATAATTTAAATAATTGAATGCCCTGTATACAGGATGGATCATTCCCTTATGAATCCCTTTAATTCTAGCTAAATATTCGCCAAGGGGATTTCCTTTTAAATGGTCTCCATTATCAAACAATAAAGAATTACTGGCTTCCTTTCTTGCCTTGCGTATTAAGGAAGCAGTTTTCACAAGTCCTACCCGGTTATTGATTCTATTTTGGTAATAATCATAATTGACCAAGTCAGCATGTATATCCGTCGTTTCCAGTACTCGCAGATCAACGAGAACCTCATTCAGTGCTGTTTCTGCTGCAAAAACTTGGGAAGCGGATGTTTGTAAAGCTAATGTGAGAGTAAGGATGTTCAGCCAAATAAGTTTAGAAAACAAGATTGGAACCTCCTTTAATTAGCAAGTATGGTTCCATTAGTATTTGTTGATTTTCACTCGTTATGTTGATACTCAGATAATATTCTTTAAAAATATGTTTAGTAAAAAGGAAAACAAGCTTAATCGTTTAAGGGCTGAATGAGTGAACTCTACGTAAACACGTATCTTTTGATTTTAGTTTACAAGAGATAATTTACTTTGTTATAGTTACTTTGGACAAACTAAAGGCACAGTACCATGAATATAAGAAAGACTTGGAGGGTTATCAATGACTCAAAATATTGCCAGAATGATTGACCATACATTATTGAAAGCGGATGCGACTAAAGATCAGATTACTCAATTAGTTAATGAAGCAAAAGAATACTCCTTTGCTTCTGTTTGTGTTAATCCAACCTGGGTTAAAGATGCGGCTGAAATGTTAAAGGATACACCAGATGTGAAGGTATGTACGGTAATTGGGTTCCCACTTGGAGCTTCCACTTCTGAAACAAAAGCGTTTGAAACTAGTAATGCCATTGACAACGGTGCTGACGAAATTGATATGGTACTTAACATCGGCGCATTAAAAGGCGGCCAGTATGGAGTAGTAGAAGAGGATATTAAGGCCGTTGTAGATGCGGCAAAAGGGAAAGCACTTGTAAAAGTGATCATTGAAACCTGTTTGCTAACGGATGAGGAGAAGGTTAAAGCTTGTGAGCTATCGGTAAAAGCAGGTGCTGACTTCGTTAAAACCTCAACCGGTTTTTCGACTGGGGGAGCTACAGTTGAAGATATACGACTAATGCGTAAAACAGTGGGTCCTGATCTTGGCGTAAAAGCTTCTGGCGGTGTCCGGAGCCGGGAAGACGCTTTAGCCATGGTAGAGGCTGGGGCAACCAGAATTGGGGCAAGCTCTGGAATTGCTATATGCAAAGGTGAAATATCAAACAGCCAGTACTAAAAGAAAAAGGACATTTTTTAAATAAGGCTCTGTTAGACGATAATTTGATAATTTAACTCTGTTGATTGGAGCGAAAATCAACATCCAAATTTAACATAGCCTTAAATTAAAAACCCAGGGAAATCGGTTCCCCTGGGTTTCTTATTTCTAATCTCTTAAAAGAAAAGGTTTAAAAAGAAGTAAATGATTGTTGCTATTAAGGCAGTGATTGGCAATGTGATTACCCATGTAATGACCATTCGTTGAGCGGTATCCCATTTAACCCCTCTAATACGATGGGCAGATCCAACCCCTAAAATACCTGAAGAAATAACGTGTGTGGTGCTGACTGGCAAATGAATAAAAGTAGCACCGAAAATGACAGCTGCACCTGTGAGGTCTGCTGCAACACCGTTAATCGGCCGAATTTTCATGATTTTGCCACCTACGGTTTTGATAATTTTCCACCCACCAATTGATGTACCTAAACCCATTGCAGCTGCACAGGAAATCTGTACCCAAAAGGGGACATCTGCATTCGCAGGCAAGTAGGAACTAGAGATAAGAGCAAGGGTAATAATTCCCATCGACTTTTGTGCATCGTTAGTACCATGCGAATAGGATTGTAATGCAGCAGTAGCTATTTGGATATAACGGAACCTGCGATTTGTTTTGGCCAGATTAAAATTCTTAAAAGCCACTTTAAAAATACTGTATAAGATATAGCCAATGACAAATGCCAAGATTGGAGAAAGAATCAAGGCTTCAATGATTTTTAGAAATCCGCCATAATTGAGTACAGCAAATCCTTCAGCAGCAATGGCGGCACCGGCTATGGAGCCTATAATAGCATGTGATGAACTGCTGGGAATCCCAAAATACCATGTTAATAAATTCCATATGATTGCAGATACCAATGCGGCAAGGATCACTACCGATCCGTTGCCCAACGCAAAGGGATCGACAATATCTTTAGATACAGTTTTTGCGACGCCTGTGAAGGTTAACGCACCGACAAAATTCATGATAGCAGCCATCATTATAGCGTGCCGAGGCTTTAAGGCTTTTGTTGAAACAGCAGTGGCTATTGCATTTGCAGTATCATGGAAGCCATTAATAAAATCAAATGCAAGAGCGCCGATTACAATAAGAATGGTTAAAATTAAAACAAGACTCATATTATTGCTCCCTTATGCATTTTTCATGATGATCGTTTCAAGAGTATTAGCCACAGTTTGACAATAGTCTGCGATGTCTTCCAGATTTTCATAAATTTCTTTGTATTGAATGATCCGGATTGGGTCTTTCTCTATATTAAATAAATTCTTAATCGATGAACGCAGCACATTGTCACATTTTGATTCATAATCTTTAATCTTAATCGCGTGTTCTCGAATTTGTGGCAGCTTTTTATTTGACAATAGTGCCACTGCAGCATCTATTTCTACAACGCTGCCTTGAATGGAGGAGACAAATTGTTGCATAAAGTCATCTGCTTGAGTGATTGAGTACATTTCAAACAGTGCAGCCGTTGCTTCCAGTCCGTCTAATACATCATCCATGCTCATGGCCAGATGCAAAATGTCTTCCCGTTCAATTGGGGTGATGAAAGCATCATTTAATTCCTTAATGACTTCATGGACAAATGTATCACCCTTTGATTCAAATTCCTTCATTTTTTCAGAAAAAATTTTCAAATCACTAATGTTTTTCAGTTTATAATCGGCAAAAAAATTTGAACTCTCTTTTAGATTCGCTGAAATATTATTTAGTAATACAGAAAACTTATCATTCTTTTTGAATGCCATATGTATACCCTCCAAAATTCGTGAAAATTCACCTTAACCCAAACCATTTTATCTGATATTTGTCGGAAAAAGAAAGATTTCTTAATAAAATTTACAAAAACTTAACATTAAATCATTTGAAACGGAAGATATATTAATGATTACTATGGCCTATGAAGAATTGAATTATGTAACAAATTGGAATCGGTACAAAAGCATATACCTAAATTTTTTATGTTTATAAATAAGTATTTAGGGAATGTTACAGGTAAGGCGGTGTCAAATCAAACTGCCTAAAAGAGTAAGCTCCGGCGCTTATGGATAAGTGAAATAAATGAATACTGTAAAGGAGTGTTCTAATAGTGAGCTTTATTTGGGCATTAATAGTTGGTGGAATCATTGGATGGTTAGCTGGTCTTATTGTTGGCAGAGATGTGCCAGGCGGCATTATTGGCAATATTATTGCTGGTTTTGTAGGAGCGTGGCTGGGAACGGCCATTTTAGGAAATTGGGGACCACGGGTTGCTGATTTTGCCATAATACCGGCCATTATTGGTTCTGCAGTTTTGGTACTGCTGTTAAGCTTTATTATGAGAGCATTTAGAAAAGCCAGCTAAAAATAAATATAAAAAGACAAGCCTCCATATTTGGAGGCTTGTCAGGCTGTCGAAAAAC
>NZ_HG942036.1 GCF_000612665.1 Neobacillus dielmonensis
ATCAACAGTGTTAAAAAAATTAACATTATCGTTTACAGAGCCAAAAATAAAGAAACCCCATTCATGATTGAACAGGGATGTAAATGAAATGTATTCATAGTTTAACATCAGATTTAGGAAAATCCTATTTTTTTTCATAAAAAAACGGACCCCATAAAGGAGCCCGTCGGTTATTTTAAATTAAGCTTTACGAACGTTAGCAGCTTGAGGTCCGCGGTTACCTTGTTCAACATCAAAAGTAACTGATTGACCTTCTTCAAGAGTTTTGAAGCCTTCGCCTTGGATCGCAGAGAAATGAACGAATACGTCGTCTCCACCTTCACGCTCGATGAATCCGAAGCCTTTCTCGCTGTTAAACCATTTTACTTTACCGTTTTCCATAATTGTTTCCTCCTAGTGTGTAGAAACACACAACGTAATACTATCTCTGCTCTCAGTGATCATCAAGACGAAAAGATTCAAATCCTTTACACCGAACAAAAATAATTCTTGATAATAATAACATTAATTAAATAGGATTGCAAGGAGCTATTTAATAAATTCTTTCATTGGTTGAAAATGAACCAACCGGACATTGAATTCGTATTAAAAAAGACTTAATCCTAAATTAGCCCCAACCGCAAAAGTGATGGTTATACTGGAAGCTAATTGTTATTCAGTTCATAACCTTAACAACTTTTTTAAATCGCAAGAATCCAGTCCGTTATATCTTTGATGACTTGCTTTTCCACATTCTGAGAAACTTTAAATTCCTTTCTAACTTTCCGAATATCCCCATAAATGGATGTCATGAAAACATGATTCAAGTTTGGGTAAAGTTTAAACGTTTTATTTGGATGTTCACTTAATATATTCTTATAACCATAAAAGTCCTTCTCTATTGATGCCTGGACATCTTTTTCACCCTGCATAATTAAAAGAGGTTTGTCTATGTCCTTTAGATAATTTGCGGATGGATGTTCGCCCATTTCTTTAAAATAATAGGCTCTGAGGTACTTTCCCAAAACAGGAGTAGATTTAGCCTCTTCATCTGTTAAATGATAAATGTTGTCAAACTTAGAGGCTAAAGCGGCAACTTGTTTATCCGCTATTTTTCTCAAAAGCCTATTCAAGGATTTCAGGACCTCGTTATTTTGATCCATCATTATTTCTTCTAATTTTCGTGGTGAACCGGCCATAATGATGATTCCTGCAAAATTTCCACCTTCTGCGTCAATCCGTGGAGCCAGCATCCCCCCAAAACTATGACCGATTATAAAGATCTTATTTTGGTCAATTCGCGGATCCTGACGTAACAAGTTTACTGCAAGAAGGGTGTCTTCAATAGTTTCTTCCTTAACTGTTAGACTAGGGTCGCTTTTCATTTCCTTACCGTAGATGTATGTTCTCTTGTCATATCGCAAAACAGCAATCCCGTTAACCGATAAACCCTCCGCAAGGTCTTTAAAAAAGGCAACATTTCCGACTTTTGCATCCATATTACTAGGACCGGAACCATGAACCAGTACAACAGCAGGAACCACCCCCTCCCGTTCATCAGGCAGGGACAAAATACCATTAAGTGGATGCTTCGTTTCAGCACCTATTACTCTTTTTTCTTCAGCCATCCTGTTAACCCCCATATATTATTTCAAAACTTGAACTACCTGCGCCTTTCAACTAGTAAAATATTACTATTTTTTTATTTTCGATATAAACTAACGTTTCCCCTGCCCCAAAATACACACTCTATTTATTTTCATTAAAAAAGGATAGGCGAAGACATCTGCTTCCCTATCCCTTTTACTTGTAGTATTTATTTAATCAAAAGACCCCATTGTTTCAAGTACTTCTTGTGTTTGCGGAGAGATGTAAATATTTCGGCTTGGAAATGCCACTTCTACTCCCTCTCCCTCTAATATCTCCATGATTTTCAAATTGATATCATGTTTGATTTTAAGGTGTTCTGCCCACACAGTCGTATTAGTGAAAAAGTAGATTAAAATATCGAGGCTGCTTTCATTATAATGATCAAAGGCGACCATAATCGTATCAGGGTGGACATCTTCATGAATATTTAACATATGTTCAATCCGTTTTACAACTCTTTCAATCTGATCCTTGGTTGTTTTATAATTTAATGCCAAGTCAAAAGTGATTCTTCTTTTCCCCATCCGGCTCCAGTTGGTAATCGGTTCGTTAGCCAATGTGGCATTCGGAACCGTCACCAGCGCTTGACTAAACGTTCGAACCTTAGTGCTTCGGAAATTAATATCCTCTACTGTTCCTTCTACACTCGGTGTTAAAATCCAATCTCCGATCGAAAAAGGCTTCTCAGTCACAATCACAATCCCACCAATGAGATTACCTACGGCTTCTTTAGCAGCTAAGGCGAATGCCAATCCCCCCAATCCAAGACCTGCTACCAATCCGTTAACGTCATAGTTAAATTCTTGACCAATAATACTAATACTGATCGCAATTAGAATGACACGAATCGTTCTTGAAATAAACGGAATCAAAATTTGGTCAATTTTATTGTTAATTTTCTCATTAACACTTATTAAAATCCCCGAAGTCGGTGATGTCAGATTAAACAATCCCCATGTAATTAATACAATAATCATGGACCGTAAAAATTTTAAAAACAGCGCATTTTGTTGTTCCATAAACGGAAAATATTCCATTGCTACATACAAACCGACAATGATAAACGCCCAGCCTAACGGACGTTCAAATGCTAAACAAATCTGTGTAAAAAACTCAGTCGGGGTCTTTCTGGACAATTTTAATATCAATTGAAATACATACTTGGTAAACAGGTTTCTAAAGAGAATAAATAAAAGCAAAATTCCTATAGAAATCCCTAAATGCTTCAACATGTCATAATCCAAATCTGCAGTTGAAAAAGCCAAAACAAGTGAACCAAAATACATTACTAAAAAACCTTCTCTCTTTTTGCTACATTCAGTTAACCATGAATGGATGAAAAATCAGTGAAAAACAGTATTCGTACACTGGTCATTCCATCGCAAATGATAACTTTTTTAGCTACATATTTGAATACATCAAAAGTCTCAGATTCTGTAACATTAATAAATAAAGAATGTAAGTTCTTGCCCACCATTCGTAGTATGTATAATAAAAAGTGCGCTGACTTAATTAATCAACGCACCCTATGGCCTTTAGAAGCTCTGAAATGTTCACTTTCCACAATACGATAAGACAACAGCAGCCATTGCTTTTGCACTAATGAGCAACGATTTTTCATTTATATCAAATTTCGGATGGTGGTGCGGATAAGACGGGCTGTTATCGGGCATCGCCCCGACATAGAAGAAACAACCCGGCTTTTCTTGCAAATAAAAAGCAAAGTCTTCAGACGGTGGCTGTGGTGTTGTCTCAGCTACCTCATTCACTTCTTTTATATCCACTTGTTTTAAAACTTGACTGACGTGTTCCGTCACTTCAGGATCATTAAATAGAACAGGGTAATCATTGGAGTATTTCAATTCCGTTGTCACACCGAATGTTTCGTCAAGTCCTTTTGCCAATCTCCGAACTTCTTTTTCAACAATTTCCTTTGTTTCATTGGTCATAAAGCGAACATTTCCTTCCAGTGTTACAGCGTCTTTAATGACATTATTAACCCCTTTGCCATCAAAAGAACCAATGGTAACAACCGCTGTATCGAAAGGATTGATTCTCCGGCTAACAATGGTTTGAAGGTTCATGACAAATGAACTCCCGGCTACAATCGCATCATTGGACAAATGCGGTGACGATCCATGTCCACCTTTCCCTTGAATCCGTAGGGTGAAATCGGCACGACCTGTTTGTGTGTTTCCAGCATGATAATAAATTTCTCCTGTTTCCATTGTCGACATTACATGGATGCCTAAGATGACATCAACATCCTCTAATACACCAGCCTTAATCATTCCTTGTGCACCGCCAGGGGATTTTTCTTCAGCAGGCTGATGGATAATTTTAATCGTTCCTTCCAGTTCTCCCTTCATTTCCGCCAACGTCTCAGCCAATATTAACATATAGGCTGTGTGTCCATCATGGCCGCATGCGTGCATAACTCCTGGATTTTGCGAAGCAAATGGTAATCCTGTTTCTTCTTCAATCGGAAGGGCATCAAAGTCTGCCCGAATAGCGATCGTTTTTCCAGGCTTCCCTCCATTAATGGTCACGACCACCCCATGTTGACCGCCAAAATGAGGTTCGATTTTGTCTATATCAACATCTTTATAGAATTGCTCAATATATTTTGCTGTTTCATTTTCTTCAAAGGAAAGTTCAGGATGGGCATGCAGGTAACGTCGAATCTCAATGATCCGGGATTCTTTTTGTTCCAATTTATTCATTATTTCTGTTAACATCATAACGATTGCCCCCTACATATTCTACAAATATTAATAATGACGATTAGATAGAAATGTTTTGCTCCCTTGTATTTCTTTTCAAGTGCTTTGGCAGTTTCCAGTTAAAGATAACCGAGCACATCCTTAATGATACAATGATGATTAATAGAGTCATGATTTCCGATGTGCCATGTACCCAATGAAGTCCGATAGTTAGACCTGCTAATATCCCCCACGCTGCGTAGATTTCCGAATAAAAAATCATTGGTTTTCTTCGTGCCAAGAGATCCCGTATTAACCCGCCGCCAGCTCCGGTTAACGTCGAGGCAATCAAAATGGCACTTAAAGGGGCTCCACTTTGAACAGCATAGTTTGCACCTTGAATGGAAAAGGCCGCTAATCCTATGCTATCAAAAAAAGTTCCCCATTTGTTCCAATATCGAGTAACCATATTCGGCAATAAAAATACGACGATGATGGAAATAAAGGCAATATCAAATAGGTGATATTGCGTCCATATGGTTTCAACAGGAATTCCGATTAATACGTTACGGATCATTCCCCCGCCAAATGCGGTAGTCAATCCTAATACGAAAATCCCCAATAAATCAAAATCCTCTTCCATCGCGATCATGGCACCGCTAATCGCAAAAGCAACCGTTCCAATCATGTTAAGTACATCCCAAGTCAAAATAACCCCTCCATTCCCATCCTATTTTTTCCTAAGAACGCAAATAAAACCTATTAAGATTATTTAATTCTTCCGTTTGTCGTTTCCATGTTGGCTGCACTATAATGATAGATATTTATATGACTAAAATAAATATGGATTCTTTATAAAGCCTATAGCCAAAACTTATGGAAGTGACAGGATGGAACTGAAACAATTGCATTATTTTTCACAGGTTGTCAAACAGGGAAGTTTTACAAAAGCCGCGATTGCCTTATATACCTCCCAGCCAAGTGTGAGCAACGCTATTAAAGAGCTGGAGAAAGAATTAGGTGTGGAGCTTCTGATTCGAAGTATACGAAAAATCGAATTAACGGACACAGGGAGATTACTTTTTAACTATTGTCAACAAATTGAACATCTATTAGAAACACTTCAGCAGGACTTAGACGCTCTAAAAACAAATAAAACCGGGGTTGTCAGAATGGGAAGTACATCCACGATAGGAGCACAATTTTTTGCAGAAGTGATTGCTGATTTTAGAAAGACCTATCCGAATATCACCATAAAATTTACAGAAAGCGGCGCTATACCGTTGCAAAAGGCACTTTTAAATGGAGAATTGGATGTCATTATTGTGCATACACCGGTAGATGAAGCACTTATTAACTATTTCATCTTTTTAAAAGGAGATTTACGATTAATTGTCTCAAAAAATCACCCGCTGGCAACCGCTGAAAAAGTCAGTTGGCAGACATTACAAAATGAGAATTTTATCCTGCTGCCGGAAGGGTATAAAATTCGTGAACTGATTCTTTCGGAATGTCATAAAAATGGCTTTTCACCTAAAATTATCTGTGAAACGTCGCACTGGGACTTTTTAATTGAAATGGTTAATCGGGAACAAGGCATAACAATCTTGCCACAAAATGAACTGAAACCTTTAGATTTTGATAACCACAATATTTGCAATATTCAAATGGATAAGCCCGTTAATTGGGAATTAGGAATTGGTTGGCGGAAAGAAGGCTATAGGACTTACGCGGCTAAAACATGGATTGATTTTTTACAGGCACGGTTATGAAACTCGTTATATTTTGCCATAATGGTTATTGGAACAAGCTGACCACCAATTTATGAGTGAGTTAGGTTTCTGTGACAGTACATATTCTTACTAAGAGGTGTTTACATGACTTTACAGCGCACATTTATCATGGTTAAGCCTGATGGAGTTAAGCGAGGGTTAATTGGAGAGATTATCAAGCGTTTTGAACAGAAAGGATTCACTTTATTAAACGCAGAGTTAATGACAGTTGATCGTAAGCGAGCTGAATTTCACTATATGGAGCATCAGGACAAGCCGTTTTTCGGTGAACTAGTAGACTTTATTACATCTGGTCCCGTATTTGCCATGGTCTGGGAAGGGGAAAATATTATAGAAGTTTCTCGGCTAATGATTGGAAAAACAAGTCCATCGGAAGCACTGCCTGGTACGATTCGTGGTGACTTTGCATTTACGAAAGAAGAAAATGTCATCCACGGTTCTGATTCCCTACTGAGTGCTGAACGGGAAATTGAAAATTTCTTTGGCCTATTGAAACGACGTGTCGGACAAGATGATTTTCCATTCGAAGACCGTCAATCTGTTTAAGACTAGACAAGGCTCTGTTAAATTTTGCTTTTTGATTTCCGCTCCAGTCGTTCAGCTAACCCGGGGGAGCCTCCTCGGCCCCGTACTCCCGCAGGAGTTGAGCGCCCTCCGCTCCAATCAACAGGGTTTAAAAAATCAACAGTATCATTTAACAGAGCCTAAATATAACATCCAGCCAGTCGGCTGGTTTTTTCATTTAATGATGTACAAATAATAGGATCTTTTTTAGATCGGAGCTTAGAAGTGCCTGAAACACGTTTTAATTTGCGTAACAAGAACCGAATTCTTGCTGCCCCATTCATCTATAATAAAGTCTTAGTTATAATATAATGGGATTTATCTTGTTACTTCCTGAGGAAGAACATCTATAAAGTTAGAAGGAGTTATAACCTATTATGGAGTACTCAGCTTATTATTTAGGTGTTGATATTGGCACGACAAGTACAAAGGCTGTTTTATTTGCCGATAATGGAACCGTTATCAGCATGCATCACGTCGAGTATCCTCTCTACAGCCCTACTCCCTCTATTGCAGAACAAGACCCAGAAGAAATTTTTCGGGCAGTGGTCCTAGCAATGAAAGAGGCACTGAGAAAAGGCTCAATCAATCGGTCAAAACTCGAGCTAGTATCATTTAGTTCCGCGATGCACAGTGTCATTGCCATGGACAATCAAGGGACAGCCTTAACCCGCTGCATCACATGGGCGGACAGCCGGGCGGCAAAATGGGCAGAGAAGATCAAACAAGAATTAAATGGGCTGGAGATTTATAAAAGAACAGGCACACCCATTCATCCAATGTCACCTTTAGCCAAAATCGCGTGGCTCAGGACAGACCATCCTGACATCTTTCAAAAAACCATTAAATTTATTGGGATCAAAGAATATATTTTTTACCGTTTCTTTGATCGATTTATCATCGATTATTCAGTGGCATCCGCTACGGGTCTTTTCAATCTAACAGAGCTAACATGGGATCAAGAAGCCTTAAGGGTTGCCGGGATCACTGAGAATCAGTTATCTGAACTGGTTCCAACTACTTTTCATTTAGCAGGTTTGAAGGAAGAATACGGTAATGAAATTGGCTTATCCGCTGACACCCCTTTTATCATTGGGGCTACGGACGGTGTGCTCTCAAACCTTGGGGTAAATGCTATTGACCCCGGAGTTGTGGCTGTTACCATTGGGACAAGCGGTGCCATCAGAGCTGTGACTAACAAACCCGCCACTTCCCCGAACGGAAATACCTTCTGTTACGCCCTTACTGAACAACATTGGGTAATCGGTGGTGCGGTTAATAATGGTGGTATGACCTTCCGGTGGATACGTGATGAGTTGGCAGGCGCAGAAATTGAAACAGCCAAAAGGCTGGGAATGGATTCTTATGAGCTGTTAACTGAAATTGCTTCTCGTGTTTCACCGGGTGCTGATGGCTTGCTGTTCCACCCGTACTTGGCAGGTGAACGGGCACCTCTTTGGAATTCCAACGCTAGGGGTTCTTTCTTTGGTCTAGGGCTTCATCATAAAAAAGAGCATCTGATTCGAGCCGTTTTGGAAGGAGTCATTTTTAATCTTTATGCCGTTTTGTTAGATATGCAAAAAATGATGGGAAAGCCGAAGAAAATTCATGCAACCGGAGGATTTGCACGCTCTGCGCTATGGCGCCAAATGATGGCGGATATTTTCCAACAAGAAGTCGTTGTTCCTGAAAGCTTTGAGAGTTCCTGTTTGGGGGCCGTTGTTCTTGGTATGTTTGCCCTTGGTAAAATTAATGACTTTTCCATTGTCTCTAAGTGGGTTGGCTCTACCCATACTCATCAGCCAATAGAGGAAAATGAAAAAGTCTATAGGGAGTTGGCCCCTATCTTTATTCGGGTTTCCAATCTACTGGAGCCTGAATACAAAGCGATTGCTAACTTTCAGCATAAACGGGTAAGGTAACAAGCCGACAGTTAGACCTAGCAAGCCGAATATGTCTCGGGGTTAATCTGACAATAAGGCACCCTGGAACCGACAGTAACTTAACTTCTCTGAAATACTAAAACCTCGCAAAAAATGCTCAGACGAATATGTCTGAGCATTCAGACTGTCGACAAAACCGAAGAAATTCGGTTTTGCCGACAGTCTTTTTTTTGCTCTTTTAATGGGGGCTGTTGATTTGCGC
>NZ_HG942037.1 GCF_000612665.1 Neobacillus dielmonensis
ATAAGCACATTGCTTATTGTTTTTTGCATTTTCTCATCATTCCCAGATTAGCTTCATACATTGTGGTAAGAGGAAAAGGGGGAATGGCTGATGAATGAGGAAGAACGGAAAGCGCTGGAATATGCCATCAGTGAAATTACGGAAATTGCAAGCGGCTTTGGGTTAGATTTTTATCCCATGCGTTATGAAATTTGTCCGGCAGAAATAATTTATACATTCGGTGCTTATGGAATGCCTACTCGATTCTCACACTGGAGTTTCGGCAAACAATTTTATAAAATGAAGCTTCATTATGATTTAGGGTTAAGTAAGATTTATGAGCTTGTCATCAATTCTAATCCATGCTATGCGTTTTTACTGGACTCTAACGCCTTAATTCAAAACAAACTAATTGTCGCCCACGTATTGGCCCACTGTGATTTCTTTAAAAATAATGTTCGGTTCCAAAATACAAAGCGGGATATGGTAGAAAGCATGGCGGCAACTGCTGAAAGAATCCATCAATATGAAATTCAATATGGCAAAAAGGAAGTGGAACGCTTCCTTGATGCGGTTTTATCCATCGATGAACATATCGACCCATCACTTATGAGACCCAAACTAGCATGGTCCATGGAGGATGAAGAGGAAGAGGATGAAAATCCGCGAATTATCACGCCTTACGATGATCTCTGGAACTTAGATAGCAAAGAAAAGCCAGAAAAAAAGCAGAAGCGTAAAAAGAAATTCCCGCCAAGACCAGAAAAGGACTTATTATTATTTATAGAAACCTATAGCAGAGAACTGGAAGATTGGCAGCGGGATATTTTGACGATGATGCGAGAAGAGATGCTTTATTTCTGGCCGCAGTTAGAAACAAAAATCATGAATGAGGGATGGGCATCATACTGGCATCAAAGGATTTTAAGGGAAATGAATTTGACAAGCAGCGAAGCGATTGAATTTGCCAAACTGAATGCAGGCGTAGTTCAGCCTTCAAGGACAGGGATTAATCCTTACTATTTGGGGATTAAAATCTTTGAAGATATTGAGGAACGCTATAATAACCCAACTGAGGAGATGAAAAAAAGGGGAGTAGAACCTAATTCCGGGAGGGAAAAAATCTTTGAGGTCAGGGAAATTGAATCCGATATTTCATTTTTAAGGAATTATTTAACGAAAGATTTAGTCATGAGGGAGGATATGTACCTGTTCCAAAAACAAGGCCGAGATTACAAAGTGGTCGACAAGGAATGGGAAAATATCCGTGACCAATTAGTCAATATGCGTGTAAATGGGGGCTTTCCTTATATTACAGTTAATGATGGCGACTACTTAAAAAATGGAGAACTATATCTAAAGCACTGGTATGAAGGTGTAGAGTTGGACGTTAAATATCTAGAAAAGGTCCTTCCATATATTCATCAACTTTGGGGAAGAACTGTTCATATGGAATCAGCAGTAGAAGATCGGCCAATGTTATTTTCCTATGATGGGAAAGGAGTGCACAGAAAGTATTTATAACGTAAAATCTTGAATACAAAAGAAGGCAGCTGATTTTAGCTGCCTTCTTTTGTATTAGTTATGCTTGGCCAGTTTTTTTTTGAGTGCTTCTTCCACGGTTACATACTGATAACCCAAATCTTGGGCCACTGCTTCGTAAGTAATTTCCCCATTGGCCACATTAACGCCCAGTTTTAACGCTAAATTTTCCTCTATTGCTTTGCAAACACCTTTGTTGGCAATTTGCAGGGCATAAGGGACGGTTACATTGGTTAATGCAAGGGTGGATGTCCTTGGCACCGCACCTGGCATATTGGCTACTGAATAGTGAATAACCCCATATTTTTCAAAGGTCGGATTATCATGGGTGGTAACATGGTCGTCTGTTTCAACTATGCCACCCTGGTCAATAGCAACATCCACGATGACCGACCCAGGTTTCATCGTTTTAACCATTTCTTCCGTTACCAATTTGGGTGCTTTCGCTCCAGGAATCAGAACAGCTCCAATTAATAAATCAGCTTCTTTTACGGCCTCCGCGATGTTATATGGATTGGACATCAACGTTTTAATTTGGTTCCCAAAAATATCATCCAAATAACGCAGGCGGTCAGCACTTAGGTCAATAATGGTCACGTCCGCTCCTAATCCAATCGCCATTTTTGCAGCGTTTGTTCCAACAATCCCCCCGCCGATAATAGTCACTTTCCCGCGGCTCACTCCAGGTACACCACCTAAAAGAATTCCTTGGCCACCATTGTTTTTTTGTAGGAATTGCGCCCCAATCTGGGGTGCCATGCGACCTGCCACTTCACTCATTGGTGTCAGTAAGGGAAGAGTCTTGTTGACAGATACAGTCTCATAAGCAATCGCAATGACTCCACTGTCCTTTAAGGCCTTTGCCAGCAAAGGCTCTGCTGCTAGGTGCAAATAGGTGAACAATATTAACCCAGGACGGAAATATTGGTATTCAGCAGGAAGTGGCTCCTTCACTTTCATGATCATTTCAGCTCTTGCCCAAACCTGTTCGGCTCGGTCAAGAATCTCGGCTCCCGCTTTCAGGTAATCTTCGTTCGAAAATCCACTGCCTATTCCAGCATCTTTTTCTATTAAAACCGTGTTGCCAGCATTAACGAAGGATGTTACACCAGCAGGAGTCAGGGCAACACGATTTTCATTATTCTTAATTTCTTTAGGAACACCAATAAACATCACAATTCCCCCCCTAAATCATAAAAACAAAAGACTATGAATATAGTATAAAATGTTTCAAGAGGAATTTCCTTGTTAGGATTACAGAAAGATAATCTTCCTTTTTGGTGATTTCCACAAAACAGGCTAATTGTTAAACATGATATTTTTCTAGCTTTAAATCAATATACAGCATCATTTTTTGATTTGGTTCTTTTAGGTTAACTTGAGCTATTTCGGTAATCCGCTTTAACCGATAATTTAATGTATTAGTATGAATGTTTAACTGTTTAGCAGTATCATTTAAATTACTGTCATGGTCCAAATATACCTCTAATGTTTTTATTAGATTGCTGTTATGTTGGTGGTCATAATCGTGAAGTTTCCTTAGAGACTCATTCACGTAATCATTATTCTGACGGCTTTTTAACAGCAGATCGAAAAACTGATATATCCCCAGTTGCTGAAAACTAAACATCTTTTTCGTTTCAGCCGGAAATTTACTTTTAATTGATAAGACCGTTAATGTTTCATTATAGGCTTTGCCAATTTTCTGATAATCTTGATAAATGCCGCTATAAACAGGGGTGATACCGGTGATTTTATACCTTTCATTCATTTTTCCAACGAAAATCTGAGAGAAATGGTCAAGCTCCTCGGTTAAATTTTTAATTTGATCGGCAGAAGTCAATAATATAAGCTGGTCACAGTCAATTGTATAAAGTATGATTTTTAACCTTTGAATAGTTTTTAAGAGATACATTATATATTGTTCTTCTTTGCGGTTAATATTTTCTTGAAATTGAAAAACAAGGATGACAAATGATGTAGAAGGGGTGATTTTTAACGAACGAAAATGATCCAAGATTTCATCGTGAGATGTCAGATGCCCTGTTAACAGTTTCCAGAAAAGCTCTTGTGATCGTTCTTCTTTCTTATTTTTCCTTGTTTGTAGCTGTAGAAGTTTATTCTTGACAGCGTCTGCTGCCTTTTTTAATTGATATAATTCTTTATCGGAAAGGGATTTATCTATTTCTAATGCCCAAATAAATCCAAGAACCTCTTCGTTTTTCCAAATAGAGATAGCTACTCGATTTCCAAGTCCAATTTCGTTCATGGTTTGAACTCGGATCGGTTCTCTTGTCTTAAGAAGTGCGGGAATGGTACCTTCTTTCCATAATTGGTTAATGACTTTTTCCGGTACTCTGCGGCCGATGATGGTAGCAATTCTGGCCGGGTCAGTTCGTTCATCATGAGTACTGTAAGCTAAAAGCCGATGATTAGCATCCTCAATGGTTATGGGACATTTTAGAACTTGGCTTATTAAATCTGCAAATTCATCTAAACTATCAAAGGTGGTCCTAAAAGGATCATGAAGTGAATTGTCCAAAACGATTGACCTCCATTTATGGAATACTTAAAATAAGTCCTTTGTTTAATTTTACAAAATTATATGATAAATTTCTTGTTTTTCTACAAAAAAAAAGGGGCCCTTGTTGGGCCGCTTCAATTGGATTATTTAAATATGTTTTATCCTCTAGATCTTAATATTTTTAAGAATATTAATAGCAAAGATAATCACACCCAAGACCATCAATGTTCCCCCGACTGCAACTGCCGGAGCAGCTTTTTCCACTCCGGAAACTAACAAGGCAAGCCCAATCATCATGACCGGCAATGCGATATTGTGAAGCCAAAAATGGATTTTCGCTAGTGTCGTTTCACCTGCACCAGGGAATGCAACATAAATAAGTCCTGCAAGGGTCATAGCTGTCCAACCTAATAAATTAATATGGACATGCACAGGCGTAAAACTAAAACTTTCAGTCATGGACATAGCCATACCGATACATACACCAATGACAAAGTAAACCACAGAAATTTTAATAAATCTAACGCCCATTCTAATCCCACCTATCACACTAAAATGCTTACAGTAGTAAATATGTAGTGTTTTTGGGAAGTAGAACAGAGAAATCAAGGGACAAAATAAGGATTTTTTTATTTGGCTGTGCCGGGGAGATCATCCTCGACTCCTTTATTAAAAAATGATTTTGATAACTGATAATACAAGGCCAATTAAAAATCCGCAGACCGCTCCATTAACACGTATCCATTGCAAGTCTTTGCCGACATTTGTTTCAATCATGTGAATTAATGTCTTAGTTTCCAGTTTATCTAAATTTTCACGTACAAGGTTGCCGATTTTGGAATGGTTTTTTTCAACAAAGCTAGATATATGTTCTTTCAA
This sequence comes from Neobacillus dielmonensis, assembly GCF_000612665.1. Lineage (GTDB taxonomy): Bacteria > Bacillota > Bacilli > Bacillales > Cytobacillaceae > Neobacillus > Neobacillus dielmonensis. The sequence goes on from NZ_HG942037.1 coordinate 4,925, forward strand.
CCAGCCTTCGAGCTTCTCCATCTTTTCCTTATCGTTGGTTATTCCTTTTATACTATCTTGGAATAGGGGAAGGATAAATTCTTCATAAAAATTTTCGTTTTCTACATAGGATATTATTTTCTGCTGAGTTTGTGAAAGAAAGTCCACAATCCTTTGTTCCCCATCCCAATTAGATATAATATTAGTTTTGAGCAGTTCTAATTCTATATAAAGTTTCTCGTCCGTTTTTAAACCTTCCAACTTTTGTTGTATATGGTAAAGCAGGTTTTGTCTATTGGGATTAATGGGATCACGGAAGCTGTCAATGCCCTTTAGTATCAGATTTTGAATGATATTTCCCAATTTTTCTTCGTTAATAAGGTTACTAAATGACCGTAATGCAAATTGCATAATCCCATCTGCTTTGATATTTTCAATCATTCCAACTGCCATTCCGCCAAGACGGTATTTTGTACTATCCTTTTTTGCCCATTCATCCACTTCATTAAGGACAAAGTCGAGTGACTTTTCATCATATTTTCTACTCTTTATTTGGTCAAGAAGTACTGGAAGAATGGATTGTAATTGGAAATTCTGGAGTTGAGACTTCAGCTCTTTTTCTAAAAAGGGTGCAAATTTTTTAACATTAACTTTACCAATTAGTTGTTTAATCACTGCAACGGTATTGACTTTAGCAGCTGGTGATTGAATTTCCCTGTTGATAAGGGAAAAAAGCTTTTCTGAAAACTGAAAAGTATTTATCTTCGCACGAATGCTTTCCATTGTCAGCCAGTCGTTTTCAAGCATTGAAATGATTTTATCAATAATTTTAGTCCGGTTTTTTGGCAGCAATGCTGTATGAGGAATGGGCAGTCCCATTGGATGCCGAAACAAGGCAGTCACTGCAAACCAATCCGCAAGTCCGCCCACTAATCCTGCTTCAAACCCCCCCTGGAGAACCGTTTTCCAAGTGGACGGATTTAAAGGAAGTGTTAACAGGAATCCGGCTGCCATTATAATTAAGGAGATAGTCGCCAAATGTTTTGAATTGTTTTTCTGTACTGCCATTTTATGTACCTCTCATTTTAAATTTAAATCATGATATTGCTATTATCTCAATTTTGCATGAAAAAGCAAAAAAAAAACCTCTTTTTATGGTAAGTGACCTTTAAAAAGAGGTTTCTTTTGTTTAATATATTGGGCCTATTCTTATGATGAGGTTTTTTTTCGGGTAGGTTTGATATGGGTGATTAAACCATCTAAATCTGTGATATAAAACTGTGTTTGTGGTTCTGTTTTAAGATATTTCCCTTGACGCAGTTGAAAATAATTGACTCGATGTTGCGGGTCAAATTGGAGCATTGGATACTCTCGATGTTCTTTAACATACTGATCAACTGCCCTTTGAACATGATCCATCTCAGTGGCAATTTGTTTTTCTTCTTCTTCGAATAAATCATAGGTTTCTTTAGACATGTAGAATTTCTGGGAGGGAATGCCATTAAGTATTGAAGCGAGCTGTTTAAAATCAATACTATTATCATCCTGAACCAGAATGGTTCGATAAACACCTTTTGGCAGCTGTTCGGAAAATTTCCTGATTGCTTTTCGGACTTCATCGATGGTTACATCAATAATGGGATATGATTCTTCCTTGTTCAGAGTGTTATTTGCATTTTTATGTTTTAAATGCAAACCTTTTGTCCCTGTCAATTTAATGTATTTTAGTATCATCGAATATATCGTAAGTGTTCCAACTCCAATCCCTAATAATGTGCTGACAACTGTAAATATTGAATGAAAGTTATATTGTGTGTCAATCCAATTTCCTAATTTATAGCCTCCATATACACAAACTGCAATGGAAATACCAAAAACCATAGATAGAGAAAGAGTCTTCATGAGGAAAGTTGAAAATTCACTCCAATGGTTAATTTCCTCTTTTCTACCTTTCTCAAAGAAACTTCTCACATCTTTTTTCATTTCTTCTGAAACTGAATTATCATTAAGAAATCCTTCTAAATAATCCCATTCAGATTTCCCTTCATTTTTTAAAAGACAGGCAGTTTTTTCAATTGACCCCTTTGTGTAATGTACGTATATCCATTTTTCCTCAAAGCCCAGTTCAAGTTCCTCCGTTACTCTCCCCAAGTATTTGATAAACTTGTGCTTCATTCTGTTTACGCCCCCTTATAATGCTCTGTTTGCGTAAGTATAAGGTTCTGAGAAGAGAAGGCTCCCTTGTTGGATTCTGTTACTATTTGTTTGGCCTCCTCTTTTGCGGATTCAATAATAACCTTCGCTTCATTTTCACCGTGTTTTCTTATTTCTCTTGCGTCCATTCTAGCCTGCTTTAAAATGTTTTCACTTGCAGCAAGATTCTTTTCGGCTTCAAGTTTATACTGTTCAGTAAGCTGTAACTGATTTTCTATGTGATGTTTTCGTTTGTCAAGAATTCCCACCATTTTCTTAAAAACGAATTTTTTTAATGCAAAAACAAGGACTGTAAAAAGACCAGCTTGATACAACATGGTTCCTAACGAAATAGGAAGCCCAAAAACTGTAATATCACTCAACCCGGATCAGCTCCTTTTATGGTTCATGTTAACCGGTGTGAAATATAAACCATCGTAAGTGTTACAAAAATATAGGCTTGAATCGCGCCGATAAAGATGCAAAACGCCTGCCAAATAATCATTGGAACAGCAGTTAGGAAAGCGGTTACAAAACCGTGCGTAACAGAACTGGCCAATAATGCTAACATTACTTCCCCGGCATAAATATTCCCAAATAATCTCAAACCTAAAGTCAGAGTAGTAGAAAACTGTTCAATGAGATTAATAGGGAATAGAGCTGCAAAGGGCCTGAAGAAACTAAGGAAATAATGTTTTAATCCATTGGTGCGTATATCAAGAAAGTGAGTATAGATGATAATCATTATAGCTAAAGTCATCGTGACATGTGCATCTGCAGTTGGAGATTTCCACCATATTACAGGTTGGTCTTTAGAGGTAACAATAGAAAATGGAATACCCATAAAATTAGCAATCACTAAATACATCATTAATGTAACACCAGTAGATAAGATAAATAAATTGTTTGAGGCACCCATACAGGTGTTCATGATGTCTTTTACGAATTCAATAACCCATTCCATAAAATTTTGCGCTCTTTTAGGAACGTGATCTGCAGGGTTTCGGGTAAACAAGTACGCAAGGAAGAAAACAATAATAGCAGCAATTGTGCTTGTTAAAATGATGGAAAGATCAAAAGTGAAACCCAGCCAGACAACCTGTGGTCTTGTGTATTCGATGATGTTCACCCCCTTTCTTGATCAGGTACGGAACTTCATGAAAAACTAGGTCAAAAGAATCATTATGTACACTATTATTATATAAAAGAAATGTCGTTATTGTAATATAGTTCACAATTTATTACTAATTTTCTGAAAAGTAAGATTAGCAAAGTATAAAAACTATCAACAATTAAATGTGTTATAACCTTCTTTAACGGAGATTTGTTTCATAATGGAGAAATTGCAGAAAAAAATTTTTTGTAACATTTTTATACTTTCCACGTCTTATTATATGTTGTAAAATAAACACGGCTCAAAAATAGAGAAAATTGGGGGAAAAAACATGAAGAAATTACTATTATTAACTGCATCTATAATGATCACATTAGGACTTGCTGCATGTTCAAGCAGCAATGATACGGAAAAGAAGGATGCAAACGAAACTACAACAACTCCTAAAGTTGATGTGAAAAAAGAATTAGTCAAATTTTATAATGAGCTTGGCAATAAAATTAACGCAGAAGATGCTGATTTAAATGCTTATATCGCTAAGGCTACAGCGGAAGATGCAAAGCCTGAAGATCTGCCAACACCAGAAGAAAAGACTGCCGCAAGTGAAGCAGCTGCAGCAGTTGCTTCAGAGCTTTCAAACGTAACCATTCCAGAAGGCCTAAAAGACCAAAAAGCAGACCTCGAGGCAGCAGTAAAAGATTTTGCAGCAGCCTATACTGAAAAAGCTGAAGAGTTGAAAAAAGATGCTCCTAATTTAGATGCAGGAACTGAAACCTTCGCAAGTGGCGAAGAAAAGCTTGGTAAAGTTTTTGAAAGTGCAAAACTATTCGCACCAAGCTTAGACAAACAAGTAAATTAATTATAAGAACAAGCCAGGTTTTTAATCTGGCTTGTTCTTTTTCCTGTGGATGGGGAGGTTAAACTTCTCTTATAGGTATTTGGAGAACAACTAGAACACTGATTAATGAATCGGTTTGTAGGTGATTTGTAATTCATTTAATTGATCATCTACAGTCATGCAGGTTTCTGTTTCTTCAAAAAACCATATATCATTGCCATCCACAAGAAAAGTGATACCATTAATTTGTTTTTTTAAACCTATATTTGCTGGTGTTTCTGCTGAAAAAGCAAGAGTAAAGCCCTTATTTTTTTCTCCAAATCCAGCATATTGAGGAAACATGCGGATGTTGGAAAGCATATTATTCTCAAATTCTTGTTTAAACCATGTAGCAGCTTTTTCATCAATATTAATTAACATGTCAGCACCAGCCTTTTTAAAATGAGTAATTGGTTTTATAGGGGGATTAAGCTGTTAATTTTCATCCCATCACTTACATGTTTAGAATATAAAATTCCTCCATTATTGCATGTGATAAATTTCACATAGCTTCCCTGAATTAATATGATGTTAAAAAGTGTTCAATTATTCGTATTAAAATTGGCACAATTTCATAGCTGCAAACTCATAAAAATGCCTCTGCTGAAAAGAATACGATAGAACTGCTTAATGTCGATACATTTTGTTCCGATTATTGTAACATACATATAGTAGTAACGATGTTAATATAGAGGAAAGAAGAAAAGAGGGATTGCCCATGGAACAAGAATTTGGGAATTTAAATAATGGTGCTGCCGATATCAAAACATTGATCGAAATATTTAATAAGACGTTAGAAAAAATTGAAAAGAGATTATCAAGATTAGAGAAGGTTGACAGCATTGAACATCGTGTAGCTGTAAATCAAATTGATCTGTCGGATATAAAGGAAGCATTGGAAAGAATTGAGGATATCCATAAAAGGGAAATCGAGCATATTCATCGCCGACTTGATTCCCATTTGGTGAAAATAGCAAAATCAGAAGAGGAAATTATAATACTAAAATCAAAATAACATACAGCCTATTATTGATGCTGTATATGTAAAAAAGGCAGGTTCAGGAAGGACATCAGCCCACCAGAACCTGCCTTTTCCAAGGTATAAAGAAATAAATAATAAAAAGTTATTTATGAAGCAGAGTCTTGAAGCCCAAATAAAGCAGGGCAGCTACAAAGATAAGGACTACAATTGCTCCAATAATAACCAAAACGGTTGCCAAACTGGCTAAAAATTGAACAGCCGCAACCTTTATTAGGGCAAAGCCAGCCAGGATACAAGCCAAATATAAAAGTGCATGATAATTAAACAAATTACTCATTGATTATCCCCTCCTTACTGCAACTTATGCAAAGGAGGAGATATTTGTTTGGACATTTGGCCCATTTATAGGCTAAAAAAATAGACCTGCGATGAGGTCTATTTCCTGTTATTATGACAAGGCTTCAGATTCCGCTAACGGCATTTGTTTTATGTTTGTTTCATTAATTTCAGCTGTTTTGGTTACTTCAATATATTTAATATGATGTTCATCCATCTCAGCGATTTTAAAGGTATATCCGTCATATAACACGATATCACCCTGTTTTGCTTCATAATTTTCGGTTAAAATCCACCCGCCAATTGTATCGACATCTTCCTCGTCAATCTCAATTCCCAATAAATCATTAACTTCCGTTACTAACACCTTTGAATCAATGATATAATGATTTTCTTTGATTCTGCGAATCTCAGGAACTTCATCCATATCAAATTCATCACGAATCTCACCGACAATTTCTTCCAGTATATCTTCAACCGTTACAATTCCTGATGTCCCACCATATTCATCCATTAATACAGCCATATGCATCCGATCTTTTTGCATTTTTACAAGTAAATCATGAATTGGAATCGTTTCTATTACTCTGATAATTGGCCGGATATAATTTTCCAAGGTTTGTGCGGATAGTTTCTCATTTCCGATTAAATCGGTCATTATTTCTTTTATATTAACAAGGCCGATAATATGGTCCTTATCTCCATCGATAATTGGATATCTTGTGTATTTCTCCTCACGAATAACCTTAAGGAAAGTCTCTAGTGTATCATCCATGGATAGTGAGATGATCTCCGTTCTTGGTACCATGATTTCCTTTGCAATCCGATCATCAAAATCAAAAATCTTATTTACATACTTAAACTCTGACTGGTTAATTTCGCCACTTTTATAGCTCTCCGATAGAATAATTCGAAGTTCTTCCTCTGTGTGAGCAAGTTCATTCTCAGAAACCGGTTTTAATCCAAAAAGACTGGAAACGATCCGTGCGGAACCATTTAGGACCCAAATGAATGGATACATCACCTTATAAAAAAGGATTAGTGGGCGTGCCATATTTAATGTAATCCACTCAGCCTTCTGAATAGCCAGTGTCTTTGGTGCAAGCTCTCCTACAACAACATGCAGAAAGGTAATGATTACAAATGCCAATGAGACGGATAATATTTTTGTTGCATTATCGGGAATGCTCAATGCATGAAATACCGGGTCAAGCAAATGTTCAATGGTTGATTCCCCGATCCAACCTAAACCAAGAGCCGTTACGGTGATACCTAACTGGCAGGCAGATAGGTACTCATCTAAATTTGAAATCACTCTTTTTGCAGAGACTGCCTTCGAACTTCCTTCCTCGATTAACTGATCAATCCTTGAACTTCGAATCTTAACTATAGCAAATTCCGAAGTTACAAAGAAAGCCGTTAAAGCAATTAAAATGGCTATCAAAACCAAGTTAAATATGTCCAAATAAATTCCCTTATCCCGTTTTTTACGACGAGTAAGGTGTCACCTCCTAATTTTTTACAATCAACTTGAAACTCTCAATAGGGATTGCATTAAAGCCGATCTCAATAAACTTAGATTACTCGTCAATTTTTCTTTTTGTTGTTCATCCAACTTTTCAAGAAAGGGGATGAGGTCAAATAAATCATTTTCAAGCTGCTTCATTTGCTGGGCGACCGCACTGACATGCTTATCAACTTCTGATGCTTGAAGATTTCTTGATTTTCTCATATCTAGTTTTCTTCTAATCTCGTCAAGCGGTATATGCAAACTTTTACATTCTTCTATAAATCTTAGATCATTTAGTGACTCATCTGTATAAATCCGATAATTGGATTTTGAGCGCTCGGCGACGAGTAGGCCTATAGATGTATAATAGTCAATCGTGCGTTTAGAGATCCTTGCTTTTTGAGCTAATTCCCCAATACGATAGACAGCCCCATCATACCACCTCATTTTTCTAAATTACCAATAATTATACTTCATTTAAAACCGTACAGTCAAACGTTCTAGTTCTTGTGGGTATTGATATCTACATTTTATGGAACGAAATAGGTAATATGAATGAAATATGAAAAAAAAGCACCACAATCCATTTGATAAATGGTGCTAGTGCTTTTATGAGGAAGGCTGTGTTAAAAGCTATTGTTGATTTTTAACCAGGTAATTGGGAGCGGAAGGCGCGAAGACTCCTGCGGGAGTACGGGGCTGGGGAGACCCCGCAGGCGATTTCATCGCCGAGTTATCATGAACGA
>NZ_HG942038.1 GCF_000612665.1 Neobacillus dielmonensis
ACCTTTCTCGACAATCTGAGAGGCTAAACAGCCTCTTTTTTGTTTTTATTAGCAGAGTCCTAGATTAAAAAGATGGCTGCTATAGTTGTAACGATGAGGCCAATGACTACTGGAAGCAGGTTTCTTCGGGCCAGTTCAAAGGGGTCCACATTACATATCGCTGCTGCGGGGATTAAAGCCCATGGGACGAGTGTTCCACCGCCAACCCAGATCGCTGCGATTTGTCCCAATGCTGTCAAAGCTGCTGCTCCTTTACCAATTGCCACTGCAAACAGACTGGCAACCGAACCGGCTAGGGAAATTCCTGAGAACCCGGAACCATCTAATCCTGTTATAGCCCCTACTGCAGTCAAGGTTACAGCTCCGACGGTTTTGCTTAAGGGAACAATGTTGGCAAGAGCGAGGCCTAAGTCATTTACGATGCCTTGGGATGCTTTTGGTAAGAAATCTCCAACAATTTTTGTGAATCCTGCATCGCCTAAATAAAAGAAGGCGGCAATGGGGATGACTGGTCCAAATACCTTAAAACCAAACTGAAAGCCTTCAATTAAAAAGTGGGTGGTTTTTTCCAATCCTTTACCCTTGTATCCGGCTAATGATATTAGAAGTAAAATCAGGATAGAGGTACCACCTATTAAAGCAGTGGCATCACCACCAGTTAAATCTAACACGACCATTGTTGCGACGTCGGCTACATACAGTATTGGAACCAGAATTGCGAAAAATCGTTGCTGGGATAGGGATAAAAGTGGAGGCGCGGCTTCAGATTCTTGTGAAACAGCTTGGGAAGTGGTATCGGCAGGCAGAAGTCCTCGTTTCATATCTCTTCGCAGAAAGTAATAGGCAACTGTTGTTGTAACAATCCCCATGATAAATACTAAAGGTATGCTTGCGTGAATAACAGCATTAATGGGTATTCCTGCTGCGTCCGCCGTAAGCTTTGGTGCAGCCTGAATTACGAAATCACCGGATAATGCTATCCCATGGCCAAACAAGTTCATTGCCATTGCAGCACCAAGAGCTGGAAGTCCTGCCCTAATTGCTGCCGGGAGAAGCACTGCCCCTAGCAAGGCAACAGCTGGTGAAGGCCAGAAAAACCAGGATATCACCATCATAAGTATACCAATCGTCCAATAAGCGAGTCCTGGATTTCGAATCAGTTTACGAAAAGGGGAAATCATGACATCATTAATCCCCGTCACAGTTAAAGTATGGCTCATACCGACAATAATGGAGATGACCAGAATGGTAGATAGCAATTCTGTTATCGCATAACTAAAACTTGTAAAAATACTGGTAACAGCATGGCTTAAACTGCCGGTGGCAGTAATAGCGATTAGGAAAATGCCAACGATACAAACAATGGTCGTATCTCTTCTCATGACCATGAAAGCAATAATCAGAGCAATAAACACAACATATATCCAATGAAGAGCAGTTAACTCAACCAGCATCATTTGACCTCCTTTCTATTTCCATAGGGAGTTAATTAGGTATCCGCCCTGATGGATGTAATACAGAATATTAATGTATCCCTCAAGTGGTGAAGGGAAAATTAAAAGCGGAAACAACTTTAAATTAAGCTATGTTAGAGACCAAATCTGTATTTGTATACTAGTTAGTCGGAATAAAAATCTACGACTTACTTTAATTCAGCCTAGAATAAAAAAGGAATGGACACTGGACCATTCCTCAACAGGTTGTGTAAAAACCCTTTATTCTTGTATTGTGTACTTCTGTATATAAGGGGAACTCTCAAATACGCTGGGCTGCTGGCTGTACCCCAGACCATTTTTGATTTTCTCAACCAATGGCGTATTGGACTTTTGCCATTTTTCGTAGAGTGTTTCTTTTTCCCAAATTGTTATTATCATGTAGGCTCTTGAAGATAATGGGCGGAGTGCCCTTAGTGTATATAAACCTGGTTCATTTCCGAACAGCCAGTTTTCAACCTTCAGTTGATACTCAAATAAGGGGCGTCCTTCGTCTGTAATAGGTATATGGTACATGACAACATATCCATTATCGACCAATTCCCCACGTGATTCAATGGCTTCATAACGTCTCGGTTGTTTAAAGACAGTTTCGCCAGCCGTTTCATGGAATAGCAATGCACCGTCGGCTTTTGCCATCAACACCATCTTCTCCTCTGGATTTTTTTCCTTTACTCGTTTCAGAAATTCTATTGTTCCGGTGGTAATATAAATGTTCAATAATCTCCCTCCTAGAATTATTAATAGTGTACTCCAGAGTACATGTTTTGTTTAGCTTAAGCAATCAGAAAATCGACTATTTTTTGACAGTTAATAGCATTTACTATACACAAATGTTTTAAATGGATATAGTGTAGACAGTCTATATAAAAATGAAGTTTTAAAAATTAAACTTTATATATTAAAATGAAAATCAGATGTGTCTATGAAAGGGGCCAATGGAATGAACAAACCGATAAATGAAACATTTTTAAAAGCAGCAAGAGGGGAGAAAACAGAGTACATACCTGTTTGGTACATGCGGCAAGCTGGGCGGTCACAGCCGGAATATCGGGAAATAAAAGAAAAATATTCCCTATTTGAAATAACTCACCAGCCCGAGCTATGTGCTTATGTTACTCGGCTGCCAGTTGAAAACTATAATGTTGATGCTGCCATTTTATACAAAGATATCATGACTCCGCTTCCAGGTATGGGGATGCATGTGGAAATCAAAGGGGGAATAGGACCAGTTATTGAAAAGCCAATCCGTTCATTGGCAGATGTGGAGAAGCTGCAGGGACTCAATCCAGAAGAACATATTCCTTATGTGCTGGAAACCATTAAACTGTTAACGGAAGAACAATTATCCGTACCTTTAATTGGCTTTTCCGGTGCACCTTTTACACTTGCTAGTTATATGATCGAAGGCGGCCCATCGAAAAACTATAATAAAACAAAAGCGTTTATGCACACGGAGCCAAAAGCTTGGTTTGCTTTAATGGAAAAGTTAGGGGATATGATTATTACATATGTAAAAGCACAAATTGGCGCAGGTGCTAAAGCAATCCAAATTTTTGATTCCTGGGTCGGTGCGTTAAATGTTGAAGATTATCGCTATTTCATTAAGCCTGTCATGAATCGAATTTTTTCTTCTTTGAGAGAAGAAAAGGTACCGCTGATTATGTTCGGCGTTGGAGCTAGTCATCTGGCGCTGGAATGGAATGACCTACCACTTGATGTCGTGGGGTTAGACTGGCGCCTCCCAATCCGTCAGGCTAGGGAGATGGGAATTCAAAAAACAGTTCAAGGAAATCTTGACCCAGCCATTTTAATGGCACCTTGGGAGGTCATTGAGCAGAAGGCAAAAGCGATTTTGGACCAAGGAATGGAACAGAGCGGCTATATCTTTAACCTAGGTCATGGTGTTTTCCCGTCGGTTAACCCCGAGACGTTAAGAAGGTTAACATCGTTTATCCACGAATATTCAGCTTCTAAACTGAGCCAATTCTAATTCTTTTTAAGGCTTTAAGTTGGCGGACAGGCACATTTTTTGGCACAATAAAGTGAAACTATTTATTGGGTTTACCTGCTGATAGTTCTGCAGAAAGAGTAAAAGATGAGGTGCAATAGATGACAAAAAAGAAAATGGGGCTGCTTGTTATGGCATATGGCACTCCCTATACAGCTGATGATATTGAACGATATTACACACATATTCGGCATGGCCGCAAGCCAACACCCGAAATGATTGACGACTTGCGGAATCGATATGAAGCCATTGGGGGAATATCCCCTCTTGCAAAGATCACGCTAGAACAGGCTGAAAAACTAGAGAAGCATCTCAATACAATTCAATCGGAAATAGAATTTAAAACTTACCTAGGATTAAAACATATTGAGCCATTTATTGAAGATGCTGTTGGGCAGATGATTAACGATGGACTACAAGAGGCAGTAAGTATCGTGCTTGCTCCACACTATTCGACCTTTAGCATTAAGTCATATAATAGCAGAGCTTCAGAGGAAGCTGAAAAATTAGGCGGACTTTCCATCAAATCTATTGACAGTTGGTATAGGGAACCAAAGTTTATCCAATACTGGTCTGATCAAATAAAACAAATTTTTGAAGGAATGCCTACAGAGGAAAAGGAAAATTCTGTTCTGATTGTATCGGCTCATAGCCTTCCTGAAAAGATCCTCCAGTTAGGTGACCCGTATCCAGAGCAACTGAAAGAAACAGCCGATTTGATCGCGCAACAAGCAGGTGTGAAAAATTATTGCATCGGCTGGCAGAGTGCTGGGAATACACCCGATCCATGGCTGGGACCTGATGTTCAGGACTTAACTAGAGACTTATATCAAGAGCATCATTATAAAGCATTTGTATATGCTCCTGTCGGTTTCGTTTGTGACCATTTAGAGGTTCTTTATGATAATGATGTAGAGTGTAAGACAGTTACTGTAGAATTAGGGGTCAGCTACTATCGCCCAGAAATGCCTAACGCAAAGGATTCATTTATTGAAGCCTTATCGACGGTGGTTCTCAAAAAGGCAGCGGAATAAAAGAGGAGCGCAATATTATTGGAAGAAGGTTAGTACCGTGGCAGAACAAAAGCAAAAGGTTGTTATTATTGGCGGAGGAATTTCCGGACTAACAGCCGCGTACTACTTGCAGAAATCAATAAGTGCCGATCGCCTTCCCATTGAAGTTCAACTTATAGAGGCATCACACCGACTCGGGGGTAAAATGCAAACTGTTAATCGAGACGGTTTTATCATAGAGCGAGGCCCTGATTCCTTTTTAGCAAGAAAAACCAGTATCATAAAACTGGCAAAAGAAGTTGGGATGGAGGATAAGCTAGTCCCAAATTCCACGGGTAAGTCATTTGTTTTAGTCAATGAGGAGCTATATCCCATCCCTGGCGGGGCTATGATGGGAATTCCTACGGAAATAGGGCCGTTTATCACTACCGGCCTTATTTCTATTCCCGGTAAATTAAGAGCAGCAGCCGATTTAATTTTGCCCCGTTCGGAAAGTGGGAAAGACCAATCGCTAGGGGGATTTTTTAGAAGAAGATTAGGAGACGAGCTGGTTGACAATTTAATTGAACCATTGTTATCAGGTATATATGCAGGTGATATAGACCAGTTAAGCCTTCAGTCCACCTTTCCACAGTTTTATGAGGTAGAGCAAAAATATAGAAGCTTAATTATGGGGATGAAGAAATCAGCACCACCTAAGCCAAAAGTAATAAAGGAAAATAAAACTGGTGGGTTCTTGACATTTAAGACGGGGCTTCAATCTTTTGCGGAAGCAATTGAGGTAAAACTGGCACATCAATCAATCTTAAAAGGACATCGTGTTGAAAAAATAAGCAGAGTGAATCGCCAATATGAGATTTACTTAAATAACGGGGAAGTCTTGGCAGCAGATAGTATTATCGCAGCAACCCCGCATAAAGTAACTCAGGCGATGTTCTCGGATTATTCGTTTTTCGACCCTTTTAAATCTGTCCCATCCACATCCGTTGCTACTGTGGCACTGGCTTTTCCAGAGAAAGCAATTAAGAAGGACATAGATGGTACAGGGTTTGTCGTATCCCGACATAATGACTACTCTATTACCGCTTGTACATGGACACACAAGAAATGGATTCACTCCGCTCCGAAAGGAAAAGTCCTGCTCCGTTGTTATGTCGGGAAAGCCGGGGACGAGACCATTGTCGACCTGTCGGATGATCAAATTGTAAAAATTGTTCTTGATGACCTGAAAAAAACGATGGATATTACCATGAATCCGGATTTTTTCATTGTTTCACGCTGGAAAAATGCCATGCCTCAATATACGGTGGGACATAAGCAGCGATTGGCTAAAATTTTGGAACAGATGAAAAAGGAGTTACCCGGTGTCTATTTAGCAGGCTCTTCCTATGGCGGCGTTGGAGTCCCCGATTGTATTAATCAGGGGGAAGCGGCGGTTAAACAAGTTTTGGATTTTTTGAAAGAAGCTGTTCAATCGTAGCAGCTTCTTTTTCGTGATTTGATTTTACTTGTAATCATGTTAGAAAGGGAGTATACTCATTTAGTGTTGGAATTGACTGAAATGTTCATTTGGTCATTTGAGGATGAACCTGTTGGTAGTCCTTTGTTTTTTTTTTGCGAAAAAATGACTGTATGAACAAATTAGTCAATAATTTATAAAGGAGGCATCCGAGGTGAAAAACGTTTTATTAAAGGAAGAACTTTCAACGATTTTCAGCAACAAGAAAATCCTAATTCCCATCCTCGCTGTGTTATTTATTCCTGTCTTGTATGCTGGAATGTTTTTATGGGCCTTTTGGGATCCGTATGCTAAACTCGATCAGCTGCCGGTTGCCATTGTCAATGAAGATAAAGGGGCGGCAATGGATGGGCAGCAATTGGAACTGGGAAACGACCTCGTTAAAAAGTTAACCAAGAGTGATCAATTTAAGTTCCAAACGGTATCCAAGAAAGAGGGATACAAACAGCTTAACAATCAAAAATATTACATGTTAATAGAAATACCAAAAGATTTTTCAGAAAATGCTACCACTTTGTTGGACAATAATCCGAAAAAGCTAGAACTTCTTTATGTACCTAACGAAAGCTTTAACTTCCTTTCAGGACAAATTGGCGGAACAGCGGCTGAAAAAATAAAAACAGCTGTTGCAGAACAAGTGACTAAAACCTATGCTGAAACCATGTTTGATAAAGTAACTGACCTTGCCGAGGGGATCGGCCAAGCAAGTGATGGTGCAGGAGAGTTAAGTTCTGGAGCGGTAGAATTAGCGGATGGCTCCAAGGACTTAAACGATGGCCTGGCCACCCTTGCTGAGAAATCAATCGAATTTAATCAAGGGGTTAAGCAAGCTTCTTCTGGCACACAGCAGCTGTCTTCCGGTTCGGATGAGCTAAAAACTGGTTTAGAAAAAGCTGATTCCAGTATGCCAAAGCTAATTAATGGGACTAACCAGGTATATGCTGGAACCGAACAGATGAAAACAACCCTGCCCGCTGAAATAGCAAAAGGGATTAACAATCAAATGGCAGGAAGTGTTACCGAACTAAATACTGGAATTAATGATTTTAAAACGCAATTATCTGATACATTAATATCCGAAATGGCGGATAGCATGATTCTACAGCAGACGAGCACAATGGATCAACTGGCCGCAGCTTTAAAAAATTATGGTGTAAATGAACAAATTGTAGACGGAGTTATTGCAGGGGCCAAGGCAAAAATACCTGCTAAAGAAGTAGTAGAGCAGCAAATATCAACTGAATTAGCCCCCCAATTGAATGGTGCGTTTGGCCAATTCCAGACCGCTGTTAATCAAAAATTAGGTAGTTCAACAAGTGGACTTGAGCAGAAGTTGGCAAGTCAAACGAATCCATATTTTGATAAATTGATAGCAGGAATTAGTGCAGTAAACGATGGCCAAAAAGAGCTGCAGCAGGGTGTTCACCAATTATATCTGGGCTCTCAAAGCTTAACTAATGGTGCAAATGATTTAACATCAGGTATGGATAAGCTGGCGAGTGGTGCAGATCAATTAACTAATGGTTCTAATCAGTTAGCAGAAGGCTCTAATCAATTGGCGGACGGAACAACAAAAATTTCTGACGGAGCCAAGGAATTAGCTGATAAATTAGCTGATGGCGCCAATGAAGCCTCCAAAGTCAATGCGAATGATAAAACCTATGATATGATGTCTAAACCGGTCAAACTTGATACAGAAAGTGTGAATCATGTGCCAAACTACGGAACAGGATTTACGCCATACTTCCTGTCACTAGGCTTGTTTGTCGGTGCATTGATTTTATCCATTGTTTTCCCAATTGCAGAACCTGTAATAAAGCCAGCGAACGGATTGAACTGGTTCGTAAGCAAGTTTTCAATTCTTGCCGTTATGGGGATTATTCAAGCATTGTTGGCAGATGCCATCATATTAACCGCCTTGGATCTTCAGGTTCAAAGTGTACCTAGATTTATCTTGTTTACCATTTTCACAAGTTTAACGTTTGTGACATTAATTCAATTGCTTGTGACAGCTCTAAAAGATGTAGGACGGTTCATCGCCATCTTAATATTGATTTTCCAATTAACTACAAGCGCCGGAACCTTCCCGCTTGAAACGATTCCTAACTTCTTGCAGCATTTCAATGCCCTACTGCCAATGACATATACAGTAAGAGGTTTCAAAGCAGTTGTTTCAAGTGGTGATTTCAGCTATATGTGGCATAACACATCCATATTGGTTGGATACATCGTTATTTTTGCCATTTGTACAATAAGCTTTTTAACAATAAAATTCAAATCAAGCTATAACAAGCCCATTGAAAATTAAAATAACAATGAAACCAGTCTAATTTATAGGCTGGTTTTTACTGTTTTCTGTATAATAGCGTATATTATAGATAGGACATTAAGATTTGGAGGAATGGGTATGAAATTAACCATTATTGGACCATGGGGAGGGTATCCTAAAGTGAATGCCGCTAGTGCCGGTTATTTGCTCGAGCATGAGGGATTTCGCTTATTAATTGATTGTGGAAGCGGAGTACTGGCCAAACTGCAGAATATCGTTCAGCCTGAACAACTGGATGCTGTGATCATCTCCCACTATCATCCGGACCATATTGCCGATATCGGGGTATTGCAGCATGCCAGATTGATTCAAGGATATTTGGGAAAAGACATGGACACCTTGCCAGTATATGGACATCAATCCGACCAACAGGAGTTTTCCAAGCTTTCTTATAAAAATATTATGAAAGGAATTGCTTATGAACCTAATCAAGAGCTCCGAGTGGGTCCTTTCAAAGTGACGTTTTTAAAAACAGACCATCCGGTTCCTTGCTACGCAATGAGATTTGAAGCAGGGGGGAAAGCTATTGTCTATACAGCAGATAGTTCATTTAAAGAAGAATTTATTTCCTTTAGCCAAGGTGCAGAAGTTCTTGTCTGTGAATGCAACTTTTATGCAAACCAAAATGGAAAATCTGCAGGACACATGAACAGTACCGATGCGGGACGATTTGCGAGAGAGGCCGATGTGAAACAATTAATTTTGACTCATTTGCCGCATTACGGGAATTTAACTGAGCTTTTAGACGAGGCATCAAAAGAATATACTGGTATAATAAAACTTGCTGAAGAATTTCAAGTAATCACTATATAGGAAGGATCCAAAACATGTTATTTATAGATAATAAAGGTATCACAGACCCCCGCATCAATCTTGCTATTGAAGAATACGCCCTAAAGCATTTGGATATTAATGAAACCTATTTATTGTTTTACATAAATGAGCCCTCAATTATTATAGGGAAAAACCAAAATACCATTGAAGAAATTAATACAGAATATGTAGAAAACAATGGAGTTCATGTGGTGAGAAGATTATCTGGTGGTGGTGCTGTTTACCATGACCTAGGAAATCTTAACTTCAGTTTTATTACAAAAGATGATGGCGAAAGCTTTCACAATTATCGAAAGTTTACGGAACCTGTTATTCGTGCACTAAAAAATTTAGGTGTAAACGCTGAGTTAAGCGGGAGAAATGATATTGAAGTAGAAGGACGCAAAATTTCCGGGAATGCCCAATTTTCTACTAGAGGCAGGATGTTTAGTCATGGAACATTAATGCTGAATTCTAAAATGGATAACGTGGCATCGGCCTTAAGAGTAAAGAAAGAGAAAATTGAATCAAAAGGGATTAAATCTGTTCGCAGTCGGGTAGCTAATATCTCTGAATTTCTTCCTGAAAAACTGGAAATCAAAGAATTCCGTACGATTTTGCTTAAGTCTATATTTGAGGGGCAAGATGAAATACCTGAATATGTTTTGACAGAAGAGGATTGGAAGAAAATCCATCAAATTTCAGAGGATCGCTATCAAAACTGGGAATGGAATTATGGGAAGTCACCAAAATTTAACCTGCGACAATCCCATCGCTTCCCGGCAGGCACTATTGATGTCCGCTTGGAAGTGAATAAAGGGATTATCGAAAATTGTAAAATTTATGGAGACTTTTTTGGTGTGGGTGATGTAAGTGATATTGAAGCTATTCTGAAAGGGATTCGTTATGAAAAAGGGGAAATTGAAAAGGCATTAAATGATATCAATACTACCCATTATTTTGGAAATATATCAAAACAAGATTTCATTAACTTACTATACTAATTCATAAAAGAAATGGCACTTGAATATGGTGCCATTTCTTTTTTTGGACGGAAAAATAAATTAATATCCTTTTTCAGAAATTTTTGGGTATTATACTTGAATAGGCAATATTCATTCAATATAATATATTTAGAAAATTGTAATAAAATTATGAATGAGTATTCATTCACTACAAAGGGGAGAGACGAATGAATTTACCACTTCAACTTCATGAAACTTCAAAAGCATCAGCCAGTCAAATTGCTTATTATTTTATGGGGCAGTCTTCTACGTATGCGGAATTGGATGGAGCTATCACAAAATTTGCTTCAGGTCTTGCAAAGCTGGGAGTAAAAAAAGGGGACCACATCGCACTTTTGCTGGGAAATTCCCCTCATTTTGTCATCAGTTTATATGGGGCTTTAAGGTTGGGGGCAACCGTTATACCCATCAATCCAATTTATACCCAAGATGAAATAGGATATATCTTAAACAATGGAGATGTGAAAGCAGTTGTCGGACTGGATTTAATGATCCCATTAGTTGAAAAGGTACATATGCTTTTACCAAAGGTAGAGCATTATATCATTTGTGAAACGGACCAAAGTGGAATAGCGTTGTCTGGCATCGAAAATCTCTCTGCTTACCCAAAAATGAAATCGTTTACAGATGTTGCAGCCAGTGGTGATTTAAACTTCCTTGAACCTGAACTAGGGGATGACGATACTGCTCTGATTCTTTACACATCGGGAACAACAGGAAAACCTAAAGGAGCTATGTTGTCCCATAAGAATCTCTACAGTAATGCTAGGGACGTTGGAACCTATTTAAAAATGAATCACGATGACCGGGTCATTACAACCTTGCCGATGTTCCATGTATTCTGCTTAACTGTAGCTTTAAATGCACCATTATTACGAGGGGCTTCATTAATCATCATGCCTAAATTTAGTCCAAAAGAGACTTTCCGGATGGCAAAAGAATTAGAGGCCACCGTTTTTGCCGGAGTCCCAACCATGTATAATTTCCTTTATCAATATCCGGAAGGAAATCCTGCCGACTTAAGTACCCTGCGTCTATGTATATCTGGCGGGGCATCCATGCCTGTTGCACTGCTAAAGAACTTTGAACAAAAATTTAATGTATTAGTCTCAGAGGGCTATGGTTTATCTGAAGCATCTCCGGTAACTTGCTTTAATCCTCTAGATCGCCCGCGCAAGCCTGGTTCAATCGGAGTTTCAATTCCTAACGTTGAAAACAAAGTGGTGAATGAACTAGGGGAAGAGGTTCCGGTCGGCGAAGTCGGTGAACTAATTGTTCAAGGACCTAATGTTATGAAAGGTTATTATAAAATGCCAGAGGAAACCGCAGCAGCCATTCGCAGCGGCTGGTTATATACCGGTGATATGGCAAGAATGGATGAAGAAGGATATTTCTATATTGTTGACCGCAAAAAGGATTTAATTATCGTCGGCGGCTATAATGTTTATCCTCGTGAAGTAGAAGAAGTTTTGTACAACCACCCGAATGTAGTAGAGGCAGCGGTACTCGGTGTGCCTGACCCGAATCAGGGAGAGGCTGTTCAAGCTTATGTGGTTAGTAACGACCAAGAATTGACGAGTGAACAGCTATTAAACTATTGCAAAGAACATCTTGCAAAGTATAAAATCCCGAGTTCTATTGATTTTTTAGAAGAACTGCCTAAAAATACTACAGGCAAAATCCTGCGAAGGGCGCTTAAGTCCCAAGTTGCCCAGGCAGTTAAGCGTTAAATTATGAATTACATAAAGTTCGTGCAAAAGGCAGACAGGTGGTTCTGCCTTTTGTGCTGAAAATCCTAATTTTGTTTAATAGGACATGTCTAGTTCTAAATCAAAATTTTTTTACTAAACTAAGTATAGGAGGCTGTACAAAAAGGGGGACACAATATGGTAAGGAAACTGGGGCTCTATGCAGTATTGGCCTTTGTACTATATGGTTTATTAGTGTACTGGTATCTCTTTCATTTCGCAGATCCAAAACTGCCATTTGAATTTCAAGGAACCAAAGCGGACCCGGCTACTTTTCTAAACGGCAGGGAGCTTGTGCTTAGTGAAGAGTATTCAGAAATTCGCAACTTACTATTTTTCTTGGCAACGCCCTTTGAATGGCTTGTTTATTTTCTCATTTTACTATTTGGCCTGTCTGGCAGGTTCAAACGATGGGCGGAAGATTCAGCCAAATACAAGCTGCTGCATACACCGATTTATCTGTTTTGGTTATCGTTATTTGCTTTTTTGGCTACCCTTCCCATAAGCTACATCAGCTATTCTCTGTCCAAAACATATCACATATCTACCCAAACATTCCCTTCATGGATGAAGGATGAGCTGATTGACTTTTGGATTAATTATGGCACATGGTTAGTGATTGTGCCCGTGCTGTATTGGCTGATGAAAAAAAGCAAAAAACGCTGGTGGTTATATGGGTGGCTATTATCGGTTCCTTTTTCGCTGTTCATGATGTTTCTCCAACCGGTTGTTATCGATCCACTTTACAATGATTTTTCCCCATTAAAGAATAAAGAATTAGAAGCAAAGATTTTATCTCTTGCCGATAAGGCAAAGATTCCGGCAGAGCATGTTTTTGAAGTGGACATGGCGGAAAAAACAAACGCATTAAATGCCTATGTAACCGGGATTGGGTCTAATGCCAGAATTGTTCTCTGGGATACTACCTTAAATCGGCTAACCGATGATCAAATATTGTTTATCATGGCCCATGAAATGTGCCACTATGTAGAAAAACATATATATTGGGGGATTGGGGGATATTTGCTGCTTTCGCTGCTAGGATTGTATATGACATATAGGATGATGAATTGGGCTCAAAGTCGTTTTGGGAGAGAGCTGAAAGTCGTAAAGGTGGGAGATATTCAATCGCTGCCGTTATTTTTTATGATTATCTCAATGCTATTGTTTGCGGCAAGTCCATTTACTAATTTAGCTTCCCGTTACCAAGAAACACGGGCCGATCGATATGCTATCGAGATGACGAAAGATCCAGAAGCTGCCATTACCTCTTTCCAAGAGTTATCCAAATCTGGGTTAACTCAAGTTCACCCTCCTTTGTTAGTAAAGATATTCCGTTACACACATCCAACCATGTTAGAGAGGATTTCAATGCTCGAACAATATGAAATAGAACATCGCGCTGACTAAAACAAATAGAAAAGCTGGGAGCATTCCCCAGCTTTTCTATTTGTTATATCAACGTGTTTATAATCACTTTTAAATACTTGTAAACGGGTGATTGGAGCGGAAATCAGCAGCTAATTTTTAAACACAACCTATTTCAAAAAAAGAAAAACCGTCTCGACGGCAAATTTTAATCATTTAGGTCCCAAATTTTTTATTCACTTCTCTTAACTGACTGGACAATTGGAGAAATGACTTTTTGTCTCTGAGATCGATTGCTAAATCAATCCTTTGTAAAAGCTTTTCCTTTTCTACTGTCAATTGAATTTCAGTTAAAAGCATATCAATATAAAGGTCTTGGATAAAGTTTTCTTTTAATCGATTCCGTTTCATTTCTGCAATTTTCATTAATTCGGTATATGATTTTTCCTTCATGAAAATCACCCCAAATGCTTTTTTTTATTATATGGGTTTTTTTGGATAATATCAATAATATTTAAATTTTTCAAATTGTATTTTTTTTGACAAACTTTTGTGAATAAATTAGCAACAATTCAAAAAAGCTGGGGAATAAAATTGGGGAAATGCTATGATAGTTTCGAAATCTTAAAAAGGAGTTGATTTGTTTGAAGCATCAAATTCAAGATTATGAGATAAATTCCTGTACCATGTTTTTGGCCCCTATAGAATACGGAAGTAAAGTATTTTCTCAAATCGCTGAAGTTGAAGACGAATACGTTTCCCCATTTAAACCTTTGGAAATTGTTAAAAAAAGCTGTGACTATTTTGGCGTTGATTATGAAAGCAGAAAGAAGGGAACAAAACAGCTTATTGGTTATAGTCGCAAAATTCCGATTGTCATTGAGCCATCTAATCATATATTCTTTTTCCCTACCACATCGCCTAACCGCCCTGAATGTATTTGGATATCCCATGAATATGTTGAAAACTACCGTCGCATTGGACCGCATCAAACTTTAATTACTTTCCGAAATAAATCTTCGCATCTATTCCCTGTTTCCTTTAGCACTGTTGAAGGCCAAATGCTTAGAACTTCATTCCTTAAAACAAAGCTGCTGCAAAGAATGGAAACCAATAAGAAACTGAACTATTTGCTCCATAAGCCCAAAACATTAAACGCCTCAGAAAGTAGTACTAAATATGGCCCGGAAAAATTAAACGACTAATGTAGATCATTTGTTTTCATGGCAACTGGCGTCCCTTTAATAGATATCTCTGCATTAATTCTAGTACCTTATTGCGGATTCTGGGATTAAAATAATTGTGATTTTCTTCATAGCCTTTGTAAAAAAACATATACATGGTAAAAGCTTCGTCACGCTTTGTTTCAATTACTCGCAGCTGATTGTTTTTCATATACTGCTTGACTTGAAATAATTCACTTTGGATTTCCTTCATTACCGCTTCAATTAAATCCATATAAGGTTTCTTCAGTTTGAAAGGACTATTTTCTATCACGTTGAGATCACGGTTTAGGATGGTTAAAACCATTGGCAAATAAATGGCCTTTTCCATAATGTCGCGATCATGCTCAGGAATTCTGGTCATCGTCATCCACACCCTTCATAAAACCGAACTTATGTTCCTATCTATTTTACTAAAAACTTTTCACAAATGCAATAATGCTTCTTCTATTGAAGTATGCGAAAAAAGCTCGCTTAATAGCGAGCTTTTTTATTGCAAAATTCATCATTTTCATGAGAAAGTTTTTATTAATAGAAGGATATCAGTTAGGGGAAAATGAATTTAAGATAGACAGGAAACAGAAATAAAGGCAAAAAAATACAAACTTATTAGGTGATTTAAATGAGAGCGGATAAACATCGAAATAAGAAAAAGCGAATATGGGCATCTATTTTGATTTTATTTTTATTGCTAATTGGTGCAGGTATTGGATATTCATATTACCAATACAACCAAGGAGTAAACCAATCATTAAAAAAACTGAATAAGGACGATACAGACACAAAAGTTAACTATAATTTTGAAGGACAAAAGGATCAATATGGAGATACCAATATTCTTTTGCTTGGAAGTGATGCTCGGGGGGATGAGGCATCACGAGCAGATACAATTATGATTGCACACTATAATGAAGACAAAGGGACTTTTAAACTGACCTCCATCATGAGAGATTCCTATGTACAAATTCCCGGGTATGGTAAGCATAAAATAAACTCCGCTTTTGCGCGGGGAGGACCTGAATTAATGCGACAGACAATTAAACAAAATTTTGATATTGATTTACAATACTATGCGATTGTTGATTTTCAAGGATTTGTCCAGTTGATTGATGAAGCTTTTCCAAATGGTGTGGAAATAGATGTTGAAAAGAAAATGACAGCATATGTTGATGTACCCCTTCAGCCGGGTCTGCAAAGATTGAATGGAGAAGAGATGCTAAGCTATGTACGGTTTCGACATGATGCGGTAGGAGATTTTGGGAGAGTGGAACGGCAGCAAAAAGCAGTCAAAGCCATTGGAGACCAGCTAGCCAGCATTCAGACGGTTGCCAAACTTCCTAAGTTAGTTGGTGTGGTTACCCCATACATTAATACTAATATGGATACTTCTGATATGTTATTTATGGCGAAAGACTTCTTCAATGACGAGCGGGGAAATGTAGATACATTAAGAATTCCTATTGACAACAGCTTCACTGAAAAGAGAGTGGCGAAGGATGGTGCGGTTTTAGATATCAATTTACAAAAAAATAAAGATGCCCTTCACGAGTTTATTACAAAGTAATTCATTGTAAATCTGGTTAAAGATAGAAGGAGAAAACGGATGGACATAGAAGTTATTAGAACCTGGTTTACACTAGACAATATTATGAAACTCATACAAGAATATCGAGCACTTGGTCCGCTTCCGGGAATTGGGCTAACCATCCTAGAAGCGTTCCTGCCGTTTCTTCCTCTTGTAGTGTTTGTAATGGCCAATGCAAATGCATTCGGACTTTGGCTGGGATTTTTGTATTCATGGCTTGGGGCATGTGTTGGCGCGTTTCTAGTGTTTTCCCTAATTAGGAGATTTGGACAAAAGCGGTTATTGATGTTTTTTTCAAGACATCCTAAAGTCCGTAAACTAATGGACTGGGTGGATTGTCATGGTTTTGGGCCTCTGTTTTTATTACTCTGTTTTCCTTTCACCCCATCTGCCATTGTTAATATTGTAGCAGGTCTTTCAAAACTGAGTGCAGCTCAATACATGCTGGCTGTCATAATTGGAAAAATGGTGATGATTTTTACAATGAGTTTTATTGGTTACGACCTTCACTCATTAATAACTCAACCTTATCGTACGGCTATCGTTTTGGGGATTATTTTTATTCTTTGGTATGTTGGGAAAAGAATTGAAGTAAGATTGAATAAGAGCTTGGAAACTGCCGATAATGGAGAAAGAGATGCTATCAATAAGTCAAGAAAACGGAGAGGATTCAATGAACAATGAATGGAAACAGGAAGGGATCGAATGGTTGAAGGCTTTTGTTATTGGTATTATTATTTTTATCTTTATTCGGACGTTTTTCTTTTCCAATTATATAGTCGAGGGTGAGTCCATGATGCCTACCCTGGAGGATGGTAACAAACTAGTTGTGAATAAACTTGGCTATCAAGCTGGTGATTTAAGCCGCTTCGATGTTATTGTGTTTCATGCTAATGAAAAAGAAGATTTTGTGAAAAGAATTATTGGACTTCCAGGGGATAAATTAGAATACCGTGACGATCAGCTATATGTTAATGGTCATAAAATTGCGGAACCTTTTTTGAATGTATATAAGAAAAAAACACCGGGTGTGAATATAACAGGAGATTTTAATTTGCAAGAAATAACTGGTGAAGATATTGTTCCGGAAGGTAAATTATTTGTATTAGGTGATAATCGTTTAGGCAGCTGGGACAGCCGTCATTTCGGCTTTATTTCGGTTAATCAGGTGGTAGGTAAGGTAGACCTCCGCTACTGGCCATTAAATGAGATGGATATCCATTTTTAATAGAAGGTATTGATGCACGATATACAGGTCGTGTTTTTTTTTATCTATAAAACGAAGATTTTCCAATTATGGCTTTAAACATCATTTGGCTTTCCAAACGTTTGTGCCTATTTTGTGATAAAATGGTTGTTACAGAGTTTTTTGTTAAGGGAGTGCGGTGTCCGATATGTCATTAAGAATTGTAGTGGGTAGGTCGGGAAGCGGTAAGTCTGCGTTGTTCCTCGATGAAATTCGCAGTAGGCTAATCGAAAATCCGGAAGGTACCCCGATAATTTATATTGTTCCTGAACAGATGACATTTATGTCTGAATATAAACTGGCCACCGATCCCGAGATTGGCGGAATGATTAGGGCGGAGGTCTTTAGTTTTTCCCGTCTTGCTTGGAGAATTCTTCAGGAGACAGGCGGAATTAGCAGGACTCATTTAAGTAGCGTAGGAATGAATATGTTAATCCGAAAAATTATCAATGAACAAAAAGACCAATTAAAGCTTTTTCAGCGGGCTGCTGATAAAACAGGCTTTATCCAGCAGGTAGAACAAATGATTATCGAATTAAAGCGGTACTGTGTCAGCCCGGATGACCTTATGGAAGGTTTGGGACTCTTGGAGTCTGAAAATTCATTTGACACCAAGGCATTACACGATAAATTAGCTGATTTAGAAATAATTTATCAACGATTTGAGGATGAAATGTTTGGGAAATACCTCGATTCGGAAGATTATTTTCAATTGTTATCAGAAAAAATATCAGCATCTAAGTTTTTAGGGGAAGCGGAAGTTTATATTGATGGGTTCCATCGTTTTTCTCAGCAGGAATATCAGGTGATTCAAGAGTTAATGAAACAGTGTAAACGTGTTTCCATTGCCCTGACATCGGAATCCTTAACACCACAAATCGCCCCTGATGAACTCGATTTGTTCCGTGCACCAAAAGAGACTTGTTATACGATTTATCAAATTGCAGAAACAACAGGCGTTGAATTGGAACAGCCTGTTATTTTGAGTGAACGAAAAAAATGGATGGATGCTTCATTATGCCACTTAGAGGAGTATTTTGATTCACGACCGGTTGTGCCATTCCGTGGTGATCCAAATATTGAAATTTGCCAGGCGGTCAATCGGCGTGCGGAAATCGAAGGAATAGCCCGTGAAATTCGCGAGCTCGTAAGAACAAACGGTTATCGGTATCGCGATATCGCGTTGTTAGTGCGGAATGGAGCAGACTATCATGAAATTCTTGAACCGGTGTTTGTAGATTATCAAATTCCCTATTTTATTGACCAGAAGAGGACGATGCTCAATCATCCGTTAATTGAGCTCATTCGCTCGAGTCTTGAAGTCATACAATCTTACTGG
This sequence comes from Neobacillus dielmonensis, assembly GCF_000612665.1. Lineage (GTDB taxonomy): Bacteria > Bacillota > Bacilli > Bacillales > Cytobacillaceae > Neobacillus > Neobacillus dielmonensis. Next base: position 18,713 of record NZ_HG942038.1, read on the forward strand.
CGGTATGAGACGGTGTTTCGTGTGATTAAAACGGAATTAATTTATCCTCTTCATGAGAATCCGGATATCATGCGGGAAAAAATGGACAGGCTAGAAAACTATTGTTTGGCTTATGGCATTAACGGGAGTAAGTGGACAAGCAAAGACCGCTGGGTTTATCGCAGAATAAGAGGTTTGGAATTAGAAGTCAATGTCCAAACGGAGTCAGAAAAGAAGATGGAGCTAGAATTGAACGAGTTGAAACTAATGGTCACCGCTCCTTTGCTAAGGTTATCGAGACGGTTAAAAAAGGCTGACAATGGAAGAAAACTTTGCGAAGCAGTTTATTTGTTTTTAGAAGAATTAGATATCCCTGCTAAGTTGGAAAAGTGGAAGTTAGCAGCTGAGGCAGAGGGAAGCTTGGTTAAAGCAAGAGAACATGAACAGGTATGGAATGCGGTTATCGATTTGTTAGACCAATATGTGGAAATTTTAGGGGAGGAACCTGCTTCATTAGCATCATTTGCTTCCATTATAGACGCAGGCCTTGAGTCATTGCATTTTTCGCTGATACCTCCAGCACTTGATCAGGTTTTGATTGGAGATTTAGAAAAGTCACGTCTTGCATCCATTAAAGCCGTGTTTGTGGTAGGCGTTAATGAGGGGGTATTGCCTGCTAAAATGGCAGATGAAGGCATTCTTGCAGACGACGATAGGGAAATATTGCAAGCGGCAGGAATACAGATTGCACCTGGCAGCAGAATAAGACTGCTTGATGAAAACTTCTTGGCATATCAAGCCTTTACTGCACCAGGAGAAAAGCTATATATAAGTTATCCACTGGCAAATGATGAGGGAAAAGCATTAATGCCTTCTTCTTATATTAAAAGAATAAAAGATATGTTCCCCGGTGTTTCTGAAAAGTTGCTTGTATTGGATCCGGCAGAATTAACCGAAGCAGAACAGCTAAACTTTGTTACTAACTACACAGGGACTTTAGCGTATCTTACTTCGCAACTGCAATGGAAGAAACGGAACTATCCAATCCCTGATTTGTGGTGGGATGTGTATAACTATTACATGAATAGCGGTGAAGCAAATTCGGCCCAAAAGGTATTTTCTAGCTTGTTTTATACCAATCAAACGGTGCAACTATCAAAATCGACTGCAGAGGCATTATATGGGGACACCATACAAGCTAGTGTTTCGAGAATGGAACTGTTCCATGCCTGTGCCTTTTCTCATTTTGCTCAGCACGGACTAAAGCTTAGGGAACGCCAGGTATTTCGTTTAGAAGCCCCAGACATAGGAGAATTGTTTCATGCAGCTTTGAAGCAAATATCGGAAACAGTGAATGAGCAAAAATTATCGTGGGCCATGTTGTCCAGACAACAATGTGAGGAGTTATCAAAAGCGGCGGTTAATACTTTAGCTCCAAAGCTCCAAAATGAAATTTTGCTCAGCTCAGAGCGGCATCACTACATTAAGCGTAAATTGGAGCAGATTATTACCCGAGCTTCACTTGTTTTAAGCGAGCATGCAAGGTCGAGCGGTTTTTCCCCTATTGGGTTGGAATTATGGTTTGGCCCAAATGGAGACTTGCCGCCATTGTCATTTTCTTTGAAAAACGGCAAGCGCATGGAACTGGCTGGAAGAATTGACAGAGTAGACATGGCCAAACAAGAGGACGATGGTGTTTTTTTAAGAGTGGTAGATTATAAATCAAGTGAAAAAGATGTTAATTTAACAGAAGTTTATTACGGCTTGGCACTGCAAATGCTGACCTATCTTGATATTGTCATCACTCATTCTGACAAACTAGTTGAATTAAAAGCCAGCCCTGCAGGGGTTTTGTACTTTCATGTCCATAATCCGTTTATTCAGACATCTAAATCTTTGACTATTGAAGAAATCGAAACCGAAATGGTGAAAAAGTTCAAAATGAATGGTTTGGTTCTCGGGGATCCGAATGTGGTTCGGCTGATGGATCAAACACTAGAATCAGGGAATTCCCAGATAATTGCAGCAGGAATTAAAAAGGACGGACAATTGACGAAAAACTCAAAGGTTGCTAGCTTAGATGAATTTAATCAGTTAAAGACCTACGTACGAAACCTTTACCAACAAGCAGGAGAGAAAATAATGGGAGGGCAAATTGATATTGCTCCTTATAAGTTAAAGGATAAGATTCCTTGTACATTTTGCAGTTTTAAATCAGTTTGTCAGTATGACGAATCACTTGAAGCCAACCGATTCCGAATACTATCTCCCTATTCAAAAGATGATGTTTTGAGCCTAATTAGAAAGGAGGGGACTGAGAGTGAGTAATTGGGTAGTACCTGAAAAACCGAAAGAGGCTACTTGGACAGATGACCAATGGAAGGCAATCATGGCAAACAATAAAGATATTTTAGTTGCTGCTGCAGCGGGGTCTGGTAAGACAGCTGTATTGGTGGAAAGAATCATTCAAAAGGTCCTTTCTGAGCATGAACCGATCAATGTAGATGAATTGTTAATTGTAACCTTCACCAATGCATCGGCAGCGGAGATGCGCCATCGAATTGGCGAAGCATTGGAAAAAGCCATTGATCAAAATCCAGCTTCCCGGCATTTGAGAAAACAACTCAGTTTGTTAAATAAAGCATCAATCTCAACGCTTCATTCCTTTTGTATGGAAGTGATTCGGAAATATTATTACTTAATTGATATAGATCCCAACTTTCGAATTGCTGACCAAACGGAAATACAACTGATTAGAGATGAAATAATGGATGAATTATTTGAAGAGGAATACGGGAAACCGGATAATGAGGCCTTTTTTCAATTAGTTGATGCTTTTACTAACGACCGGAGTGACGCTGCACTACAGGAAATTATTCAAAATGTTTACGATTTTGCTCGTTCAAACCCTTTGCCTGAGCAATATTTGCAAACCATTGTTTCCATGTACGACGTTTCCGACGTTACTCGGCTGGATAAGCTTCCCTTTATTCAGGCTTTACGTCTAGACATTGACCTTCAATTGCAATCAGCACAGGAAATGCTCAAACAAGCTTTAAAACTGACAAAACTTCCTAATGGACCAGCACCACGAGCAGAGAATTATGCAGATGATCTTAATGTACTTCAAACACTCATAACGGCCAAACAAGATTCTTGGGAAAGTCTGTATCAGGCCATGCAAACTTGGTCTTTCTCCAGAGCTAAATCGGTTAAAGGAGATCAATTTGATAGAGAGCTGACAGAAAAAGCTCAAAAGCTACGTGATAAAGCTAAGAAGAAGATTCAAGATCTCAAAGATGAACTGTTTTCTCGTAAGCCTGAGAATTTTCTACACGATATGGAGGAAATGTACCCATTAGTTCAAACGTTGGCAGAGCTTGTTAAAAAGTTTTCTGTTCGCTTCCAATTAGTGAAAAGAGAAAAAGGTATTGTGGATTATGCTGATTTAGAGCATTTTTGTCTGCAAATTTTAAAGGGTGAAGTGAATCAAAGCGGTATCATTTCTCCATCAGAAGCAGCATTATCCTATCGCCGGCACTTTAAAGAAGTTTTTGTAGACGAGTACCAAGATACCAATATGGTGCAAGAAACAATTTTAAAGCTTGTAGCCAAAGAAGAGGAGGAGACTGGAAATTTATTTATGGTTGGCGACGTTAAACAGTCCATATATCGTTTTCGTCTCGCAGAGCCTAATCTTTTTCTAGATAAATATAATCGGTTCACTCCTGATGGACGCCTAACAGGGTTAAGAATTGACTTAGCCCGTAATTTTCGAAGCCGCAAAGAGGTACTGGATGCAACCAATTATTTATTTAAACAAATAATGGGTGTAAAGGTCGGAGAAATTGAATATGATGAAGCGGCCGAATTAAGAAATGGTGCCCCGTATCCAGAAAATCAGTCTTTTCCTGTTGAGGTCATTTTGGTCGACCAAACTACGGGGGAGACCGATGAAGTTGATCAAGATATGGAATCGGATATAGAGAAGGTTCAAGCTGAATTTGATCAAGCAGACCTAGAGCAATCCCAGCTAGAGGCGAGAATCATCGCGACTAAAATCAAAGAAATGATTGAAGCCGGTTTTCCAGTTTATAATACAAAAACGAAATCTACTCGTCCTATTATGTACCGTGATTTCGTTATTCTGCTAAGGTCGATGACATGGGCACCAGCTATTATGGAGGAATTTAAACAGCAAGGTGTTCCCATTTACGCTGAATTATCGACAGGATATTTTGAAGCAACAGAAGTAGCTGTTATGGTTTCGCTGCTACGGGTTATTGATAATCCGTTTCAAGACATTCCATTAGCTTCGGTGCTGCGTTCGCCGATAGTTGGACTAAACGAAGAGGAAATGGCCCAAATAAGAATTTACCAGAAGCGAGGTTCGTTTTGGGAGGCGGTAACCGCCTTTTGCATGGATAAAACTCTACAGGATAAGGAAGTATTTTATGAACGTGTTCGAAAATTCCATGACCAACTGAAAAAATGGCGGTCGATAGCCCGCCAAGGTGCACTTTCTGAACTGATTTGGCAGTTATTTCGTGATACCCAATATTATGACTTTGTTGGGGGACTGCCTGGAGGAAAACAGCGACAGGCTAACTTAAGAGCATTATATGACCGGGCCCGTCAGTATGAACAAACTTCTTTCCGCGGGTTGTTTCGGTTTTTGCGTTTTATCGAGCGGATGATCGACAGAGGGGATGACCTGGGTGCTGCAAAAGCACTCGGCGAGCAAGAAGATGTTGTAAGGATTATGACTATTCACAGCAGTAAAGGCCTTGAATTTCCAGTTGTTTTTATGGCGGGAATGGCCCGTAACTTCAATATGACGGATATCAGGAAACCGTACATGCTTGATAAAGATTTTGGATTTGCCGCAAAATATGTAAATGTAGAAAAGCGGATTACTTATCCATCTTTGCCGCAAATAGCATTTAAACGAAAAAAGAAAATGGAAATGCTAGCAGAAGAAATGCGCGTGTTATATGTAGCAATGACAAGAGCAAAGGAAAAGCTTTATTTGACGGCCTCATTAAAGGATGCTGCTAAAAAAGTGGATGAATGGCTGGACACTGTTGACTATCCCGATTGGTTACTGCCTGATTACAAAAGAGCCTCTGCAACAAGTTATATTGATTGGATTGGTCCTGCCCTCATTCGCCATCGGGACTGCAAGGAATTAATCGCTTTAGAGAACGAAAGACAAATAACGCAGGAGATCTCTATGCATCCTTCTTCCTGGGAAATTAAGCTAATTAATGCTGAAGACATTAACAAGCAGGGAATTCTTAGTAAGGAGGAAGGGCAAGATTATTTGGAGCTTGTCCAGCAAGGCCAAAAGGTTCCTGTTACATCCATTTATGGGGAGGAAGTCACATCCAGGTTATCTTGGCACTATCCATTCTTAGGTGCAGCCAGCCATCGTTCAAAGCAATCAGTCTCTGAATTGAAACGACAGCGTGAAGTGATGGATGATCAGAGTGGAACAGATATCATTCGGCAATTCCACAAACCAATTTTAAAACGACCAAAATTCATGCAGGAAAAATCATTGAGTCCTACTGAGCGGGGTACAGCTTTGCATATGGTGATGCAGCATGTAGATTTGTCAAAGCCCGTAACAGAGGAGTCAATTAGAACACAAGTGAATTGGATGGTTGTTAATGAACTGTTAACGCAGGAACAGGCTGAAATGATTGATCTTTCATTAATTGTACAATTCTTTGAAACAGACCTTGGGCAAAGATTTTTCCGTGCAAAAGCTGTCCATAGGGAAGTACCATTTACGCTGTCTTTGCCTGCTCATGAGGTATATCCTGAATGGAACGACTTAACAGAACGTATTTTTATCCAGGGAATTATTGATTGCATTTTAGAGGATGAGACAGGCCTCATCCTTATTGATTATAAGTCTGACGGTATTACCGACCGCTATAAAGGCGGGTTTGAACAGGCAAAAACAATTCTAGAAGATCGCTATAAGCTTCAAGTTAACCTATATGCAAGAGCAATAGAACAGATATGGAAACGTCCATTAACAGACAAGTATTTATTTTTCTTTGATGGTGCCCATGTTTTGAAGATAGAGGATGAATAAAATAAAAAATGACATAAGCCCATCTAGGCCTATGTCATTTTCTTTTACGTGGTATCTATATCATAAAGCTGTCCCTTAATTATTACCAGCAATAGGCTGGTCAAGTAGTTTGGTATCTAAAGTGTTGGTTCCGCTTAACCCATTATTAGTAATAATAAACCCGCCAGTATTGAATCCCCCGGATCCTCCAAAGGTTTTGGAGCCAGACTTTGGTGAGATATATAATGTGTCGCCAAATTGAACGACTCCTCCCGAGACATTAACAATTTGTACTGGTCCGATAATAGCTGGCATTATCAACATCCTTTTCATTTAATTAGACATAACTGGACAATTATCTATCGCAACTTATTCAATTCTATGATGTCTTGTTCATGCCCATATGGTAACAGCTGACGTATATGTTTAACCCTTGCCTCTGAATGGATATGCCCGCTATTACCAATATGCAATGAGGAAGACGAAGAAACCCCTTTGATATCAATATTACCTACTTTAATTAGTGGTGGAATATTGTGGCGGATGATGGCAACCGGTTCATATATCGGTTCAAAGGGAATAGGACTAGTAAACGCACGGTAACTTGAGAAGTTTACTTCTGATCCAAAAAACAACTCTGCCTCTCGTTGCAGGGCAATTGCCCTTGAAAATTGGTTGATAATTCTAGAATCCCCAATTTGAAGGGTCGAGGCAAATGTCACTTGCTTAATGCGAATATTATCAACACAAGACGTTCTCTGCAGCATCTACTACTCCACACCTGATTGAAGCGGGACAAATGGTCCGATAATAAGTGATTCTGCTGGAGTATCAAATGCTGAAGCAAGCTGGATGGTCTCGGTGTCACCAACAAAAACCATTGAGGAACTTGCCACGCCAGTGATGATAATGTTTCCTACACAAAGTTCACGGTTATAAACTTCAAAAATCATTCCGGTTTCATTCCTTTCACAGTCTCAGGCAGTTGATTTAAGAAAGCAACGACTCCATTTTGAATTTCTTGTTTAATGGCATCAATTATTTGTTCATCCACAGTTAAGGAGGTATCCGCCCTCCGATTTACAGCGTGGAAATTCTTTAAATGATAGTCCACTCTGGTTGGCAGCTGTTTGATAATATCCTGCTTTATAAAGGATAAATAGGACTCATTTGGATGAATGTTTAAATTCCTTTGGGCTGCTTCTACGATTTGAGGTAAATCAGTTTCTAAATATTGATAAATAGTTTCTTCAATTTTCATTGACCTTTTCATGTAGTCGGCGGGAGTGAATTGGGTGTTTAATGCTTGACTTTGTACCTCGAATTCTTCAATGCCAGCCAAATCATTCGGGTTTAAACCAATATTTAATGTGCCTTCAAGGGTCTCAACTTTTAATTGGTCAAACTTATATTCAATTCGATCAACATGAATTGTTTTCGTTTCACTCAATGATTTGATTTCTTCTCGCATTTTTTGAATAGTCGCTTCCAAGGAGGCAATTCTATTCTCTTGTGTTTGGATGTGCATCTGAAGCCACCCTAGGTACTGTGAAAAATCTTGATACATCATATCACCCCGCTATTTGACTTAAGCTGACCACAGTGAAACCAGCAGTAGTCGAATTAGTAGCATCATTTGTTAAATAGTATAGGAACTGTGGATTACCTTGGACTTTTCTCCCTAACCGGAGCCTGCAAAGGTACCGACGGCTGTTCCGTTAATGTAGGAGGAGGTGTTCCAAAGGCATGTGAAGCATAAGGTACAGGCTTTTCGGTTGGTTTTACCGCGGAAGGTGCAGGACCTGTAAAGCCGCCGGTATTGTAAAGATAAGCAGCGGGTTTAATAATACCTGCACTGCCTATTTGAAGTACAGAGGAGTTGGTAATACCACCCACTCTGAGGGTATTTATGTTAATTGATTGCTGAATATAAACATTCATTGTAAACCACCTAAAATTACATATTAAGAAGATTGGACTGATCGACTATATCTGGATCGTATGTGTTAGTTGAACTTAACTGGTTGCGAACAGTCAATTGTTCTCCTGTATTAAAGGACCCGGCTCCCGAGAACGTTTTCGCACTTGAAAATGGCATGATTTTGTAAACATCTCCAATGTGAAAGGTAGAACTATTTCCAAGTGTAATCACTTGTGCAACTCCTACTATTGCTGGCATAAACAACACCCTTTTTATAAAATAAGAAGGTTAGACCACTTTCATAACGGTCCAGTGCAAGTGGCAATAAACAGCCAGTTGCGGTTTCATATTTCATCTTATGTATGGGCATTTGTAGTGTGATTAAATGGCCCAAATTTATATCCAAAGTAATAATTCTTGATAATTTAAAGCCTACATTTGTTAGATAAGGAATTTTCATTTATTCTGTTCTTATAGAATTAGAAAGGGATGATGGAGATGAAGTTTGCCACTGCGATGTATGGTGATAACATTTTTTTATGCCTGGTGGACGAAGGTCAAAATGCAATATTGCCCTTAAATCGTACCGAACGGGTCAAATCAGGTCATGAAAGCTTTCCAGAGTCAATGATTGAGTTTATTTCAGCAGGTGAACCCTACATTGAAAAAGTGAAACAATTGCTGGATTGGGTACAAACTCTTGAGGAACCAAGTGCCTATTATATTCCACTCTCGGATGTTACTTTACTCGCGCCTATTCCAAGACCTGCCAAAAATATCTTTTGTGTAGGGAAAAACTATGCTGAACATGCAATTGAAATGGGCAGTGTACAAGATATTCCTAAAGATCCAATTGTTTTTACCAAATCGCCGACTGCCGTTGTCGGTCCTAATGAAGTGGTACTAAACCATAAAGAGGTTACGAAAGAACTCGATTATGAAGGGGAATTGGCAGTCATCATAGGGAAGAGTGGCAGGGCGATTAATAAAGAAGAAGCACTCGACTATGTATTTGGCTATACCATTGTTAACGATATTACTGCTAGGGACTTACAAAAAAAGCATAAGCAATTTTTTATAGGCAAAAGCCTAGATACTACCTGCCCAATGGGTCCTTGGATTGTCCACAAAAGTTTGATTGACAATCCTAATCATCTGGATATTGAAACAAAAGTGAATGGGGAAGTACGCCAATCTTCAAATACAACCCATTTTATTTTTCCAGTTGAGGAAATCATCTCAGTATTGTCCGCAGGAATGACACTTGAGCCTGGGGACATAATTGCTACAGGGACACCCGCTGGAGTCGGAAGCGGATTTAACCCTTCTAAGTTTTTACAGCCTGGTGATAAAATTGAAATTACGATTGAAAAAGTAGGAACACTCAAGTCGATGATTCAGGATAAGGAATGACTTGAATCATTGACATGTAACTATTACTAACTTAAACACAATATTAGACTTGTTTTCTTTCGTATTTATCATCTTACTATGGTATGATAGTTTGGAAAAAGAGAGCAATTACAAAAGGAGGATTTGTTAATGATTCATGCACATATTACAGCATGGTTTCTAGCGCTCATTTTATTCTTCGTTGCGATCAGCTTACATAAAAGTGGGAAAGTTAAAGCTTTTAAAATTGTTCAAATGATTTTACGTGTACTCTATTTGTTGATTATTGCAACTGGTGCAGGACTATTGTTTACAGTTTATAAAATTGATGTTTGGTACATTTTAAAAGCTGTTGTTGGGTTATGGGTAATTGGAATCTTTGAAATGCTGCTGGGCCGTATCGCAAATAACCGCAAAACTTCAGTTTTCTGGATACAATTTGTCGTAGCCTGGTTGCTTGTTTTATATCTGGGATTTGTTAAGCTGCCTATGTCATTTTTAAACCCATAAATTAATATTAAATAGAAATGGCTGCCGTAATAATCGGCAGCCATTTCCTATTATTTAGATAAAACAAAGTGACAACATTGTTTTTTGCCTTTAATATGGAAAGAAAGGGGAGAGGAGAGGATTGTGTGCTCGTAAAAGTATTTGCAAATCTCCGCCAGATATGTGGAGGAGTTACGGTCGAAGTAAAACCAGATGGAAATCGGGTAATGGATGTATTGAATAAAATGATTGAGATGTTTCCAGAGTTACAGGACGAGATACTTACACCGGAACGTCAATTACGACCCTTTGTTCATGTTTATGTAAACGGGCAAAATATCATTCATTTGGATGAGCTAGAGACTAGGGTCGTGGAAACAGATCAGTTTGCTTTGTTTCCACCCGTTGCAGGTGGTTAAGGTGGCTCAAAAACTATTAGAGTTTCGTGGGATTAAGCTGGGACATTTGGGGATGTATTTTGAAGAGCTTGGAGCGGAGAGAATAACGGATGAATTTCCTTTTGTTTATTCAGCAGAGAATTGGATAGGGGAAATCTTGTCTGAACAGGAAATATCGTTTACTTCATCTTTTAAGGTAAATACAGTGACAGTAAGGTTTCAGGCGGAGAATCAGGAGAAATTAGAGGAACTTATAAAAAATTACCGATACAAAACAACTAGAATTGGAGGATAATAAAAGGCTTCTGCGATTGGTGCAGAAGCCTTTCTTCCATTTTATACAGTCTGACTTTCAGGATCAATGATGCCAAGCTCACGAAGTTTTACTTCAGGAACAACACCATCTACCCATCCGCGCACTTTGTAATACTCTTCTAACATGATATCCATCCGGCTGACGTGTCCGGCACTATTACCTGAAGCAGGCTCCTCCGTGAACCGTTTAGGAAGGAAGTCGTTTTCACGTTTGTTAAAGCCTGCAAGGTTGTTATAATAACGCTCTAAATTATAAATTCTTTCTCCAGCTTTCATGACATCTTCAGCAGTCATCGGAATACCTGTCATCGTGCTGTATTGTTCTGCATAATGCTCAGCATTTTCCGAGAAAGAAGAGAATTTGCAGATATTCATAGAATCAGAGAAGGCAAGCATATCTTGGAAAACCTTTAAGAGTTCGCCTTTTCCTTCCGGCTTTAAGCGATCAGTTGGCTCGGGAATGCCGGCAATCTCACTTGCAACCGTATAGCCGCGCAAATGGCAGGCACCTCGATTGCTTGTTGCATACCCAAGACCAATACCTTGGATTCCACGAGGATCATAGGCGGGTATAGACTGACCCTTAACAGACATGGAAAGTTCAGGAGCGCCCCATGATGCAGCTGCACGTGCCGGTCCTTCTGCTAGCAGGCCGCCAAGGCCTTCGCGGTAAGCAATTTTCCTTGTCAGTTCAATCATGGCGTCTGCATCGCCCCAGTTTAATTCTTCGGAGATAATTCCTTTTTCATAAGCTTCCATTGTAATGGAGAAAGCATGGCCAAGCTCTATTGTATCGAGCCCATATTCGTTGCAACGATCAATCAGGTAAGAAATAGCTTTGGCATCGCTTAACAAACAGTTTGACCCAAGTGACCATGCAGATTCAAACTCAACGCTTTCGACTCGGGTTTTATATTTTCCATCTTTTACTTCAACTTCAATTTTACAACCAACAGGACAAGCATGGCATGATTTATTGGCAACACGAAGATGCTGATTCACATATTCTCCGCTGTGCTTTTCTGCTTCGTCCCAATGAGTCAGTTGTGAGTTCTTCGTTGGCAGTGCCCCGACCTCATTGATGAGGTTAGTTAACACATTTGTACCGTAAACGGATAGTCCACCCTTGTTTGGTGCAGTCAAACCACCTTCAAGAACAGCTTTCAGTGCCTTTTTATTTGCCTCCTTATATTCAGTATCTAATTTTGCCACCGGCATATTCCCTTTTTGAGGGGCTTTAATGACAATAGCCTTCAATTTCTTATATCCTGCAACTGCAGCTGTGCCGCCGCGGCCGGCGGACCGGTCATGTTCATTTATGAAGGAAGCAAAACGGACTGTGTTTTCACCAGCCTGGCCGATTGCCATGACACTTAGGTCCTTTTCGCCATATTGATCCTGCATGGCCTTAATAAATGCTCTTGTGCTGGTTCCCCATAAGTTTGAGGCATCACGGATTTCTGCCCTGCCATCCTCAACATAAAGATAAACAGGCTTGTCGCTTTTTCCTTTTACGATGATATTATCGATACCCGACCATTTTAAACGGGCTGCTGTCCATCCCCCCATATGGGAGTCTGTCACCGTTTCGGTAAGCGGGGATTTGGTCACTACACACAAGCGTCCGCTCATGGCAGAGCGGGACCCTGTCACAGGACCTGTCATGATGCATAAGATATTTTCTGGAGAAAGCGGTTCCACTTCAGGCCCGTTGTCTAACACATATTTAACACCAAGTCCTCTTCCGCCTATAAACTTTTTGGCATCCTCTTCATTAATTGACCTGTAAGAAACGGTTCCGTCTGTGAGGTCTACTAGTACTTCTTTGTTTTTAAAACCACCTAGATTCATAAGTTTCCCCTCTTTTCCATTATAAATACTTGAATCTCTTAAGGTTAAAGAGAAAATGAAAAAATTAACATATAATCCAAATACTATTATATCACTTTTATAATTTTTTAAAAATTTAAATTTAACAGAGATAATAAATTTATATTTTGTTATCATTAAAGGGAGGCAGTAAAAAGGCACTTAAACGTATGAAAGAAAAGGGGATTTTTCATGGGTAATTTAGAACGTTATTCAAGGCAAATCCTGTTTGAGGGAATCGGCGAAACGGGACAAGGAAAATTATTAAAATCACGTGTAGCTGTGGTGGGGGCTGGAGCACTAGGAACGGTAATATCCAACCATCTTGTCCGTTCCGGTGTGGGTTACATTCGGTTAATTGACCGAGATTTGGTTGAGTTGTCAAATTTGCAAAGGCAAACATTGTATGATGAAGAAGATGCCAGATTAAATTTACCTAAAGCTGTTGCTGCCCAGAAAAGGTTAAATAAAATCAACTCCACGGTTACCGTTGATGCTGTTATAGCCGATCTAAACCTCGATAATGCAGAAGATTTGCTAACTGGAATGGATGTTATTGTCGATGGCACAGACAACTTTATGACCCGATTTTTAATCAATGACGTGGCAGTTAAACATAGAATCCCCTGGGTTCATGGGGCTGCTGTCAGCTCAAGAGGGATGTTTACTGTATTTAAGCCTGGCCATACTCCGTGCTATCGCTGCTTGTACCCAAATGTTCCCCAAGGATCTGGTGAGACTTGCGATACGGTTGGTGTACTCTCCCCATTAACAGATATAATTGGTTCCTATCAAGCAGTGGAAACGCTCAAGTTATTAGTTGGGTATGAAACAACTCCAAATTTGGAGCAAATCGATATATGGGACCATGCGGCCATGCAAATGAATATCTCCAAAGGGAAAAATCCGAACTGTCCGGCATGTGTTAACAGGCAATTTGACTATCTTAATCGGTCATCAGAACTTCAAGAAATCTATTCCACTCTTTGCGGTCGGAATACGGTTCAAGTAAGTCCGAGAAATCGGCGGACAATCGATTTAAAATTGACGGCGGAAAGGTTAAAAAAGAGTGGGAAAGTGGCAGGAAATCAATTCTTGTTAAGATTTTCCCTGGAGGAGAATATCACAATCGTTGTGTTTCAGGATGCCCGCGTTTTGATCCATGGGACAAATGATTTAGTTAAAGCCAAAACGCTCTATTCTAAATATATTGGTAACTAATAAAAGAGGCTGCCAGTTGAGTGTTCTGACAATAGTGGCTTATGTCAGAAACTTCTTTAAGACAGCCTCTTCATTATGAAATTAATTTTTCAATAATCAGCCGTTTTCCGGTATTGATGGTGAATTCAAAACGATCATTTACCTTCTCAAAATAGCGAAAATGGTGTTGAACATTGCATATCTGTTCCTGGTTGTCAAAAACCATAAAGTTTACTCCATCTTTACGATTCTCATCTGATAAAAAGGATAAATGGTTGTAACAATAGATACAATCATAAATTGAGAAGTTCAAGGAATTTAAGGTGGTAACAAATTGGAAAAAGGCATCATCATTAATTCCCTCTAAAAGTCGTTCAAGGGAATAAATTAAATGCTTTCTGATTCGTACCAAGTCATGATCACGAAGCATGACCACATCATGTCCTATGCGAATTTTACCTGGCTCGAGCAATATGCCTTTTCTCCACCGATTTAATCGAAAAATTTCAATTTCCTGCTGCAGATAGTCCTCTAACATGGAAGCTTCTTCTGTTTCCTCGTCAAAAAATATCCATTGATCGTTAATTTGCTCCACTGTTCCTTCGGTATATGCCCTCTTTTGTATATCATATAGATGGATTCGTTGCTGTCGATTCATAGTTTACCTCCGTGCCAGATACTTCACTTTTCTTTTTAGACATCTTTCTCATAATTTATAACTGATTTATCTTTTAAACTGAATGTCAGATATTATGACACAGTATTTTTGATGGCCTAGCTGGTTTAATCATCTGGACAATTAACGAATTAATCTGGGCTGAATAGTATAAAACATGTTAGAACAGCACCCTAGTCTTACGCAAGAAGAAAGGAGCAACGATACATGTGTGGAATATCAGGCTGGATCGATTTTCAGCATCCAATTAAAAATGAGATAGATACTTTAACAAATATGGCCAAAACTTTATCAAAGCGGGGTCCTGATGAAACCAATATTTGGGCAGATACACATGTGGGATTTGGCCATAAACGGCTTATTGTGGTAGACCCGGCCGGTGGAAGACAACCCATGTCCAAACAGAAAGATAATTTTAGTTATACCATTTGTTACAATGGAGAGCTTTACAACACGGAAGACCTGCGCAAAATTCTCCTTACTAAAGGATATTCCTTTAAAGGTCATTCTGACACCGAAGTTCTGTTAACTGCCTATATAGAATGGGCTGAGGAATGTGTGAATTATTTGAATGGCATCTATGCATTTGCCATTTGGGATAGCAAAAGGGAGCAATTATTTATTGGTCGTGACCGACTAGGGGTAAAACCATTATTCTATAAAGAGCATAAACATGGATTGTTATTTGCCTCCGAATTGAAAGCGATCCTTGCCCATCCAGAAGTAAAGACAGAAGTCACCAATGAGGGGCTGGCACAAGTCTTGGGAGTAGGTCCATCCAGGTCGCCAGGTTCTGGTGTATTCAAGGGGATAAACGAACTAAGACCAGCCCATGCGCTGACATTATCCAGAAATGGTTTGAAAACTTGGCGGTATTGGAATGTAAAAAGTGAGGAGCACAAAGATTCAGCGGAGGAAACTGCAGAAAAGGTTCGACATTTGGTCAGTGACGCGGTTACAAGACAGCTCGTTTCCGATGTGCCATTATGCACATTTTTATCAGGAGGACTTGATTCAAGTATCATAACAGCCATTGCTGCTAAAGAGTTCGAAACACAAGAAAAAGGGCAGCTTCATACTTATTCGATAGATTATGAGGGCAATGATGAGCATTTTACAGCAAATGAATTCCAGCCTGACTCTGACGAGAAGTATATTGCTTTGATGAAGCAGCATTTTGCTACAGAACACCATAAGAAGACGATCACACAAGAACAATTGGTTTATGATTTAACGGAGGCCCTTCATGTAAGAGATTTACCTGGCATGGCAGATGTAGATTCTTCTCTTTTATGGTTTTGCAAAGAAATAAAGCAGGATTTTACAGTGAGCTTATCAGGAGAGTGTGCAGATGAAATATTTGGCGGATACCCTTGGTTCCGTCGACAGCAGGACTTAGAGAGGGCGGGTTTCCCCTGGATGCGGTCGGTAACCGAACGGGAAAATTTATTAAAGTCGAATTGGCGAGACCGGCTCAATTTAGCCGAGTACAGCATCGAGCAATATCGCCAAGCAATCGCTGAAACCCCTAAACTAGAGGGAGAAAGTTTAGAGGAATCAAAACGTAGAGAATTATTTTATATTAATATGATCTGGTTTATGACGACACTGCTCGACCGCAAGGACAGAATGAGTATGGGTGCCAGTTTAGAGGTAAGGGTGCCGTTTGCCGACCATCGTTTAGTTGAGTATGTTTGGAATATTCCATGGGAGATAAAAATGTATCAAGGCAGGGAAAAAGGGATTCTCCGTAAAGCTTTTGAAGGGATATTGCCAGAAGAAGTGCTTTATCGAAAGAAAAGTCCATATCCCAAAACACATAATCCGGAATATACTTCAATGGTACAAAAATGGATGAAGGACATCATGAAGGATTCATCATCAGCCTTACATGAGTTATTTGAAAAAAAGCAGTTAGAAAGACTGATTGAAACAGGGGGGAACTCCTTCCAAGAACCATGGTTTGGCCAACTCATGACGGGACCACAGCTATTAGCCTACTTTGTTCAGCTGCATACATGGTTCAAGGACTACAATATTAATATAGTAAATTAATAGTCATACAGCACCGTTACATTTGGAATAAAAACTGTAATCGTTTAAAATGGGTGTAGGAAGGGGTCTTCCCCTTTCTTTTTATATGGGAGGCTAAATACATAATGAAAAAAATAATTCCATTTGTATTAATTATTTTTATACTATCAGTAATGCCTGCTAATGCACAGGAAACAGAAGGCAAGCGTCTGTGGCAGGATGAAACAGTTTATTCCATAATGGTGGACCGATTTAATAATGCTGACATAAAAAATGATTATGATGTAAATACCAATGATCCCAATCAATATAATGGCGGTGATTTTCAGGGAATCACTGATAAATTAGATTACCTAAAAGACATGGGATTTACAGCAATTCGGTTATCACCAATCTTTGCAAACGCGAAAGGCGGGTACCATGGTTTTTGGGTGACAGACTTTTATAAAGTGGACAAGCATTTTGGCACCATGAAAGAATTTCAAACACTTGTAAAAGAAGCCCATAAACGCAAGATGAAGGTTATCGTTGATTTCGTAGCTAATAATACAGCCAAAACGCACCCATGGGTAAATGACCCAGAAAAACGGGACTGGTATCATGAACAAGAAGAAAATGTTGATTGGACCAATCAAGAGCAAGCCGAAAAGGGCTGGGTGGATGGTCTGCCTGATTTAAATCAGGATAATCCTGTGGTAAGCAGGTATCTGATTGATGCGGCAAAATGGTGGGTAAAGAAAACAGATATAGACGGATATAGTTTGCCTGATATTGATCGCATTCCAACTGATTTTTGGAAGCAGTTCGCTGACGAAGTAAAGGGAGAAAAAGACAATTTTTATCTTTTAGGAATTCCCGCCAAAGATACAGACGTAAATCTGAAACAATATCAAAATGCAGGTATTGACAGCTTATTTGATTATTCACAAAGTGAAAAAATGCGGTATGCCTTTGCTAATACAAGTCGATCTTTTAAGTCTATTACACAGCAGCAACAACCGATTACGGCAACTTTCTTTGATAATGAATATACCGCAAGATTTACACGTGATATTGTCGAGGAAAGGCAGTTTCCCGGTTCCCGTTGGAAAACAGCCTTAACCTATCTTTATACAACCCCAGGTGTCCCGATTGTATATTATGGGACGGAGATCGCCTTAACGGGCGGTGAGATCCCGGATAACCGCAGGATAATGAGCTTTAGGGCCGAAAAGGATCTGATTGATTATATTACACAAATCGGGGAAGTACGGGAACAACAGCCTTCTTTAACGAGGGGAACTATCACTATGCTGTATGACAAAAACGGTATGGTAGTCTATAAAAGGGAGTATAAAGGTGACACAACCGTTATTGCCATCAATAATACGAGGAAATCGCAAAATGTAACATTGACAAGTGATCAATTGGAAGGGGACAAAGAACTTCGTGCGTTGCTGAGTGATAATGTGGTCCGCAGCCAGAATGGTCAATATACGCTTATTATTGACAGGGACAATTCTGAAATATTCTACTTGGCAGATAAAACTGGGCTAAACATGCCATATATTACTGTGACAATTGTAGCTATTTTATTAATATTAGTGTTTCTATTTTTAATCATTAAACGAGGTAAACAGAATAGGGTATAAAATGAAAGCATCAAGGACCTACCTTGATGCTTTTCATTTAATTCTAATTTATCCACCGACAATGGTTCCACCATTAACATGGATCATTTGCCCACTCATGTAAGCTGAATCATTCGATGCAAGAAAAACATAGCTTGGGGCCAATTCATACGGCTGGCCGGCCCTGCCCATTGGTGTGTTTGAACCAAATGTTGCTACCTGTTCGGCAGTAAAAGTGGATGGAATGAGCGAGGTCCAAATTGGTCCTGGCGCCACCCCATTAACCCGGATTCCGTCCTTTGCTAAAGACATGGATAAAGAGCGGGTAAAACTGACAACGGCGCCTTTTGAGGCAGAATAATCTAGCAATTGCTCATTTCCTTCATAAGCGGTAATTGATGCAGTGTTGATAATCGATGAACCTTTCTTTAAATAGGGGAGGGCCATTTTGGTCATGTAAAAGTAAGAGAATATGTTTGTTCGGAAAGTTCTTTCCAATTGGCTTGAACTGATATCCGATAAGCTTTTCTGTGGATGCTGTTCAGCTGCATTATTAACAAGGACGTCGAGTTTCCCGAATTCTTCAATGGTTTTTTGAACAACCTGACGGCAAAACTCTTCATTCCCGATATCACCTGGAAGAAGCAAGCATTTACGCCTCTCGGCTTCAATCGAGTTTTTCGTATCCTCGGCATCATGGTGCTCATTTAAATAAACAATGGCGACATCTGCCCCTTCTTTGGCAAAATGAATGGCAACGGCTTTCCCGATGCCGCTGTCACCTCCTGTAATCAGGGCTATTTTACCGGTCAATTTGCCGGCTGCTTTATACTCAGCACCCTCTGAAATCGGTCTGGGATTCATTTCGCGTTCAATTCCCGGCTGTCTATTTTGGTGCTGCGGCGGGAAACTTTGTTTCTTTTGATCTTGATTGCTGCTCATTCTTTTAACCTCCAACACAATTCATTACGAATATTAGTTTAAGAAATGTGCCGGAAATTATGTTGAAGAATAAAAAAGGCATAAAGCGGAGGCCTTATGCTGTTATCGATAGTTAATAAATTGAACGTCTATGCTGAGGTCTGCTTCTCGAATCAAGGTAATAATTTTTTGCAAATCATCTCGGCTTTTTCCACTGACACGAATTTGATCATCTTGAACTTGGCTCTTTACTTTTACGCCACTATTTTTTATGATAGTATTTATTTTTTTTGCATTGTCCTTATCGATTCCTTGGACCAGCTTTGCCCGTTGCCTGACCGTACCACCTGAAGCCCCTTCTAATTTGCTGTAGTCAAGGTTTTTAATCGGCACACCGCGTTTAATGAGCTTGCTAATCAATACATCTTTTAACTGTTCCATTTTGTATTCGTCATCAGAAATGAGGACGAGTTCCTCTTTTTCAAGGCTCACTTCACTTTTACTGCCTTTAAAATCGTAGCGTGTGCTTATTTCTTTCATTGTTTGCGTTACGGCATTTGTCACTTCAGAAAAGTCTACTTTGGACACAATATCAAATGAGCTGTCTTTAGACATGTCAAAACCTCCGTCATTCATTTATTAGGGTCAATTCTGCTAAAGTTTCCCTTTATGCCTACATTATAGTAAAATATAGCAGTTCGAACAAGAATAGCCTGTTGTCATTGGGGCAAAACAGGTTAAATGGAAAATCAAAATCGTGTCTATACTATAAAAAGCTCCTATAGAAATGGGGAATAATTGATGTCTTTAAAAGAATTAATTGGGCAAACCACTGTACTTAAAACAGCCCGAATTACAGACTTTGGATATTTTTTAACAAATGATGAGGAGGATGTGCTCCTTCATAAAAATCAGGCACAACATTCATTGGAAGAGGGTGATGAAGTAGAGGTATTTCTTTTTGTAGATTCGGAAGGAAGAGTGGCTGCTTCTACCTTCATCCCAGAGGTTGCGGTCGGCCGATACTCATGGGTAAAGGTAACAGATGTGCAACCAGATATCGGCGCTTTTATAAATATAGGCTTACCGAAGGATATCTTGTTAGGAAAGGATGATTTGCCTGTCCATAAATCGGTATGGCCAAAGGAAGGCGATTTACTCTATATAACCTTAAGGGTTAATCGTAATTTTCTTTTATACGCAAAGCTTGCAAGTGACCAAGTGATCAAAGAAATTTCTGTTAAAGCAACTCGCGATGCTTTTAACAAAAATGTGCAAGGCCATATTTACCGAACAGCCAAAGTCGGAAGCTGGATTTACACGATTGAAGGCTATAAAGGATTTATCCATGAATCACAGAGGCAAACGGAACCACGCTTAGGAGAAAGGGTGGAAGGCCGGATTATCGATGTGAAAGAAGATGGGACAGTTAATGTCTCCTTGCTTGCAAGAAAGCAGGAGGCGCAAGACACTGACGCTGAAAGAATATATGACTACTTAATGAGCCGAAATGGGGCAATGCCCTACACCGATAAAAGTATGGCTGAAGATATCCAAGAGCGGTTCGGCCTAAGTAAGTCCGCCTTTAAGCGAGCTATAGGCAAATTGTTGAAAGAAAATAAAGTATATCAAGAAAATGGATGGACTTACGCAAAGAAACAGTAACAGCAAGTACATACTCTTTTCCAAAATGATAAACACTAATGTGGAGAATTTGGAAAGGAGTCAATCAAATGTCCCACACTTCAGATAACGATAAAAAAGCAAAGGATCATAATGCAATTAACCATGAAAAAAATATGCTGGCAGAAAAAAATCGTCAGATGGGTAAAAATCAATATTCCAAGCAAACAGACCACAAATAAAAGGAGTGAGGTAATCCTCACTCCTTTTTGCATGGGTATTTATGAAGGAATTTCATTTAAAAAGAATATCGAAATCGTTCCTGCTCCTGTATGCGCTCCGATGGCAGCACCAATTGCGGAAATGTAGACTTGTTTTGGCTGAAACTCTGCTTGCATCATGGCTTTCATTTCTTTTGCCATTTCTTCATTATCCGCATGGCTAATTCCAATCACTTGGTTGGAAAGATTGTTGCCTCGTTCTTTCATTATTTCAATAATCCGACGCCATACTTTCTTCTGTCCGCGGATTTTCTCAATCGGAACAAGCTTTCCGTCTTCCATATTCAAAATTGGTTTAATGTTTAATAATCCGCCAAGAAATGCCGAAGCTTTAGAAACCCGGCCGCCCTTTGCTAAATAATCCAAATCATCAACGGTAAAAATATGTTCCATATGCTGTGCTCGGAACAAAACATCTTTTAAAATTTCCTCTTTTGGTGCATTTGCCGCGGCAAGCCTTGCTGCTTCCATAACAATTAAGCCTTGTCCAAGGGAAGCACATTTTGTATCAATGATTGTTAAATCCAAATTTGGATATTTTTCCTTTACTTGGTCAAGAATCATAACAGCGGTAGAATAGGTTCCCGATAGCTCGGAGGAAAAAGCTATGTAAATCCCAGCCTCATTTTTTTCGGCCATTTCAGTAAATATGTTCTCAAATACGAGGGGAGAGGCTTGTGATGTTTTCGGGATATTACCTGCGCGTATTGCTTCATATACAGAGAGAGGATCGATTCCCTTTACATCTTCATATTCTGCTCCATTTATATGGACCTTAAGAGGAATTAAAGTCACATTGTTTTCTTCATAAAAACTTTTCGGTAAATCGCATGCGCTGTCAGCCAGTATTTTTACCTGCATGAAGCTCACCTGCTTTCAAAAATCTATCTTAACTAGATTTAGTTTATCGGTTTCAGTAAAAAAATACAATTACCTTATTTGCTTAAGGGAAAAAAAGGGGGATTTTTTGTGATTTGGCTTCAAACCAAAAAAGTCGCCATCGTAATAGCTGGTGCCTTATTAAATGCCGCCGGAATGAATTTATTTCTGGTCCCGGCGGATATTTATTCGAGCGGATTTACCGGTATCGCCCAATTGCTCTCACGCGTGTTAGATGACTATACTCCAATACATGTGTCCATGGGACTGCTATTACTTATATTAAATATTCCGGTTGCCATTTTAGGCTGGAAAAAGGTCGGAAGGTCTTTTACCATTTACAGCTTTATTAGTGTTGCCTTGTCATCATTATTCTTGGAATTAATTCCAGTAAAACCTGTCTCGGAAGATATTCTGTTAAATTCCGTTTTTGGAGGAGTCATTGTAGCGGCAGGTATAGGAATAACCTTAAAGTGGGGTGCTTCTACAGGGGGATTGGATATTATTGCGATGGTGCTGTCGAGAATAAAAGATAAACCAATCGGACCTTATATGTTTATTCTGAATTTCGCTATTATCATTACGGCTGGGTTTTTATATGGATGGGAAAAGGCGCTATATACGTTGGTCTTTTTGTATACCTCTACAAGAGTAGTGGATGCCATTCACACACGGTATGCGAAACTAACTGCTTTTATCATTACCAAGAAAGCAGATGAATTAAAAAAGGCTATTCATGCCAAGCTTGTCAGGGGAATTACAATGATTCCGGCAAAAGGGGCATTTTCTAACGAAACGAGAGATATGCTGATGATTGTCATAACTAGGTATGAACTGTTTGATTTAGAAAGAGTCATTAAGGAGGTTGATCCTAATGCATTTACCAATATTATGGAAACATCCAATGTATACGGATTCTTCCGCAGGGATTAGGAACGATACTTCAAGGAAACGTACAAAGGGTTAGGAGGCAGTTATGCGTGTACTTATGTGTATAGTTTTGTTTTTCTTCCCCATGATGTTAAATGCTGATGCATATGAAGGGGTTGATAAAGACTTCAATTTTGCTGTTGTTCCGTTGGCTGGACCCGATAAGGTAGATTTTCAAATTTTGATAAAGAATAATGCCAATGTACCGCTTGAGTTTGAGTTTTCCAACTCTCAACTGTATGAAATAATTGTTAAAAATAAGGCAGGCAAGGAAGTATATGCATACTCAAAGGGTCGAATGTTCCTGCAGGCTATTCAGAAAATTACGATTGAACCAAATCAGGTCTATAAACGAAATGAAACATGGGACTATAAATTGGATGGTGTAAAGTTACCTGCTGGTGAATATATAGTAACGGCAGAACTCAAAGTAAAAAAAGTAAACGGGCAGCCTGTTGGAAGTCCACAAATGCTCACCAGCAGTAAGAAGCTTGCTATTCCTGACAGTAGTACTGGATTTCGAAATATAGAAGTTTCCGGAGAAAAAGGTACATACTCTATTACTGGTGAAGTCAAGGGGGACGACCGTGCTGTCTTTTATACTGTTGAAGATGGACATAATCAATACTTAGCGGAACAAAGGGTATTAATAAATAAAATAAAACTAACAGAGTGGCAGCGATTCAGCTTCACCATTCAAGTATCTCCAGAGAAGTTGCCAAAAAATGGGACGTTAATAGTCTATCTGTATCAGCGTAGCTCGCAAGGTGAAAATGAAAATACGTTACCTGTTGTATTGGAAAGGTTTTAACATGACAAAAAGCGGAAGCAAGAATGCTTCCGCTTTTTGTCATG
>NZ_HG942039.1:0-56548 GCF_000612665.1 Neobacillus dielmonensis
GTCTTCGCGCCTTCCGCTCCAATGCTGCGGACGCTGGATACAAAACGCCTGCTATTGCTCAATACTTAATTGAAAAAGAGATTCGCCCCGCTTTACCTTATACACGCCTTGTACAAAGGATGGTTATCTAAGAAAACGGACAAGTTCTTGAATATAGGACAACTACTAAGGTAGGTTATCGGCAGTACTTTTCAAATCCTGCAAAGTGTAAGGATTGCCCACTTCTATCTCAATGTACTCAAAGCCAAAAGCATCAAAAGCTCATCCAACGGCATGTTTGGGAAGAGTATCTTGAAGAAGCAGATCACCTTCGCCATACAGATGAGAATAAATTGATATATGCACGTCGTAAAGAATCAATTGAACGTGTATTTGCAGATGCAAAAGAAAAGCATGGTATGCGATGGACAACTTTAAGGGGCCTTAAAAAATTGTCCATGCAGGCGATGCTTACTTTTGCTGCCATGAATTTAAAAAAGATGGCGACATGGATTTGGGATAAACCAAAAATGGCATAAAAATTGACCCCGGAGGGGTCAGTTTGAATACAAAACTATAGTAAAAAAGGTCATAATTAGAAAAAGGCACCCGAATGTGGAACCTCGTAATGCCTTTTGTCTATAATCTGAATCGGTTTTATTAACCGATTTTTTTATTAGCTAATTTACTTTGCATATTTCAATTGGACAGTCTTCACAATCAATTTCCCTGCGTAAAAAGTGGATATCATGAATGGTAATCATACCTTTATCAATCGAAATTATTTCAGATTTCCGAAGCTCACTTAGCAAACGGTTCACGACTTCTCGTGAAGTGCCGCAGAAATTAGCCAATTCTTGGTTTGTTAACGGCAAATCAATGATAATTCCTTTATTGGTTTTTATTCCGTAGCTGTTACTGATTCGGATTAAAGTGGAATACAACGCTCCTTTTTTACCATGTAATACTAGGTCACGAAATTTTGTCTGCGTTTTGAGATATTGTTGGTTCATCCATTGAATTAATTCAAAAGCAAGCGGAAGATTTAGCGAGAGTTTTTCCTCAAGTTCACTTTTCATAATGACAGCCACTTCACCGTTTTCAATTACTCGGCCGCTTAACAGGTATTTTGATGCAGGTGAAAATAGGTTGATTTCTCCCAAAAAGTCTCCACTTGAACACATTCTTAATGTCAATTCTCGTCCATCCGGAATGATTTTGCTTAGCTGAACTATTCCGTTTTGAACTATATATAGTTCATCCGCCGGCATCCCTTCCTGGAACAAAAAAGTACCTTTTTTCAATTTTCTTGTGTGGTGGACCGTTTCAAATAAATGGGATAATGTGACGGGAAGTTCTTTGGTTAATTGCATGTAAATGACCACCTTTAGGCATAATTGTCAGAGCTTAACAAGTTGTAGCATACTTTGGGATATCTCTAGAAATTACTATAATTATATTGATAATGAAGAATAATTCGCAATATATGTGAAATAAGTTCATATAATCGTCAAAATTATGGTTTTTATTTCTTAGGAAATAATTATTGTCGAATAATGAAAATGCAAGAACTTCCTTTTATGGACTGGGCACAAACGGAAATAATATGGATGTAAGCAAAGGAGGGAATGGAATGGGTCAAAATCGTCAATTTCGGTCGGGACAAAAAGCGCCTAATAATGGCATTTATGTTGAAATAGGTGACACTGGGAGCCCTGTTGTTAATCCAAAAAGGCTTAAGTTAAAAGCTGGTGACCGTTTTCCTGAAACATCTAATGACGAACGCCTTTGGACATACGCACGAAAACCATAAAGAAAAAGTCATCCATTTGGATGGCTTTTTATATGAATCAGTCCAATGAAAGAGTGTTGATCTTAAGATCTATGTTGATTAGGCAATAAACCAAAATTTACAAGTAATCTTTCATTGGTTTATAATAATAATAGGTCAAAATAGGTCAAAGCAGGTGATGAACATTGGATTTAAATCGAATGACAGAGCGGATGCAATCAGGGATATTGGAGGCTCAAGCATTAGCAATCAAAAATAATCATCAGGAAATTGACGAACCTCATTTATTCTTATCATTAATAAGGCAAGAGGATAGTTTGATCACAGCGATTTTACAAAGAATAGGCCTGTCTTCGACACAGGTGGAAGATAAATTGACTGAACTTCTTAAAAAGAAACCACAAGTAACAGGAGGGGGTGCTGAACAAGGAAAACTATATATAACCGGTAAACTCCAAAAGCTACTCGTCAAAGCAGAGGAAATCATGAAGAGTTTTTCCGATGAATATCTTTCGGTCGAACATACCCTCTTGGCAGCGACCCAAACGAATGAATCTGAAATGTACCAGATTATCAGGTCTTACGGGGTAACAACAGATGACGTATTAAAGGTGATAAAGGAAATAAGGGGGAATCAAAGGGTGACTACTCAAAACCCTGAAGCAGGATATGATGCTCTTAAAAAATATGGGAGAGACCTTGTGGCTGAAGTTAAACTTGGAAAAGTTGACCCTGTTATCGGCAGGGATGCGGAAATTCGCAATGTAATTAGGATCCTTTCCCGAAAAACAAAGAATAACCCAGTGTTAATCGGAGAACCTGGGGTAGGGAAAACAGCCATTGTGGAAGGGCTCGCCCAGCGGATTGTTCGAAAAGATGTTCCAGAAGGACTAAAGGATAAAACAATCTTTTCACTGGATATGAGCTCCTTGATTGCAGGAGCCAAATTTAGGGGAGAATTTGAAGAAAGATTAAAAGCAGTCCTCAATGAAATTAAAAAAAGTGAAGGACAAATCATATTATTCATTGATGAAATACACACGATTGTAGGTGCAGGAAGAACAGAGGGGGCTATGGATGCGGGGAATATGTTAAAGCCGATGCTAGCCCGGGGTGAACTCCACTGTATTGGTGCAACTACACTCGATGAGCATAGGAAGTATATTGAAAAGGACCCAGCATTAGAACGACGGTTTCAACAGGTCCTTGTGCAAGAGCCAAACGTAGAAGATACTATATCCATCTTACGTGGATTAAAAGAACGTTTTGAAGTTCATCACGGAGTAAAAATACATGATCAAGCATTGGTAGCAGCAGCAACTCTATCTGATAGATATATTACTGATCGGTTTTTACCAGATAAAGCAATTGATTTGGTGGACGAAGCTTGTGCGATGATCCGGACGGAAATTGATTCTATGCCGACTGAACTGGATGAAGTAACCAGAAAAGTTATGCAACTCGAAATTGAAGAGGCAGCACTGCTAAAAGAACAGGATGATGTTAGCAAGCAACGATTGGTAGTACTTCAAAAAGAGCTAGCTGACCTTAGGGAGCAGGCAAATGCCATGAAAGCTAAATGGCTTGGCGAGAAGCAAATGATTCAAAAATTGCAGGAAAAAAGAGAACAATTGGAAAAATTAAGACGTGAGCTTCAGCAAGCAGAAGATAAATATGATTTAAACAGAGCAGCTGAACTTCGGCATGGCTTGATTCCAGTCGCAGAAAAGGAAATGAAGGAACTTGAAAAAACTGCTGAACAAGATAATCGGCTTCTACGTGAGGAAGTTACCGGAGAAGAAATCTCAGCTATCGTCTCTAGGTGGACAGGAATTCCTCTCGCCAAACTTGTAGAAGGTGAGCGGCAGAAATTATTGCGTCTGGAGTCCATCCTCCATGAGAGAGTAATTGGTCAAAATGAAGCTGTCAATTTGGTTTCCGATGCCGTCCTTCGCGCCCGAGCCGGAATCAAAGATCCAAAACGCCCAATTGGCTCGTTCCTGTTTTTGGGACCAACGGGAGTTGGTAAGACCGAACTTGCCAAAGCATTAGCAGAGGCATTGTTTGACAGCGAAGATCATATCATTCGGATTGACATGTCGGAGTATATGGAAAAACACGCGGTTTCCCGGTTAATTGGTGCCCCTCCTGGTTATGTGGGGTATGAGGAGGGAGGACAACTGACAGAAGCTGTCAGACGACAGCCATATTCCGTCATTTTAATGGATGAAATTGAAAAGGCACATCCTGAAGTGTTCAATATCCTTCTTCAAGCGTTAGACGATGGAAGAATCACAGACTCTCAAGGCAGGGTTGTTGATTTTAAAAATACGGTTATTATTATGACGTCTAATATCGGGTCCCAATTCATGCTCGAGCACTTTGAAAATGGAGTAGATATTTCTGAGACAGCACGGGAAAAGGTGCTTAGTCAATTAAGAGCCCACTTTCGTCCTGAGTTTTTAAATCGAATCGATGAAACCATTTTGTTTAAACCATTATCATTAGATGAAATTAAAAACATTGTTGTAAAAATGTTAAAAGAATTGCAAAGTCGATTAAGCGAACAGCAAATTACGATAATGGTAGCTGAAGATGCAAAAGAATTTATCGCCGAGAATGGTTTTGATCCAATATATGGTGCAAGACCTCTGAAGCGTTATATTCAAAGAAATATTGAGACAAAGCTTGCCCGTGAAATCATTGCCGGTAAAGTGTATGACGGCTCAACCGTGTATATTGCTGTAGTGAACGGTCAATTAGATTTAACCATTCAATCCTGACCACAAGAAAAAGGTCTTCCCATTGACAATAGGGAAGACCTCTTTCAACACTTTTAATGTTTTTGTACTGGTTCGTTAGGAATAATTGCAGTGACAACGAAAATTAAGACGGTCACAACAACAGAAAGAATAGCGCCTGTAACTAGGTTAACTTCAACACCTGACATTGAACTAACTACATATGTAAGCATTTCCGTCAAAAGAAAAGTCCAAAAAAATGTCCAAAAAACCCGCATATGATTTCACCTGCCTATTATACTCCTTATAATATTACCATAAGAAGTTGAAATAATAAAACAATTAAATGCAGTATCTGAGGAAAAATAGGCAAATTCCCTTTCAACTTAACGGATTGCGCATACGATATATGGTGAGGAAATATGTAAAAGGAGATATACCAATGGAAAGTCGGAGTTTTCTGATCGGAAACCAATGGAATATAATCTATTATCCTGAAAAACCAACTGGGTTTGGGGTTTTGGTAATTGGCGATGAAAGGCATTTTGTGGACGAGAATAAATGTTTTTGGACTCAAAATGAAGGAAAACTGGCGATTATTAACGAGTTAAAGGAGAAAGGGTACACGATATTTTCCTCCAATTTATATGGGCGCAGTTGGGGAAGCGATGCAGCAGTGGAACTGGCGGAGCGATTATACCACCATGTCATAAGAAGCGAAATTCTGAATAATAAGATTCATATCTTAGCAGAAGGAATGGGAGCTTTAACCGCAGTAAGGTTAATGGAGAGACTAGAGGGAAATATCCGTTCCGTCATATTCCTTAATCCAATCCTTTCATTAAAATATCATCTTGAACAAGAAAAAGAGCATAAATTTTTTTATAAAAAGTTAATGCGCGAACTTGTGGAAGCTTATCAAACGGAAAAGTATACACTTGAAAGCACCATTCTTAATGCAGAGGATACAGTTTCCTTAGATGGAAAAATACCTATTCAAATCATACATGTATTATCAGGAGGCAGGTTGTATAACCAGTCTAAACAATATCAAAAGATTCTCAAAAATACTGATGTTAGCCCATACTTTATTTTGCCGGAAAAAAAACCGCATTTGGGAAATATCTGTACTAAATTTTTTTCCAGTCATGAGGCGATTTTATAACCTCCTTTCTTCTCCTAGAAATAATTCCTTCAAACAACGCATAGGATGGGTTTATGGAGGTACGGGGAGGAAATGCTTATGGACAAGGCAGTTATTATTGATGGATTTGACTTTTTGAGTTTTCATCTATGTAAAGCAATATTAGGTAAAGGCTTTGAAGTGGAAGGGATTAATATCCAGGCACATCATCGTACTCAATTCTTGGAGGAAAAAAGACTCGAAGTGGGAAGAAATGCAAACTTTAGTGATTATTCCTTTGCTGATTGGGGGAAGTCCTCCATTAATAACAGTAACACTACTATGATTATCTCTATCTATGATTTCTTTACTTTACGAAAAGAGTCCATTTTAGCTGAGTTAGACTTTCATTCTGTCTTGAAGGCTGTAGAGAAAAATAAAAACCCTTTAGTGATTTTGGCACCCATACAAATGGTAACAGATTCTGATAACAAGGGAATTTCCGCTTTTTCACATCAGGCAGAGGACCTGGTAAAGGATTTGAAAATCGTTTATCTGCCAACAGTATATGGTCCATGGCAGCCAGTCGATTTTTTATTTCAACGAGTCATCTCTGAACAAATCAAAAACAATATACAGCCATCTAATCGCGAATGGACGGGAGATGCGATATTCGTGGAGGATGCGGCAGAGTCAATTATGCATATAATTGAAGCTGAACAGCCCGGTCAGTATATTCTTGAAAGCGGAAGGGAAAATGCATGGGAAGAATGTGCCCGACAGTTAGGGGTAGAACAATCAAATTGGCAGTCTTCCATTTATGATGTACCAGAAACTGTAACTAGAATCCCATTGAAAAAACGTACTAACATAACAGAAGCTCTTGTCAGGCTAAGAGACCACACTAATCGAGTCTCATATACGAGCGATTATTAGTGAAACTCTCTATAAAAGTGAAAACATTAGTAAAAGAGCTGCGGCATTGGAAGCCCAGCTCTATTTTTTGCTCAATACCTTCTGAATATAGGGATAAGCTTTTTTAAATAATGGCTTTAACCCATTAACAGATTCCACTAGCGTATCAATGTGGTATATTAGCCTTTCCAGGTCAATTCCCGATTGATTATAGGACCTGTTTTGTAACGAATTTCTTACAGGGAATAAATTGATTTGCGGCCTTGTCGATCGATGCTGTTGGCCAAACATTAGTGCAGTAAAGGGATCTATGTTTTGCCCTTCTTCTATATCTCCGGATTCCTCGTTTTCGAAGATACCCTCTTGATCATTTTGTATTGGTGCTTCTGTCTCCTCCACTTCAATCAAACCTCCAAGGAACTATTTTCTAATTTAGCATATGAATATTTCCCTAAAAGGAATGGATATTAGCGGATAGTATGAATTGTTACAGTTGCTAAAAGTAGCTTGAATTTGATAAAATTAGTACCAAGTCATAATATTTGATATTAGTATTTGAATTAATATGCTGAGTCAATCTAAAGGAGATGGCATGATGAAAGCTGGTATTGTTGGTATTGGAAGGTATTTACCTGAAAAGGTACTTACAAACTTTGATTTAGAGAAAATGATGGATACATCAGATGAGTGGATTCGAACTAGGACGGGAATTGAAGAAAGACGGATTGCTGCAGATGATGTAGATACTTCTGATATGGCCTTTGCTGCAGCACAGAAAGCTATACAAGATGCTGGGATTACACCAGAGCAGATTGACTTAATACTAGTTGCAACCGTTACGCCAGACACACCATTCCCTTCGGTTTCCTGTAAAATTCAAGAACGATTAGGGGCATGGAAGGCAGCTGCAATGGATATTAGTGCTGCATGTGCTGGTTTTATGTATGGGGTAGTAACGGCTAAACAATTTATTGAGTCACAATGTTATAAATATGTCCTAGTGGTCGGAGTGGAAAAGCTGTCGAAAATTACTGACTGGAATGACCGAAATACCGCTGTTCTATTTGGTGATGGAGCTGGTGCAGCTATTATTGGTCCAGTTTCGGAAAATCGCGGCATTCTCTCCTTTGAATTAGGTGCCGACGGGACTGGAGGAAAACACCTGTACCAGGACGAATATATCATTATGAACGGACGAGAAGTATTTAAATTTGCAGTAAGGCAAATGGGAGAAAGCTGTATTCACGTTCTAGAAAAAGCAGGATTAAAGAAAGAAGATGTCGACTTTCTGATTCCACATCAGGCAAACATTCGGATTATGGAGGCTTCAAGGCAGAGATTAGATCTCCAGCCTGAGAAAATGTCAAAAACGGTTCATAAATATGGAAACACCTCAGCAGCTTCCATTCCGATTTCAATTGTCGAAGAACTTGAAGCAGGAAAAATTAAAGACGACGATATAATTGTTATGGTTGGATTTGGCGGCGGCCTAACTTGGGGAGCGATTGCAATCCGCTGGGGCAAATAATCGGTATTGAAGAGAATATAAAAATGCATAATTTTAATAATAGATTGAAGGAGATGTGGGCATGGAAAAACGAAGGGTTGTCGTAACAGGCGTTGGGGCAGTCACGCCGCTTGGAAACGATGTTGAAACAACTTGGAAAGGGATTTTAGAAGGGAAATCCGGAATTGGTCCATTAACAAGAGTAAATGCTGACGAATATCCAGCAAAAGTTGCTGCAGAAGTGAAGGAATTTAATCCTGAACTATTTATGGATAGGAAGGATGCCAGAAAAATGGACCGGTTTACTCAGTTTGCAGTTGCGAGTGCACTCATGGCTGTAAA
This sequence comes from Neobacillus dielmonensis, assembly GCF_000612665.1. GTDB lineage: Bacteria > Bacillota > Bacilli > Bacillales > Cytobacillaceae > Neobacillus > Neobacillus dielmonensis. The sequence continues at coordinate 8,400 of NZ_HG942039.1, forward strand.
GGATGCAAATCTGACCATTGATGAAGAAAATTCCCATCGTGTCGGGGTTTGGATTGGATCTGGAATCGGTGGAATGGAGACATTTGAACAGCAATTCGAAATCTTTCAAAAGCGTGGATATAAGCGGGTAAGTCCGTTTTTCGTGCCGATGCTAATTCCAGATATGGCAACAGGGCAGGTATCAATTATTCTAGGTGCTAGGGGATTTAATTCCTGTACAGTAACAGCCTGCGCAACGGGAACCAATTCGATAGGTGATGCATTTAAAGTCATTCAACGCGGTGATGCTGACGTAATGGTGTCGGGGGGAGCAGAAGCTCCTATAACCAGAATGGCAGTTGCCGGCTTCTGTGCCAATACGGCTCTGTCAACAAATCCAGATCCTAAAACAGCCAGCCGTCCCTTCGATAAAGACCGCGATGGCTTTGTCATCGGTGAAGGGGCCGGGATTGTTGTTTTGGAAGAATTAGAGCATGCATTGGCCAGAGGGGCGAAAATATACGCCGAAATTGTAGGATACGGCGCAACCGGTGATGCTTACCATATTACAGCACCGGCACCAGGAGGTGAAGGTGGGGCTAGAGCGATGAAAATGGCCATCCAGGATGCAGGAATGAGCCCAAGTGATATTGATTATGTGAATGCCCATGGCACAAGCACGGAATACAATGATAAGTTTGAAACCTTAGCTGTGAAAGAAGTATTTGGGGACCATGCCTATCAATTAGCGATGAGTTCAACCAAATCTATGACAGGGCATTTGCTTGGTGCAGCAGGAGGTATTGAAGCTATATTTACGGTTTTAGCGATGAGAGACAGTATCCTGCCGCCAACGATGAACTATCAGACCCCAGATCCTGAGTGTGACTTAGATTACGTCAGTAATGCAGCCCGGAAAAAAGAAGTAAATGCAGCAATGAGCAACTCATTAGGTTTCGGCGGTCACAATGCGACAATCGTATTTAAAAAATATCAATAATCATGAAGGACCAAGTCACAAACTTGGTCTTTTTTTTTTCTAAAAGAGGAATATTCCGAACCCCATAACAGGCATTACATAATATGATGTAAAGCAGTATGACTTTAAAGTGAGGTGCAAAAATGGGGATCGTCCGTACAGACCAATGGTTGAAAGATAATTTTAGTCGCCCACTTAAAATCTGTGAGAAACTGAAACCGTATTTTAGTAAGAAAAGTCCGGATGAAATTTATAACGAACTGTTACATTTCGGAATGTATAGGCCTTCCTTTGGTTCAAGAAATCACCTTAACAGAATGTTGGATTTTAAGGTGTGGGATCGGGTGGAACTCTTGTTTAATAAATACAAACAGAAATGGTCTGGACCTGATATTCCAGTTTTTTTATTTCCGTTAAATCAGCGGGGTGGACTATTTTCATGGAAGGATGATAAAAAGAAAGGCGGAGTCTCATTTGCAGATAAAATGTTTCTTTTTCTATCAGATCATAATGACGAGAAAGAAATCGAAGCACTGCTTGTCCATGAATATCACCATGTTTGCAGACTTCAGAAATCAACTAAAAAATATGAACACTACACATTACTTGACTCCATTATAATAGAAGGTCTTGCTGAGTATGCGGTATTAAAACATTGTGGTGACCAATATCTGGCTGAATGGTGTAATAGGTATTCAGAGGCTGAATTAAATTTATTTTGGGATCGGTTTATAAAAGACCACCTTACCGTAAAAAAGCATGAAAAAGTTCACGATGATTTGTTATTCGGAGGCAGAAGCGTTCCTCCCTTGCTGGGTTATGCATTAGGATATCAGCTTGTAAATAAGTTTTTTGACAATCAGAACTACTCTGTCATACGAAGTTTTAAAATCCCCTCATCCCAATTTTTAGACAATGAGTAATTTGGACTAAAATAAAGGGTATACATTACATTTGAACTATAAGAGACAAGAGATACAAATAGGATTAATTTACCAAATTCACAACATTTGGAGCAAAATATACAGAAAGGAATAATTTAACTGACGTCTGCCCATACTGATTGACAAACAGTACCATTGAAGTGAGGGATAATATGTTATATCTTCATGATGTTTGGGTGAATTGGTTTGAAGGGGAAGAGAACGGGTATAATGTTTGCCACTTTCATGAATGGCGGAAAGATGATGGTGTAGAACTGCTGGACCAAGTTCCACTTTTAAAGGTTGATTCAGAATTGTTCCACTATATTGAAAATGATCTGTCTGAATTGCCTCCACAACTATTGGACGACGTATATCAAAAAGCTTACCTGCGTAAAAATCACGAGAGAATCCAGCTTGAATATTGTTTTGTTGTTACTGATGGAGTCGGCATTTTAGCAGTTGATACCATCGGTTACACGATACCAATTCGAAAAAGCAGGTTAATACCAAGACAAGAACAACTTGTTTACGAAATGATCAGTACACATGAACCAAAAGATTATCCATTCCTACCGCAAGTGAAAGAAAAAGAATTCCATATCCTTTCTCCAGAGCCAGAGTTAATGCTGGGTCTAACAAGGAAGGAAAGACAGTTGAAGCAGCTGTTGTTTATGGCACTAGATCAATTGTTTTCTTCCAACAATGAAGCCGAAATCCGTTACTGGTTTACTGAGTGGTGTCCAGAGCGCTATTCTAGTATTCAGGAATTAAATTTTGCAGAAGCATGGGAACAGTTATATGAAGAGATCAAGTTCGGGTGGTCAAAGCGGCACGAATTGTTCTGTGAAAATATTATTAAAGGACAACCGTTTTTTGAAAAGCTATGGGAAATGGAACATGGTCCTAAAGTAAATTAAAAGCCTGGCCCTGAAGGTATGAAATTCATACTTTTAGGGAGTCAGGCTTTTGTTTTTATTACCGTCTTTTTCGGCCTAGGCCCATTGCATTTTCCATTTTCTTTAGCGTCTTATTTGCAACTTGATTAGCCCGTTCGGCACCGCGGTCCAAAATGGCGTCAAGTTCACTTGATTCAATTAAATGATAATATCTTTCTTGTATCGGTTTAAATACGTTTACAACGACTTCAGCAAGATCGCCTTTGAATTCTCCATAGCCCTTGCCTTGGTATAATTCCTCTAATTCCGAGATGGATTTTTTGCCCAATATAGAATAAATGGATAATAGGTTAGAGACCCCTGGCTTATGTTCCATATCATATTTAACAATTCCCTCTGAATCAGTTACAGCACTTTTAATCTTTTTAATAATTTGATTTGGCTCATCCAATGGAGTGATAAAGGCCTTGTTATTCGGATCGGACTTGCTCATTTTTTTTGTTGGTTCCTGCAAGGACATAATTCTTGCTCCGATTTTTGGAAGGCGAATATCAGGAATCGTCAACACTTCTCTGTATTTTTTATTAAATCTCTCAGCCAGGTCGCGGGTTAATTCCATATGCTGCTTCTGGTCTTCCCCTACAGGTACAACATCTGTGTTATAAAGAAGGATATCAGCTGCCATTAAAGGCGGATAAGTCAACAAGCTAGCTGACACTGCTTCTTTACCGGCAGATTTATCTTTAAATTGTGTCATTCTTTCGAGTTCACCTATATAGGAAACACATTGCATAATCCATCCAGCTTGGGCATGTGCTGGTACTTCGGATTGAATAAATAAGGTTGCCTTGTCAGGATCAATTCCCACTGCAATATATAATGCTGCAAGGCTTCGAATGTTCTTCCGGAGTGTCGCCGGGTCCTGAGGGACTGTAATAGCGTGTTGGTCAACAATACAAAAGAAACAATTATATTCATCCTGGAGTTCGACAAATTGCATCATCGCTCCAATGTAGTTTCCAATTGTAATTGTGCCACTAGGCTGAATGCCTGAAAAAATTGTTTTCATCCTAATTTCCTCCTTAATAATTAGGCTGTGTTATACTATTTTATGATTTTTCCGCTCCAATCAACTGGTTTACATAAATCAATATGAACCTTTAACACAGCCAAAAATAAAAAGCCATCCATCCCAAAAAAATATAGGGACGAATGGCTCGCGGTACCACCCTAATTACTCATGAAGAGTCTCTTAACTCCGATGGCTGTAAAAATATAAATTAGCCCTATCGGATTCCTTTTAACGCAAGGTTACGTCCTTTCCTACTAGCTATTGTTTAGGATTCAGAAAGAAGCTTCGAAGTCCATTCCGTAAAGTGTTCGTGTTTGTTTCCACCAGCCACAAACTCTCTGCATCGAATCGTCAATACGTACTACTCTTCGTCAACGCTTTATTTAAGTTATGCTAATGGTATTATAATGAATTACATATTTACTTTCAAGTTCGTTAACTATAATAAACAAACAAAGCAATAAGCATTAATCCTCCTGTCACGATCCCATATAGAAGGAGAGGCTTATATGGGATGGTCACGATCTCGGATAAAGATGGAATTTCATCAAACCTTCTTTTGGCATGTCCTCTTGAGAAAGCAAAATTAAAGGATTTGCCAATGACATCAAAAAAACCGCCTTGAATCGTAAAAATTAGTAAAGAGAGTAACAAGAAGAAAAATGCAAAGTAAAAAGATATATTGATATAGCTCAATACTGATATATTATGGTAAAAAAGGAATGAAAAGAATAATATCAGAACTTGTATTAACGTTAAGATAATGAAATTTTTCTTATGCTGCTTTTTCACAAAAGTACCTCCAAAACGCTGATATAACAGGGGAAAACAAAGAAAAAAAGCTTTATAAGAGTAAATTATAACACAATTAATGGTAATCTAAACATTATCTTTGTTGCTATTATGTAAATTAATTTTAAAAAAGTAATGTACAACAGAATTAAAATATGTATAATAGAGAATGTAGTAATTTTTCAGAATAATAGAAAAGGGAGGTCTATAAGTGAAGAAATCAAAACTTTCACTACTTCTAGTATTGTCACTAGTTCTTAGCATGTTCCTTGCAGCATGTTCTGGCGGTGATAAAAACGAAGGAAAAGACAAAGACGGTGGAAAAGCCGGAGAAGAAAAACTTGCTGCAAAGCAAGAACTTAATGTTCTTGAATCAGCTGAAATTCCTACTATGGATACTGTCATGGGTCAAGACGTACTTACTTTTACAACGGCCAATGCAGTAAATGAAGGTTTATATCGTTTAGACCCTGATCAAAAGGTAATTCCAGGTGTAGCTCAAGATATGCCATCATACAATGATGACAAAACTGTTTTAACCATCAAATTGAAGAAAGATACAAAATGGTCAAACGGTGACCCTGTTACTGCTAAAGACTTTGTTTATGCATGGCAACGTGCTATTGATCCAAGAGTAGCTGCTCCATATGGTGCATACTTCATGGAAGGTAAAATTAAAGGCGCTAGCGAAATTGTTGAAAAAGCCGATAAAGTAACAGATGCAGATTTACAAAGCTTAGGAATTAAAGCAGTGGATGATTATACATTGGAAATCACGTTAGAAAGAGAAATTCCTTATATTGAGTCTTATCTAACATTCCCACTGTTCTTCCCACAAAACCAAAAGTATGTTGAATCACAAGGTGCAGATTATGCGAAGGATTCTGAACACTTGATCTACAACGGTCCATTCAAATTGGCCAAATGGGATGGTCCTACTGGTTCATCTTGGGTTTATGAAAAGAATGCAGATTACTGGGATGCAAAAAATGTTACTTTAGAGAAAATCAACTTTAACGTATCTAAAGATCCTCAAGCTTCTGCAAATGCCTTCACTGCTGGTGAAGCAGACATTACGCCTAAACTAGCACAAGCTGCTATTCTTTCTCAGTTCGAAGGAACTGATGAGTTATTGAGTTACCAAGAGCCATCCATCTGGTGGTTAAAAATGAACGAAAAGAACCCTGCTTTAGCAAATAAAAACATCCGTAAAGCAATTGCTTTAGCAACTGATAAAAAAGCATTAGTTGATGATGTATTAGCAAACGGTTCTATCGTTGCTGACTTCCTAGTTCCAAAAGGATTCTCTTTTGACGAAGACGGAAAAGACTTCCGTGATACTGCTGGAACTTATTTGAAAGCTGATAAGAAAAAAGCTAAAGAACTTTGGGAAAAAGGTCTTGCTGAAACTGGTTTAAAAGAAGTAACATTTACTTACGTTGGTCAAGATACTGAAACAGCTAAAGTAACTGATGCCTTTATTAAAGATCAATTAGAAACAACACTTCCAGGTTTAAAAATAAACATTGAAAGTGTGCCGTTCAAAATTCGTATCGCTCGTGAAGATGCTGAAGATTACGATTTGTTAATGGGCGGCTGGGGTCCTGACTATGCTGACCCAATGACTTATATGGATTTATGGGTAACTGGCGGTGGACAGAACCATATGAGCTACGGCAATCCAGAATTCGATAAGTTAATTAAAGCAGCTAATGAAGAACTTCAAGGCAAAGAGCGCTGGAAGGCTCTACAAGATGCAGAGAAAATCTTGTTAGAAGACGATGCAGCCATTGCTCCACTTTATCAACGTTCTGTTAATATTTTAATTAACCCTAAAGTCAAGGGCTTTGCACACCATGCCTTTGGTCCTGACTATAGCTATCAATGGATTAAAATTACAGAATAGTAACTATTGCTAACCAAATAAAAAAGAGAGTATATTTAGATATACTCTCTTTTTACCTGTAAGAGAATTGTCGAAAAACGGCGAATTTTATATTAAATTAGGAGGTGCAGGTGATGGCAAAATATATTTTACAACGGATTATTTACATGATTATCACTTTATTTATTGTTGCATCCGTTACTTTTTTCCTCATGAAACTAATCCCAGGAAGCCCGTTTAATAATTTTGAAAAACTCTCAGAAGTCCAACGAAATATTTTGCTTGATAAATATGGGTTGAATGACCCCGTTCCTGTTCAGTATGCAACTTATATGAAGAATATGGTTCAAGGAGATTTGGGAGTTTCCTTTCAGTTTGATAATACCCCGGTTACTGACCTGTTAGCCAAGCGTGTCGGACCTTCCGCTATATTAGGAATAGAAGCTATGATTTTTGGCGGATTGCTTGGCATACTACTAGGAGTTATCGCAGCACTAAAGCAAAATAGCTGGGTTGACTATACTTCTACTTTTATTGCAGTAGTAGGGAAATCAATCCCATCATTTATCTTTGCAGGTCTGTTGCAATACTACGTTGCGGTAAAATTGGGCTGGCTGCCAGTTATGTTTTGGAAGGGTCCTGAATACACAATTCTGCCTTCTATAGCTTTAGCAATGTTTCCATTATCAATTGCTGCTCGTTTTATGCGGACTGAAATGGTCGAAGTATTAGGTTCTGATTATATTACTTTGGCTAGAGCAAAAGGTGCCAGTTATTGGCAAATTAGTATTAAACATGCGTTAAGAAATGCCTTAATTCCTGTTGTTACAGTTTTAGGACCATTGGCTGTAAGCTTAATGACAGGTTCACTTGTTATTGAACAAATTTTTGGTATTCCAGGAATAGGGGAACAATTTGTAAAATCAATTAATATGAACGATTACCCGGTTATTATGGGAACCAATATTTTGTTTGCTGTCTTATTTGTAGTCGTCACATTAGTAGTTGATATTCTGTACGGAATTATTGACCCACGTATTCGACTATCTGGGGGGGGAAACTAAATGACAAATAAAGATATTGTAATTTCAAAAGATCTGTTTGAACCTGCCCATGTAGATCCGTCAAAGAGTGAAAAAATTGCAAAGGCCAGTTTGAACTTCTGGCAAGATTCTTGGCTGAGGATTCGCAAGAATAAAGGTGCAGTTATTAGTATGATTATTCTCATCCTGCTAATTATCATGGCATTTGTTGGACCGTTCCTTACACCTTATGAGTATGACACACAAAATACAAAACACAATAATTTGCCGCCAAGGATTCAAGGCCTTGAAAACGTTCATTGGCTGCCTTTTGACGGTACATTATCCAGGAGAGATGGTACGGAATATAATGCTTATGAAACGCGTAAAGTGGATGCATATTACTGGTTTGGTACCGATAACTTGGGCCGTGATTTATTTGCCCGTGTTTGGAAAGGTACTCAAGTTTCATTATTCATCGCTTTCATGGCAGCATTAATTGATATGCTCATTGGGGTAAGCTATGGTGCTGTTTCAGGGTATATTGGTGGAAAAACTGATAGTATCATGCAGCGGATTATCGAAGTAATCGTTGGTATTCCTAACTTAATTATAGTGGTATTAATGATACTTGTATTGAAACCAGGGATCGTTCCTATTATTGTAGCTTTGACCATTACCGGCTGGACAAGCATGGCACGTGTGGTTCGGGCTCAAGTATTGAAATTTAAAGCGCAAGAGTTTGTATTAGCCTCAAAAACCTTAGGGGCTTCTAATGTTTCTATTATTTTCAAACACATGATTCCGAATATGTTCGGTATCATTATTATCAATACGATGTTTTCAATTCCAAACGCAATATTCTTTGAAGCGTTTTTAAGCTTTATCGGTCTTGGTCTTCAAGAGCCGCATGCTTCATTGGGTACATTGGTAGAGTCTGGTTATAAATCGATGATTGCTTTTCCATATCAAATGATTATTCCATCGATAATGATTGCTTTAATTATGGTATGTTTTAACCTAGTAGCAGATGGTTTACGTGACGCGCTAGATCCTAAAATGCGTGATTAGAAGAGAGGTGAGTGGCAGTGGAGAAAATTTTAGAGGTTAAAGATTTAAATATATCGTTTCATACGTTTTCTGGGGAAGTTAAAGCAATTCGAGGTATTAGTTTTGATTTATTTAAAGGTGAAACTTTAGCCATAGTTGGAGAATCTGGGTCAGGAAAATCCGTTACAACAAAAGCAATTATGCGTCTGCTTCCTGAACATAATTCAGAGATTAAAGGTGGAGAAATTCTCTTTGATGGCAAAGATTTGACGAAATTACACGATAAACAAATGCAAAAGATTCGTGGACATGATATATCGATGATATTCCAAGACCCAATGACATCCTTGAACCCAACGATGAAAATTGGAAATCAAATTATGGAGCCATTAATCAAACATCAAAATATGAGTAAGCACGCCGCAAAGGAAAGGGCGATTGAACTACTAAAACTGGTTGGGATACCAAAGCCTGAAATACGTGTTAACCAATATCCGCACCAGTTTTCCGGAGGAATGAGACAACGGGTAGTAATCGCGATTGCATTGGCTTGTAATCCTAAAATTTTGATTGCCGATGAGCCAACGACAGCACTAGATGTAACGATACAGGCGCAAATACTTGAATTAATGAAAGATTTACAAAAGAAAATTGATACTTCGATTATTTTTATTACCCATGACCTCGGTGTTGTAGCTAACGTAGCTGACCGGGTTGCTGTCATGTATGGTGGGAAAATTGTTGAAATTGGAACGGCAGATGAAATTTTCTATAATCCACAGCATCCATATACATGGGGACTCATTAGTTCCATGCCAGATATGGATACAGATGATGAGGAACTATATTCTATTCCAGGGACACCACCAGACCTATTAGATCCTCCGAAAGGTGATGCATTCGCACCACGGAACCCTTATGTTATGAAAATTGATTTGGAGCAGGAGCCTCCGTTCTTTAAGGTTTCCGATACGCACTATGCTGCAACATGGCTGCTTCACCCAGATGCACCAAAGGTAGAGCCGCCGGAAGCAGTTAAGAGACGGCAAAATCAATACGTTGGCACAAAGGGGGGAAAATAAATGGCTGAAAAACAAAAACTATTGGAAATAAAAAACTTAAAGCAATATTTTAATGTAGGCAAACCAAATGAGGTTCGGGCAGTTGATAATGTATCGTTCGATATCTATAAAGGCGAAGTGATGGGGCTTGTAGGTGAATCAGGCTGCGGCAAGTCAACCACTGGCCGGACGATTATCCGCCTGTATAACGCAACAGGCGGAGAGGTATTGTATGATGGAGTTAATGTTCATGGAAAAAAGTCTAAGCGACAATTAAAAGATTTTAATCGAAAAATGCAAATGATTTTCCAGGATCCTTACGCTTCTTTGAACCCTCGTCTAAAAATTGCCGATGTGATTGCTGAGGGAATAGACATTCATGGCTTAGCAAAATCAAAACAAGAGCGGATGGAGAGGGTTTATGAGCTCCTTGAAACTGTTGGATTAAATAAGGAACACGCTAACCGTTATCCACATGAGTTTTCAGGAGGTCAAAGACAAAGGATTGGAATCGCCCGAGCCTTGGCTGTGCAGCCAGAATTTATCATTGCGGATGAACCAATTTCTGCATTGGACGTTTCAATCCAGGCACAAGTTGTTAACCTCATGAAGCAGCTCCAAAAGGAGAAGCAGTTAACATATCTATTTATTGCCCATGACTTGTCAATGGTAAAATACATTAGTGACCGAATCGGTGTTATGTATTTTGGTAAAATGGTTGAGCTTGCGCCTGCGGATGAACTATATAAGAATCCGCTCCACCCTTATACTCAGTCATTATTATCTGCGATTCCATCTCCTGATCCAATAAGTGAGAGAACGAGGAAGCGTAGAAATTACGACCCAGCAAGTCATCATTATGAAGATAATGAACCAATTGAATTTAGAGAAGTAACTCCTGGTCACTTTGTACTTTGTTCCGAAAAAGAGTATAAACTATATCAAGCACAATCTAGGTAATAAAAAAAACGATCTCAAGTAGAGATCGTTTTTTGTTTTTTACATTAAACTAAAGCCAGAAAGATGTAAAAAAACTCCGTGTTTAGCTTATTTTTTTTTGCCGCCAACCATTTTCCAACCGGTTTGGAATTTTGCTGTTTGGTCAACAAATTCACTGCGGCGGCTTCTGGCAAATACTGCTTTTCCAATCCCATTAGTCAGTACACCCATTATAGCGGTAATTCCGATGATTAACACAGCAACAACAAGTAAATCAGTTATGTAACCAGCCATAAATACTCCCTCACTTTTTTCTAAATAATTCTTGTAATTATAGAACTTCCCCTTACCTATATTTTAAAAGAACTTTCTCCTGATGGAAAGGGGAAAACAGAAAACCGAGGATACGTTTCTAAAGTTTTTTTGAATGCGTTTTCATTAAGGCAACTTAATTGATAATCAGGATTACTTTCTTATTATTATATTCTCTTGATTGGTTATAAACAACCTTATTGGAATGGAATAAATATGCTTACCGAAAAAAGGGGAAAAAAACGAATAATTTAAAAAAATGGCTTATCTCCTTTATTTACGAGATAAATAATCGAAAATTTATGAAACCTTTTGAACAATTATTCGTCTAAATATTGTAGAAATTAAATTTATCTGATATTTTTGTTCATATGATTATTTTAAAAAAAGCATATCTTTTTTTGAAACAGTGGTGTATAATTTATGATATAAATTCCTTATTTATAATTATTTTAATTAATAAAAGATATTCAAATTATACGTGTCTAATATATTGCAAGCATCGTAAAATTTAGAGGAGTGTGAAGATGGATGGTAACACTATACACCTCACCAAGTTGTACATCATGTCGGAAAGCAAAATCATGGTTAGAAGAGCATGAGATTCCATACAAAGAAAGAAATATCTTTTCTGAACCTTTGTCAATGGAAGAGATCAAGGAAATTCTTCGGATGACCGAGGATGGAACCGACGAAATTATCTCCACCAGATCTAAGACTTTTCAAAAATTAGATGTTAATCTAGATACAATGCCGCTTCAAGATTTATTCAAATTGATTAAAGAAAATCCTGGATTGTTGCGTCGTCCCATTATTATTGATGAAAAGCGACTGCAGGTTGGCTATAATGAAGATGAAATACGTCGTTTCTTGCCAAGAAAAGTAAGAACTTATCAATTACGTGAAGCACAACGAATGGTAAATTAGTTGAAAAATTTGGACTTCCATAAGGGAGTCTTTTTTTGTAGAAATAATTTGTGATTTTACCTTGACTTTGGTATAATTAAAGGAATATTTACAATGGTTACAATTCTCATGTGTTTTGTAATTGACTATAAATCCTTTCGTGGTTTTAGGATAAATGATTGTTTTTGTGTTTTTGGACTTTTTTATTTCCCTATTTACTTCTTTTGTCATAAAATAAAGTACAAGAGTATTTATTCATAAAAAAGGGTAGTTCAAGAATAAACTTTTTTATAAGAGTAAATGCTATAGGCATTATCTGCTTGGGGGTATTTAGTCCCTTCAATATGGACAATGGAAGGGAGAGGTTGAGATGGATATCGAACGTATCAATGAAAATACTGTAAAATTTTATATTTCCTATGTTGATATAGAAGAAAGAGGCTTTGATCGCGAGGAAATCTGGTACAATCGTGAAAGAAGTGAAGAACTGTTTTGGGAAATGATGGATGAAGTCCATGGCGAAGAAGAATTTGCAGTCGAGGGACCGCTTTGGATTCAAGTTCAAGCTCTTGATAAAGGACTTGAAATCCTTGTGACCAAGGCACAACTTTCAAAGGATGGACAGAAATTTGAACTTCCGGTTCCGAATGAAAAGTTAAAAGATCTGCCGGGTGATGAAAAAATTGAGGAACTTTTGGATCAGCATTTTCATCCCAGTTATTCAGAGGATGATATTCTTCTTGAAGAAGAAACATTGGAATTTATCCTAGCATTTAAAGACTTTGAGGATGTTATCATGCTGTCTAAACGGCCAGGTCTAGACGACTTATTGACAAAATTATATTTCTTTGAAGGAAAATATTATCTATATACTGAATTTCCAGAAGATTTATTTAGCGAAGATGAAATAGACGATATTTTAAGTATTCTCCTTGAATTTGGCTATGAAACCCAAGTGACAATTCATCGAATTCAAGAATACGGCAAAGAAATAATTTCTGATAATGTTTTTGTTGAATTACGAAAACACTTTAGCTAATTAACGTACCGATTTCTGTTGAAATCGGTTTTTTGTTTAATTGGATATCATTGTTAAAACTTTGTCTGGCAGGTGATGAACACTGAAAAACACTGTAAGGGTTATTCTCTATTTATTGGTGCTTACCGTTCTTTTGTTTTTGTTTAAGGATCGCCTGGAGAGTGGCATTCTTGGATTTTTAAGTGTATTGATAACGCTTTCGGTGATGTTTATTGGGTTTGTCATATTTTTAGAAAACCGTCACCCCACACAAACCATTACATGGCTTGTTGTACTTGGGAGTTTTCCGTTAGTTGGTTTTATTTTTTATTTATTATTTGGTAGAAATTATCGGAAAGAGAGAATGTTTCGAAAGAAGTATTTTCTTGATAAACAGGCATTTTTAACAGTTGAGGGAGAAGATGATCCAAGAGGTGATGAAAAGCTTCGGTTAATGAGGGCGCATCAAGGAAAGCTTTTTATCCTGGCTCAAAGACTGGGAAACAGCCCTATATCATTCGATACAGAAACAAAGGTATTAACAAATGGAGAGGAAACCTTTAGCCATATCTTATCGGAATTAAAACGTGCACGGCATCATATCCACATGGAATATTATATTGTGCGTCACGACCAAATTGGCCAGGAAATTAAAGACATATTAATTGAGAAAGCACGTGAGGGAGTTAAGGTCCGGTTTATGTATGATGCGGTGGGATCTTGGCAGCTTTCTAAAGCCTATATTCATGAATTAAAAAGTGCAGGTGTAGAAACAGTCTTGTTTGGACCTGTAAGACTTCCTTTTTTAAATAATAAGTTTAATTTTCGCAATCATCGTAAAATAATTGTGATCGATGGAAATATTGGATTTGTCGGCGGCTTAAATATTGGCGATGAGTATCTTGGCAGGAGTCCAGAATTTGGGTTTTGGAGGGATACCCATTTGATGCTGAAAGGGGAAGCCGTCCGAACTTTACAGCTGATTTTTTTGCAAGATTGGTATTATATGACTAATCATAGTTTTTTAACTGCGGAATATTTATCACCCCAAATCAAACACGAAACCCATGGTGGGGTTCAATTGATTGCAGGAGGACCGGATAACGAATGGAGCGTCATTAAGAATATTTTCTTTTCGATGATTAGTTCTGCTAAGAAGTCAGTTTGGATTGCTTCTCCATACTTTATTCCGGATGAAGATATTTTTTCTGCTATTAAAATTGCCGCATTAAGCGGAATAGATGTAAGATTACTTGTGCCAAATCGTCCGGATAAACGGATTGTTTTTCACGCCTCCAGGTCCTATTTTCCCGAGCTTTTGGAAGCTGGGGTAAAAGTATATCAGTATGAGCGGGGGTTTATGCATAGTAAAATTGTGATTGTCGATGGGGAGCTTGCGTCCATTGGTACTTCAAATATGGATATGAGGAGCTTTCATTTGAATTTTGAGGTGAATGCGTTTTTGTTTCGAACAAAAAGCACTGAAAAGTTGGTGGCCGAATATTTGCGTGATCTCGAATTTTCTATCCAGCTTGATTTAAAAACATTTCAAGAAAGACATCTTGGGTATCGATTACTTGAGTCTACAGCAAGGCTATTGTCACCACTTCTATAAAATTATTACAGTTTAAAAAACTCGTCATCTGACGGGTTTTTATTTTTTCAAAAAGGATTTTGGGTTTGCTTCGAGAAATTAATAGTAGAAAGGGAGGAGATAAGCATTGTTAACTGCAAAAACTAAATCCGGTAACTTAATTTGTCTCGGATTGGACTACAAAAAGGAAACACTTTTAGAACTTCGGAAGAAAGAGGAATTTCTATGCCCGGTTTGTGGGGAAAGTGTTATGCTAAAATTAGGAGAACAGCGGATTTTTCATTTTGCCCATAAACAAGGGGAAACTTGTTCTCTGGGGCTAGAGGGAGAAACCGTCCGCCATTTGGAAGGAAAACGTCAGCTATATCAATGGCTTATCAGGCAACGGATTCCAAGTGTTTTAGAGTATTATGACAGGGAGATTCAGCAGCGACCTGATGTTATGTTTCAGTATAAAGGCAAAAAATATGCTTTGGAATATCAGTGTTCCACAATTCCTGAAAAGGATTTTATCAAACGGACTAACTGTTATCTAAAACATGCTTATGTACCGCTTTGGATAGTCTCGAGTGATCATTTAAAACTTGGACAAGGTCATTTTGCAACGCTCTCAAGCTTTAACTATTTATTTTTACGAAATACTACCTCGGGAGACCTTTTTATTCCTGCATATTGCCCCGAAAATCAGCTTTTTCATCTTGTATCCTCTATAACACCTTACTCCATAAAGAATTCCTTTGCCAGCCACTCTATTTTCCCGCTAAAAAATATAAACTTGGATGGGTTATTAGAACCACAACTTATAGACAATCAGTTGGTGTTATCTCAATGGTTTAAAAACCTGGAGCGGACAAAATTCATGTTGTCCGTTCATGCGAATGCGAAAAGCAGCCCATTTCTATCAGAGATTTACCGTCATTATCTTAATCTATTCTTGCTGCCCCCCGAAATTGGCCTGCCAGTACCCCATGCCCTCAATATTCAAACGCCTCCACTTATATGGCAGACATATCTTTTCATTGACATCATTAAATATAAACAGCTTGGTGACATCATTACCCTTGAAGAGTTAAATACGCATTTTTATAGGCGAGTCAACCGGAAGGAGATCATCCTCAGACATTTGCCTCAAATTAAAGAAACAGAAACTCCTCTTAAGCCATTATTGGAATACCTTCATATATTAGTTTGGTTAGATATATTGGGCTTTAATAAATCCTCTAACGCTTTTTATTTAAAACAGCAGATGGTCATACCCGAGACAAATCGCCAATATGAGGTAAGAAGGATTGATTTTTATAACAAATACAGATGTATCTTGAAATACCATAAATGAAAAGATAAGTTTGGGCATAATATAGGGAGAATAAAAAACATAAGCATAAAAGAGGAAAATGGCGGGATATAAAGAATAAAATGGTATGGTAGTGCATACAATTAAAATTTGGACTGGAGGATGAAAACATGGCGAATGAAGCTGCCGTAAAATCTCTTCCTGCTAGGAGTGACATTCCTGCAGAAGAAACATGGAAATTAGAGGATATTTTTGCGGATGATCAGGAGTGGGAAAAAGAATTTCAAGAGGTAAGCAAGTTAATCCCTGGCGTTAAGGAATTTGAAGGAAAATTAGATGAAAGTGCCGATACTCTATATTCTGCACTAAAATATCAAGATCAGCTTTTGGAACGGTTAGGAATTCTTTATACATATGCCCATATGAGGTATGACCAAGATACCACCAATTCGTTTTATCAAGGATTAGACAGCCGAATCCAAAACCTATATACACAAGCGGCAAGCCAGCTTGCGTTCATTGTACCTGAACTTCTATCCATTGAGGAAAGTAAGGTTAACGGCTTTTTAAAAGAAAAACCAGAGCTAAAGCTTTATGAACATGCCTTAGAGGAAATCAATCTGCAAAAACCCCATGTGCTATCAGCGGAGCAAGAGTCTCTTTTGGCTGAAGCCGGCGAGGTAATGGATGCGTCGAGTAATACGTTTGGGATGTTAAACAATGCGGATATTGAGTTTCCTTCCATTACAGATGAAAAAGGTGAAGAAGTTGAAATTACCCATGGCCGATACATCCGATTTTTAGAAAGTAAAGACCAGCGAGTCAGACGTGATGCCTTTAAAGCTGTTTACAAAACGTATGGACAGTTTAAAAATACATTTGCTAGCACCTTAAGCGGAAATGTCAAAAAGGATAATTTCTTTGCCAGGGTCCGGAAATACAATTCCGCTAGACATGCGGCACTTTCAGCTAATAACATTCCGGAAACTGTTTATGATAACCTTGTAAAAACAGTGAATGAAAATCTGCACTTATTGCACCGGTATGTAAAACTTCGTAAAAAGGTCTTGGGGCTTGATGAGCTTCATATGTACGATTTATATACACCGCTCGTGAAAAATGTCGAGATGGAAATTAAATATGATGAAGCAAAGGAATTGGTTCTAAAGGGACTTGCCCCCATGGGCGAAGAATACTTGAACATCTTAAAAGAAGGGTTTGAGAACCGTTGGGTGGACGTCCATGAAAATAAAGGAAAACGCAGCGGGGCCTATTCTTCCGGGTCCTATGGCACTCATCCGTATATCTTGTTGAACTGGCAGGATAATGTAAACAATTTATTTACCCTGGCTCATGAATTTGGACATTCGGTTCACAGCTACTATACACGCAAAAACCAGCCGTTCCCATACGGAAATTATTCCATCTTCGTTGCAGAGGTGGCGTCCACATGCAATGAGGCATTGTTAAATGATTATTTACTCAAAACCATTGACGATGAGCAAAAACGCATTTATTTGTTAAATCATTATTTGGAAGGCTTTAGGGGAACCGTGTTCCGCCAGACGATGTTTGCTGAATTTGAGCACATGATCCATCAGAAAGCTCAAAATAATGAAGCGTTAACTGCCGATTCGTTAACAAGTATGTATTATGAATTAAACAAAAAGTATTTTGGTGAAGAAGACATCGTGATTGATGAGGAAATTGGATTAGAATGGGCGAGAATACCGCATTTCTATTACAACTACTATGTATATCAATACGCGACAGGTTTCAGTGCCGCTACTGCCTTAAGTAAGCAAATCCTCGAAGAAGGGGAGCCTGCTGTGAAACGCTACATTGAATATTTAAGTGCCGGCAGCTCTGATTATCCAATTGAGGTCCTAAAAAAAGCTGGGGTTGACATGACCAGTGCAGAGCCAATTAAAAATGCATGTAAGGAATTTGAAGAAAAACTAAACGAATTAGAACAGTTATTATCTTAACTCTAAAGGGATGGCTCGTGACCATCCCTTTAAAATCCTTTAAAACGCCTCTTATCATTGAAAGTGAAAACAATGGCAAAAATGGCCAAAAATAATAGGGGAAAACTAATGATCCACGGAAAAATTTTGAGTAAGGCCAGAATTTGCAAAAAAAAGGCAGCAAGGAAAAACAGCACTATTAATAATATTGAAAATCGCCGCAATGTAACCTTCCTTCCTAGACTTTTACTCCTCTAATAAATTCTATTATTGATTTATGAAACTATGATAATTTGACAATTATGTGAAATAAGGCACATACTTATTGTCAGTCTCTTGTAAGCATGGTATATTAAATATGTGAAGTTGATCACAACAAACATATACCCCTTTGTTTGACCGTGAAAAATTTCTCCCATCCCCTTTGTTCGTATTAATAGAAAAATGCCTTGCAGATCCCCTGCAAGGCATTTTCATTTTTATCAGGAGATATTTAAATATAAGGATCTGTTAAACGATATGTTGTTTTTTTAAACTCTGTTGATTGGAGCTGAAGGTGAAGGCACTCAATTCCTCGAAAATCCTCAATTATGCTATCACATAATTTCGTGCATGGGCGGGTTCGAGGATGAATTTGTGTCCTGCGGGAGTACGGGGCTGGGGAGACCCCGCAGGTGCTCTCATCGCCGAGGAGGCTCCCGTTATGCTATCACATAATTTCGTGCATGGGCGGGTTCGAGGATGAATTTGTGTCCTGCGGGAGTACGGGGCTGGGGAGACCCCGCAGGTGCTCTCATCGCCGAGGAGGCTCCCGGCACGCCCACGGGTTCGCTTAAGCGACTGGAGCGGAAATCAATAGCCAATTAAACAGAGCCAAATATAAAAAAACCAATGCCAGATTTTTTTCTGGACATTGGCCTATTCAGCGATATATCTCCAATAGGTGCCATACCTAGCAGGAATTTGTTCCACCATTTGCTTCAAAATTAATTTCTTCATTTCCCGTTCAATTTGTGAGATTGGCATGTTATAAATTAAAGCAATCTCCTTTGAGGTAACAAATTTATAAATTTTTATAAATGTTTCTAACGGTGGAGGTGAAGACTTAACGGGCCTTTCAGTCAACATTTCCTCAAGGATTTCAACATAAACCTCATAGGGATATGTTCCAGTAATTTTAATGCCTTCATCCTCTACGTTTTCATTAAAAAATACTAGGGTAGGGATTTCAGTGACATCCATTTCAACAGTTATTTTTAAGTCACATTGAAATGCTCTTGCTGCACTTTCTGAATGTATATCGTTTGAAAACTCTTGGACATCGAGACCCGCCCTTTTTGCACAATCAATTAAAGTTTGAATATCAGTGATATTTTGTCTTTCAACAAATAAAACCTCTTGTAAGGAGCGCATGTAACGAATTCCTGCTCTTCTTCCCTGAAGTTCTGCTGCCTTTAATGCAATGGAAACATAATATGGTGTGGTCACTGAATTTTCAAATAATAAATCCTTGTCATAGGCTAAACCCGATTTGCTTGCTACTTTATCCCAAACTTCGGTAATACTCTCGAAAGTTTTTTTCTTGCTGTGATTTAAATTTGATAATCTCCCAATTAATACATGTTTAAGTGAAAAATAGCGTCCATATTCGATTCTAAGCTTCTTTAATACCGGTTCGAGAGACCAGCAATCAAGACTCAGGGGATCAATAAACATATAAATCTCAATTGGTTTTATATCACTGCCATGACACGAATGTTTATGGTTTTCCGATGATAGATGATTCACGAGTAATCACCAGAGTTTTGATCACTGTCCGGCGTATTAATCATATGCTGGGCAGTTAAATAGAGCCTGGAATAAAAGTCGTCTCTTAGCGGCCCTTTTAGACCTAAAGTATCCATTGCTTGTCTCATACAGGAAAGCCAGGCATCTGCACGTTTTGGGGTGACCGGAAACTTTAGATGCCGGGCACGCAACATCGGATGTCCATGCTCATTTGTATAAAGGGATGGTCCACCTAGATACTGAGTTAAAAATTGTTTTTGTTTCCGGGCTGTTTCCGAAAGATCCTTTGGGAAAATGGGAGCAAGATCAGGATGTTGTGCAACTAGGCCATAAAACGTGTCCACAAGCTGGTGAAGAGTTTGTTCCCCGATGGCCTCAAATGGTGTTTGCGTGTTCTCAATCATGTTGACAACTCCTCTAACTTTCAATTAATCGCTAGACATAAGCCACTGATAAAACCCCAATCGTTCAAACTGGTTAGAATTAACCTGTAACTAATGGACTAGATAATCATGTGTTTTCTTTATTTTATCAATGGTGATTTCATATCACAAATGAATTGCACCGCAATACTAACATTATGATTTTATCTACATTATTTAATGTATACATGGAACAACATCTTTTAAAAAAAAACGGTGCTAAAGAAACCAGTTTTATTATGTAGAAGTCAATGGGTATTTACGATTATAAAAACGCTGGATTTTGTTTACTGTTTTTCGTTCAGGTATCCCAAAACTTTGTAAAATTTCAAAAAAACTCTTTTTACCTATGTCGTAATCGTTTACTTCAAATTCTAATTCGTAATCCTCATGGTCTAAATAAATACTATGGTCGATCACGATTAATCCTTGTTTGTAAGAAATCTCTGCCCGCCGGGTAACTAGTGATCCAAAATATTGGATATCTGAAAGAACTATACCACTTTTTTTAATTATTTCACTAATGTTGCCAGATGGAAGCCTGCCGGTTTGGATAGCTTGCTTTGCTTCTTCGCTGCTTAATACTTGATTGGTTTCTAATAGCCCCACAGCTGCAGGCTGTTTCAGGGTCATTTCAAAGGAATTAACTTTTCTTCTAATTCTTAAGGCGCAACCTTGCCTTTTTAAAGCAAAATCCTCTGTGTCAAAATAATGGTTTTCCTGAGAAAATATTTTTTTCTCATCCAAGTTAAATTTTTTTAATAAAACTTCGTATTCATGTTTGGTAAGCATGTTTTTAAATTCGATTTCAATAGATTGCGACAATCCTACCACCCTTTCATTCATTCATATAACACTCTGTTGCTATTCTTGGGAGAATTTCTTGAATTATGCTAAAATATATAAGTAACTTATGGAGGGTAAATTGTATATGAAGAAGAGTATTTTAATTATAAACGCAGACAACAGACATAATAAAGTTTTATTACAAGCTGCTGAGCCGATTAAAGGGTTCGTCCCTAGTGGACAAATACTTGTCGATTCGGAGCATTTTTCGTTCATTTATTTGATGGAAGACCAAGCTGATTATACATACATTGTTTTAACTGAAGCAATTTGGCCACTTTTAAAGCTTGCGATGGAACAAAATCTCCCAGTTTATATTGAACATGGTGAAGTCCAAGTTGAACTCGAGTGTTTTCGTGATGAGATGGATTATTTAATTACAAATATAAAAGGCAATAGTAACTATGGAAACGAGATGGTTTCCAAGGTGGAAGCAGTATTTTTAGCATAATTCGTCGTACTGAGGTGGGCATACATGAAACACTGGGAAAAATTTTTAGCGCCCTATAAACAAACTGTAAATGAACTGAAAGTTAAACTAAAGGGAATGAGGGGACAGTTTGAACTGGACTCCACCCATACACCAGTTGAATTTGTAACGGGCAGAGTAAAGCCAATTGCAAGTATTCTTGATAAAGCAAACCAAAAGGGTATTCCATTAGATAAGTTAGAAACTGAAATGCAGGACATAGCGGGCCTAAGAATCATGTGCCAGTTTGTAGAAGATATTTACCGGGTTGTGGAGCTGTTAAGGAATCGGAACGATTTTGAAATTGTGGAGGAAAGAGACTACATTTCCCATGAAAAGACGAGCGGTTATAGGTCTTATCATGTTGTCATCCGTTATCCAGTACAAACAATCCATGGAGAAAAGAAAATCCTTGCTGAGATTCAGATTAGGACATTGGCAATGAATTTTTGGGCAACCATTGAACATTCCCTGAATTACAAGTATAAAGGAGCCTTTCCGGAAGATATTAGGCTGCGGTTACAGCGTGCAGCTGAAGCAGCTTTTCGGCTTGATGAAGAAATGTCACTCATACGTGGTGAAATTAAGGAAGCCCAGGCTTTTTTTACGAGAAAAAAAGAAGCGGCACAGGAAGAGAATAGTTAAACATTTGACTATTGATTAAAGTACTCTAGTACAAGGAGAAACCATTATGAAATTTGCCATTACCTCAAAAGGTGATCAAAACTCAAATATACTCATGCATAAAATGAGGACCTATTTACTTGATTTTGATCTAAAATACGATGAGGACCAGCCGGATATTGTCATTTCCATTGGCGGAGATGGCACACTGCTCTATGCTTTTCATCGGTATAGCAGCCGGTTAAGTAAAACTGCATTTGTTGGGATTCATACTGGACATCTTGGATTTTATGCCGATTGGACACCTGATGAAATTGAAAAGCTGGTAATCGCTATAGCGAAAACGCCTTTTCAGGTAGTGGAATATCCCTTGCTTGAAGTGATTATCCGATACTCCCATGCCGGGAAAGAATCCACATATCTCGCATTAAATGAATCAACTGTTAAAAGTGTCGAAGGAACATTGGTCATGGACGTAGAAATCCGCGGGCAGCATTTTGAACGTTTTCGGGGTGATGGCTTATGTGTTTCGACCCCTTCAGGGAGTACCGCATATAACAAAGCACTAGGCGGAGCCATTATCCATCCGTCCATCTCCGCAATCCAAATTGCTGAAATGGCGTCAATCAATAACAAGGTGTTTAGAACGGTGGGTTCGCCGTTAATCCTGCCAGCCCACCATACCTGTATGTTGAAGCCAGTGAATCGAACCGACTTCCAAGTGACGGTCGATCACTTAACCATGCTACATAAGGATGTCAAGTCGATTCAATATCGGGTATCTGAAGAAAAAATCCGCTTTGCCCGCTTTCGACCATTTCCATTCTGGAAAAGAGTACATGATTCGTTTATTTCTGATTGAGCCTGGGGGAGGAACAAATGTCATCACGTTTTCAACTGCAATGGGTGATTGATGAAAGGGATGCAGGGCTAATCATCCGTGATTTTTTAAAAAGTAACGATATCTCCCGCACAGCTTTGACAGATATAAAATTTAAGGGTGGGAATATTCTTGTCAATGGGGATGCTGTTACGGTTCGTTATCAGTTAAAGGAACGGGATTTATTGACAATCATTTTTCCAACTGAAGAACCGAGTGCAGGTATTTCAAGCGAGGATATACCTTTAGACATCCTATTTGAAGATGAGTATCTTTTAATTGTTAATAAACCGGCTTATATGAATACCATTCCTTCACGTGAACACCCGGATGGTAGTTTGGCGAATGCCTTGATTGGTTACTACGGTAAGATAGGTTTACCGGCAACTTCACATATTGTGACTAGGCTTGATCGAAATACTTCAGGAATGGTTTTGATTGCCAAGCATCGCCATATTCATCATTTGTTTAGCATGATGCAGCGCAGCCATACGGTGAAAAGAACGTATGAGGCTTTTGCCGAAGGGGACATTCACGATGATGCAGGTGTAATTACCGCACCCATTGGCAGGAAAGAACAAAGTATTATCGAGCGGGAGGTACGTCCAGACGGCCAATTTGCTCGTACACATTATCGGGTGGTTAATAGGCATCGTCAGTTTACTCAACTTGAATTACAATTAGAAACCGGACGTACCCATCAAATTCGAGTACATATGTCCTACTTGGGTCACCCGCTGCTTGGAGATGATCTTTATGGAGGCAATACAGCCTTAATCAAGCGGCAGGCTTTGCATTGTAAAAAAATATGCTTCACACATCCAATTACACTTCAGGAAATGACGTTTACCGCAGAACTTCCTATAGATATGAAAAATGTATTAGAGGCTGAACTTTGAAAAGTTCAGCCTCTATTCGTCTTTCAATCAAATTGCTTAAATTTTTCTTCTACGTATGGCATAGTAGAGGGAACAGAGAAAACTTCCATTTCTGGATACCGTAAGGCAGTGAGCTTCCCTCCAAAAACTGCTCCAGTATCTATGTTATACGTATTATTTACAATTCTTGGCTTTTTGACAGGGGTATGTCCATAAACAATACAAGACTCACCATGATAATGAATGGCCCAATCTCTCCTTACGGGAGAACCGTCGGGGTGTTTTTCTCCTGTTATATCACCATAGAGTACGAATGTTTTCACTTTTTTATCTGTCCTGCCAATATAGTCCTGACGAATACCAGCATGGGCAATTATGAGCCTTTGTTGGTCTAATACCAAATAAAGTGGTGCACTTTCATATAACTCTATAAACTTCCTGCGAATGATTTGTTGTTCTTTTTTGTCTAAATCTTCATATTCTTCAACAGTGGTTTCTAGGCCATGACTGATTTGAACTTTATTGCCTAGAAAGTATCGATAAAGCTTATTACAATGGTTACCTGGGGTATAGTAGGCCTGTTTCTTTTCCAAGACTAATCGCCAGACAAGGTCAATGACTTTTAGCGATTGTGGTCCTCGATCAGTGAGGTCACCAACAAAGCCAAGGATTCGGCCTTCTGGATGGGTAGGAATCCCATCTGACCAACTATAACCCAATTTTAAGGTGAGTTCTACTACTTCATTGTAACAACCGTGTATATCGCCAATAATGTCTATCTTCATAAAAACACCCCGTTTGCTGAATAATGGAATAAAGGGAGGAACGCGTATTGGAGCATCAAGTATCTGTTACATCCTTAGTTATTGTGGTCACGATGGCATTTTTAACCCCTATCATTCTGCATCGGCTTAAATTAAACTTCATCCCGGTTGTCGTTGCAGAAATAATTGTGGGGTTATTCATAGGGAAGAGTGGGCTAAATATTGTCCATGATTATACATGGCTTTCTACGTTATCCACACTTGGCTTCATTTTTCTCATGTTTTTAAGTGGACTGGAAATTGATTTCTCAGCTTTTTCTCGCGGAAAGAAACGCGAAACGTTATCAAACGGCAAGAAGGAACCCAATTCATTTATCGTTTCATTTGCCATATTCATTGGAATATTTATCATTTCCTTAGGATTATCGTATCTGTTTGTTGTTGCAGGATTTATTGACAATGCGTTTTTAATGACTTTAATCATTTCTACCATTTCGTTAGGTGTTGTTGTTCCGACCCTAAAAGAAGCTCATTTGATGAAATCAGGTATAGGACAAATTATTTTGTTGATAGCGGTTATTGCCGATTTGGTCACCATGATCTTGCTGGCTGTTTTTGTATCTGTATATGAAGAGGGCCATAGCAGTACTTGGCTTTTATTGATTTTACTAGCTGCGGGATTGATTCTGTACTTTATTGGCAAACGGTTTAAAAGTAGAACCATTATGGAAACATTGTCCACAGGAACTGTTCAAATTGGTACAAGAGCAGTTTTCACACTTATTATCGTTTTAGTTGGTTTATCGGAAACGGTAGGAGCTGAAAATATTTTAGGCGCTTTTATCGCGGGAGTGCTTGTTTCATTATTATCTCCCAACCAGGAGCTTATCCACAAACTCGACTCATTTGGTTATGGATTTTTAATTCCAATCTTTTTTGTGATGATTGGAGTAGAATTGGATATTTGGTCGCTGCTCAGTAATCGGAAAATGCTGTTATTAATTCCACTATTATTACTAAGCTTATTGTTCTCAAAGCTTGTTCCTGTTTATCTATTGAAAATTTGGTATGATACAAAGACTGTTGCAGCATCAGGGTTTTTATTAACGTCCACTCTTTCTTTAGTGATTGCAGCTGCTACCATTGGTGAACGAATTGAGGTTATATCGGAACAAATGAAAGGAACATTTATTTTGGTAGCAGTCCTAACATCAATTTTTACGCCAATTGTTTTTAAAAAGCTATTTCCCCGCGAGATGGTGTTAAATAAAAAGATTCCTATTGCCTTTCTTGGCGCCAACCAAATCTCTCTTCCAGTATCAAGAGAATTGAAGTCAGGGCTTTATGAACCAGTCATATATCACCCGAAAATGGAAAAAGGTGAAACGCCGGCTTCCGATTCCCTTTTTGACATTGAAGAAATTAGTGATTTCTCTATAGAAACCATTAGCCAAACGAAAGCTTTTCAATCGGAAATTGTAGTTATTTCAACTGGGGACGAAAAGCTGAATGCATCTCTTGCTTCAGCAGCAAAAGACAAAGGGATCCCGAGAGTTATTGCTAGGATTGAAAGCCCGATTTTGGAGCATGACTTGCGTCAAAAGGAAATTGAAGTTTTTTCTTCCTTTATGTCAACCAGAGTTTTATTGCGGGCTCTTATTGAATCGCCTGCCGTGATAAATATTTTAACTAATCAGGATACTGGGTTATATGAAATCGTTTTGAAAAATAACCAATTTGATGGCATTTCACTACGGAGCTTCCCATTTACTGGGGATGTGATATTTGTAAGGATATTTCGCGGTAAAGACTCGATTATCCCGCATGGAGATACAGAACTGCAAATAAATGATCGACTAATCGTAACAGGAAGCAAGGAGTATGTAGACGAACTGATTCAGGAATTGGAGTTTAATAAAACCCCGGATCACCATTTTTATTAATGAGCGCGCTTTTCATTTTTTTAGAAATAGTGTAAAATTAGCACCAAGTACTAATATCTTGTTATGATAGTAGGAGGAAATATACCATGAATCTTTCATTAGCTGGTAAAACATTTGTAGTAATGGGCGTTGCTAATAAACGCAGTATTGCTTGGGGGATTGCCCGATCACTTCACAATTTTGGAGCCCGCCTCATTTTTACGTATGCCGGGGAACGGATTGAAAGTAGTGTCCGTGAATTGGCAGATTCATTGGGGGCAGAAGGAACACTGGTGCTTCCATGTGATGTGACAAGTGACGAAGCAATCACAAATTGTTTTGCAGAAATTAAAAAAGAAGTGGGAACTATACATGGTGTTGCCCATTGTATTGCATTTGCCAAGACTGAGGATTTAAAAGGCGAGTACCTTAACGTAACACGGGACGGTTTCTTGTTGGCGCATAATATTAGCTCCTATTCATTAACAGCAGTGGCGAAGGAAGCAAGAGGGCTAATGACCGAGGGTGGAAGTATTGTTACTTTAACTTATTTGGGTGGTGAACGGACTATTCCGAATTACAATGTCATGGGAGTTGCCAAGGCTTCCCTAGATGCCAGTGTCCGCTATTTGGCTTCTGACCTTGGAAAGGACAATATCCGTGTTAATTCCATTTCGGCCGGACCAATTAGGACTCTTTCAGCGAAGGCAATAGGTGAATTTAATTCGGTTTTAAGGGAAATAGAAGAAAATGCCCCATTGCGTAGAACCACTACTCCTGAGGAAGTTGGGGATACAGCTGTATTTCTTTTTAGTGATTTATCCCGAGGGATCACCGGTGAAAATATCCATGTCGATTCCGGCTATCATATTCTGTAATTTCTCGAAGAGGCTGACAAAGTTGTCAGCCTCTTTTTCAATGAATAAAAATAACAGTTAACGCTAATGGGCGTTTCGCATACATATATAGAGTGAAGGGCCAGGTAAAGGAGGTGCCGTGTATGTCCAGTAATAAGGAGCAGGGACCGCTGTTATATATTCAACAGCCTTTTGTTAGAATTCCACAAAATTTCCACATGCAAGAAGTGTATACAAGCAGGCAGAAAAAGACACAAACAGAGGATGTGCCGATAGAAGCGGAAGCTATTGAACCTGATCAAGTGATGGAGCTTGAACAGATGATGGAGCCGCAGCAAGGGATGGAGCCTGAACAGGTGATAGAGCTGGAGCAAGTGATGGAACCTGAGCAAGTGACGGAACCTGAGAGGGTAGAGAGCCCAGTATCAATTGAATTATCGAACCATGAAAGGCCGGATCAGACACAAATGACACAGAGCTTTGCAAAAAGGCGCTCCTCATTAAACAAGGTCAAACCGTTTAAAGAAATGAGTTTAACCGAACGAATTGACTACTTGTTGGATTTTCCGAAAGTTCTTCCCCCTGTCCAGTGCGTCTTTTATACAAATAGCGCTAAATATTTGGGTGTTTTAACTGGATATGAAGAGAATCAAGTTGTCATACTTGTACCAAATCAGACTGATACAATAACTATACCGGTGAAAGAATTAAAAAACATTATTATGATTGGGATTAGAAGATAAATTATCTCGCAGGGTTTATAGCGAAAAAATAAAAAAGGCCAGCCGATATCCGACTGGCTTATTTTTTAATCGCAGATTCCTAAGTCTACATCGGCAATACATTGGATAGCACAGAAACAGCTCAAGTCAACTGTTACACAATCATCAGATGCCTCGAAATCAGTTACCTCACAAACCTTTGAAAGGTTAATGCAGCACTTATCGCCGCCTACCAAGTTAATTGGCATAAAGTGTCCAGCAGAATCCGTTGTGCCAGGGATTAAAACACGAAGTGTAGCGCAGCAGTTATCAAATACATCTTCAACTCGGAAATAGATGGATACACAAGAACTGATGCCCTCTTCGTGGAAGAATGCATGAAACGGTGAACCATCGGCTGCTTTTAACACGAATACGCGTGTATCCGGTGTTGTTTTAGTTGGAGAAACAAGATTACCAAGCGGCTCGTTGAAACAGCTGGTACATGGCTGGCATTCTTCTTCGACAGCTGCATTTTGTATATCTAGGATTGCACGTACTACTTCGCACACACAATTTCCGCCGTGAAAGTCGTCACGATGTTTTCCACAACCCATTTGTTTTTTCCTCCTTAACCCGTAATGTATCTTACATTACTAACATATTTCGCTAAGCCCTTATGGGTTACGGACAATTGCCTTTTTTAATAAAATTAGGCGGGTTCTATACATTAGGCAAAAAAAGGGGACATGGCACAATGGAGATAAGCATATTAAATTTGTTAATTTTATCTCTCGCAAGTTTTCGGCTTACAAGATTGGTGGTTTATGATAAAATCACCGAATTTATTCGTGCTCCGTTTTTTGATGAAATCGAAGAGGAAAATGAAGAAGGTGAAAGGGAAATTTTTTATATACCCAAAAAAGTAGGTATCCAACATTTTTTTGGGGAACTGTTGAGCTGTTATTGGTGTACTGGAATATGGACGACTGGAGCCATAATCTTTTTTCACTATCAATTTCCAAGCTGGTCAGGGCCTGTTATCTTGATTTTGGCTGTTGCGGGCATGGCTGCGATTTTAGAAACCATTGTCCAGCGTTTTCTTGAAAATTGAGGGTGTTTGCTGAGACAAGACTGGCTCTTCTCTCATATTCTAAGTAGTAGCTATAGAATTTTTATTTGGAAGGAGAGAAGATGATGACAAGAAATCAAAGGAAGTTGTCATCTACACAGGTGAGGCAAACAGCTAAACCAACAAAGAAAAAAGGGTGCGGCTGCAGTAAAAAGAGAAAAAGATAGGTCACGAAACTGCTGGACACACCAGCAGTTTTTTTATTCTCTCCGGGCTTGCTAACTCATAATTTGCATCAAATCAGAAAAAACTACACTTAGTTAATAAATGAAAATACATAAAGGGATGAAAAAGACATGTACTGGATTCGTATTATTATGGCACTGTTTGTTTTAGTCTGCCTTACATCGTGTGCCGAGAAACAGCAAATGAAGGACAGTCAATTGGCACTGATAAAGGCCACTGATCCGAAGCCCGTTGTCACCGACGGAAAAAAAGGAAGTGAACAGGCAGAAGATATAAAACATGATGTTAGCTCGTTTCCCGAGATTTATGATGTCGCAGTGGTCAAAGGGAAAAACGGGGCTCTAGTTGTTTATAAAGTCAAACATATGCAGCGGTTTAACATGAAAAAAATTGAAAGTAAAGTTACCAAAAAACTTGAGGGGAAGTACCCGAAGGAGAAATTTACAGTTTCAAGTGATTATAAAATATTTCTTGAAGTTGTCAGGTTGAATGAAAAAATGCGTGCGGGGACCATTTCGAATCAAAACGCAGATAAACGATTCAAGGAAATTGTAAAAATGACCGAAGACATGAAATAGAAAGGAAGATTCCATATGGCGGGTAAAAAAAACACCACTCCTGAACAGCAGCAATATCAACAACTCCAGCAAAAACACGAGAAAAAAAGACCAGTATTGAAAAACTGCATTAAGGCCTTTTTTATAGGTGGGTTGATTTGCACAATTGGACAGGCGATTAGTTATTTTTATATATATTTCTTTAATTTCACAGAACAAAGTGTTGGAAATCCAACTGTTGCCACGATGGTTTTTCTTTCCATGCTGCTTACCGGCTTTGGGGTATATGACCGGCTTGGCCAGTTTGCCGGGGCAGGAAGTGCAGTTCCTGTTACTGGCTTTGGAAATGCAGTGATTTCTGCAGCCATTGAGCATCGAACAGAAGGGTTCGTACTCGGTGTTGGGGGTAATATGTTTAAACTTGCGGGTTCTGTCCTCCTTTTTGGGGTATTTGCAGCCTTTGTGGTTGCACTCATTAAAACGCTGCTTGGTATATGGGGGGGAATATAATTGTTAAAGGGACAGCAGTCTTGGGTTTTTACTAACCGTCCGATGATTACCTCGACGGGTGTAACGGGTGGACCGTTTGAAGCGAATGGAAACCTAGCAGAGGATTTTGATCGCTTATACGAGGATTTATGGCTTGAACAGGATTCATATGAGAAGGCCCAAAGGGTATTGTTAGAGGATGCTATTGATATCGCTTTAAAAAAGGCAAATCTAAACAAGGAACAGATTGATTTTTTATTTGCAGGTGACTTAATTAATCAGATTACTCCGTCAAGCTTTGCCGCAAGAACGGCCCAGATCCCATACTTTGGTTTATTCGGAGCCTGCTCCACCTCTATGGAGGGGCTGGCATTAGCCTCTTTTGTTATAAATAACCAAGGGGCTAAGAAGGTACTCACAGGTGCTTCGAGCCATAATGCGGCAACTGAAAAGCAGTTTCGTTATCCGACAGAGTATGGAGGCCAAAAACCGCCTACCGCACAATGGACGGTTACCGGTGCAGGTGTGGCGCTGGTTCAAGAGAATCAGCCTGGACAGAAAAATCCGGTGATAACATCAGCAACGATCGGGAAAGTGGTGGATATGGGGTTGTCTGACCCGTTTAATATGGGAGGTGCGATGGCTCCGGCTGCAGCTGACACCATAACTGCTCATTTCCGTGATTTGGAGATAGACCCGTCCCATTATGACCTAATTATAACTGGTGATTTGGGCAGGATTGGCCACGATACCTTAGCAGAATTATTGAAAAAAAGTGGTTTGAATATCCAGAAAGGACAACTAGCAGATTGTGGGTTATTAATTTATAAGGAAGATCAGCCTGTACAAGCTGGTGCGAGTGGAGCGGGCTGCTCAGCCACAGTACTTTACGGGCATTTGCTCAATCAGTTGAAACAAGGTAAGTATAAACGGATTTTACTAGCAGCAACAGGGGCATTGTTATCTCCCCTTAGTTTTCAGCAAAAAGAGTCGATTCCCTGCATTGCCCATGCGGTTGCTATTGAAATGAATAATTAACAGGAGGGACAATTATGTTAGCAATGTTTTTTTGGGCTTTTGTCATTGGTGGACTTATTTGTGTAATTGGACAGCTTTTATTCGATGTAGCCAAGTTGACTCCTGGGCACACTTTAAGCTTGTTAGTGGTCATTGGCGCTGTTCTGGCAGGTTTTGGCCTCTATGAGCCGCTAATTAATTTTGCGGGAGCCGGCGCATCTATTCCCATTACAAGCTTTGGCAATTCGTTAGTAAATGGTGCACTTCAGGATGCCAATAATCATGGACTGATTGGCGTTTTAACGGGGATGTTCCAGGTCACAAGTTCGGGGGTTTCAGCAGCGATTATTTTCGGATTTATCGGAGCTTTAGTCTTTAAGCCTAAAGGATAATTTGCTCATTTTTTATTGTATTGCCGTTCATGCTTGATAGTGCCTATACACTTTCTTTACTTGTTTCATATCTTATAGTGAAACTGGTAAAGCGAGGTGAATTAACTTATGTGCTTTGGCTACGGAGGCTTCGGTGGCTACGGTTATGGCGGATTTGGCGGCGGTTCTACATTCGTGTTAATCGTAGTATTGTTTATTCTTTTAATCATCGTTGGTGCAAGCTGGTATTAATACTAGCCAAACCATGGAGGGGTTGGTCAAAAAATGGCCAGCCCTTTCTATTCACCATTTTCTCTGCTCTTCATAAAATAAAGTAGTTTATGAAGGAGTGTGAAAATGACGTGGACAATGGTTTTTTTAAGAACATAGAAAAGAAAACTGGAGTCAATATGCAGGATATTTTTGAATTAGCCAATTCATTACAGAACGCTAACTTTAGTGACGAGAAAACAGTTCGGGGGGTCATTCGCAAAGTTTCAAAGCTTGCTCAAAAACCCGTTAGCAAAGACTTAGAGGATCAGATTGTTAGAACCATTATAAAGGATGGAAAGAGCTTAGATTTTAATACCATTTCGAATATGATTAATAAAAGATAAGTAAAAAGGCCGTTTTCCTTTACGGAAACAGGCCTTTTTACTTGTGAACTGTGCTAAGTTTGTTTTTTTTAAAATCCCCATTAACGTTTACTATCATTAAATCTCTTTAATCATTGTTTTATGCGGTATACCGGCATCTAAAAATTCTTCTGAATCCACCTGGTATCCAAGTTTGGCATAAAAAGGAATTGCGTGAGTTTGGGCATTTAGTTTTAACTTATGGAGTCCGTTATCTTTGGCGTAAGCTTCAATCTTATTCATAATCGCTTTTCCTGCCCCAATTTTTCGAGCGTCTTTTAAAACACAAATGCGCTCTACTTTGCCATATCCATCTAAATTGCGGAAACGTCCTGCGGCGAGTGGCACGCCGTTGTCATACATGACAAAATGGATAGCTTCCTCTTCATATTGGTCAATCTCCTCTTCAAGCGGAACATTTTGTTCTTCGACAAAAACGGTTTTTCTGATGAAAAAAGCATCTGCAAGCTCTGTTGAATTTTCTACAATTTTGACTGTCACAATTCATTATTCCTTTCCAAGACGAAATGTTTCGAATACTGTCCAAGATTCGTTTTCTAATTGGTATAGCAGGTGATAGCGGTCGATTGTTTCTTCATGGTCAAATTTTGTCATCCGAAGTGAACCATAAACATCAGAATGTTCATCATTTGAAAGTTTTTGGCCAATAGTGATATGTGGAACAAAAGCATAGTCCGGGTTTTGACTAGAAAACTCATGATTGATTAGTTTCTCTAAGTTGTTAAGTTCACTCGTTGGCTCTACTTTAAAATAAATCACATTATTCACAGGGTAAAAAGAACTGACTTTTGAAGTTTTTAATAAAAATGGACTGGTGTCTTGGGCGATTTTCCGAAGTTTATCAGCAAATATATTAGCTTCCTCCTCCGTAGCTTCAAAAGCGCTTTTTAAGGTAAGGTGGGGAGGGATTAGCGAGTAGTGCGGGTCATAGCGCTTACGATAGGAATTAGCTATATCCTGAAGCTTTTTTGACGGGAAAATCACAACTCCAAATTTCATAGGGTTACCTCCGTATTGTTTAGCTTTTGGTATTAACAATCCTCGACAAGACAATAGACAGTTTTCATATTATTATATCAAATTTTCTCAATTGATGAAATTATCAGCTTAGTTTTGGAATGCTCTTTTTATGGCACGTCTCAAATCTGGCTGCCAATAAGTCCAGGTGTGATCACCAGGAAATTCCTCATAAAAATAAGTAAAAGGCTTGGTTGCCAGGATTTTGGATAGCTCCCGGTTTGGCGTTAAGAAATCACTTGTTCCTCCATTTCCCATAGGTACCTTCGTTTCTAGAGTGCCAACCACATGATAAATTTCCAATCCAAGATTTTTCAAAAAGTTAGCGGCTAACTGTATAATAGTATGATTGACATAGGGGGATTGCATTATCACTTTCCCAAACGTGTTTGGGTACTGGAGAGTGGCCATGAACGAAACAGTTGCTGCCAAGGAGTCTCCAATCAGCGCTCTGGTAGAACCTATTTGATAGGTAGGATACTCACCATCTAAAAAGGGAACTAATTCATGGGCAAGAAACCTAATATATTTCTGATTTGAGGCACCACTTGGATGATATTTTTTTCGGCGTTCTTCCACATCTTTATAGGGTACCCCAACAATAATTAAATTTTCTATTTCATTGTTAAAAAGGTACTCGTCTGCTATACGTCCAATACGGCCGAGTTGAAAATAGTCAAGGCCATCCTGGGCGATCAATATGGAATATTTATATAATGGAGAATAGTTAGCTGGCAGGTAAATGAGAAGCTGCAGTTCTTCACTTAATTCATTACTGTGGAAAGATATTTCCTTTAATGAGCCTTTCGGTATTTCCATTTGAATTCCCCCTATAATGACCAACTACAAGTGCATTTTAACATATTGAATATAGGAGTTGCGAATAGGACGGTCGGTAGAGGGGAGGAGTTCAGTGGAGGTATCGCCGCTTCGAGTATTGCTCAGGCATAATGGCTAAAATATTCTCGCGTTTAAAAGTCCTTACTTCTTTTCTCAGCAAACAATAAGCTCGGATATATTTATCATTCACTTCCATAACAATTAGTTTACGTTGGGAAATTTGTTGGTTATCGGCAAGATAAATCATTTCTAACCGTGTATGTTCTGCCATAGACCGTGTAATTAGATTATCCATATTGATCGCACCTTTCCTTGTTCTTACTTTTTATTATAGACGAACATTTGTTCTTTATTCAAGATATTTAGGAACGTGCGTTCTATTTCCAAAAAAGTTTTATAAACTAAGAAAAATCATATTGACTTTTTTAGCTTTTTTAATATAATTATATTTGTAGCAAGCAAGTAATAATTTTAAATGATCTGTTAGCTCAGTTGGGAGAGCATCACCTTGACAGGGTGGGGGTCGGGGGTTCAAGTCCCTCACAGGTCACTAGTAAAAAACCTCGATAACCTTTGTGTTGTCGAGGTTTTTTATTTATAAAATGAAATTTATTGTGAAAGTAATACCCTTGATTGGTGGCAATATGGAGGCAAATTCTAAAGTTAAAATCATGCCCCAATTCCCTTATATACAGAAATAAAGTCTATCATAGCCCTACTGAGAAGGGCTATTTTTAAAGTAGGCTCTGTTAAACGATAATGTTGATTTTATTAACTCTGTTGATTGGAGCGGTAATCAACAGCCAAATTTAACAGAGCCTTAATTTAAACAGTTTTTTCTTTAAGTCCAGTATTAGATATAACTTTATTCATATTGAAAATGGAAAAAAATGTGTGTTACTATTATTTAAATAGTCAAAAATATCTGACTAAATGTTGATTGAACTCTGGATGCAATACGGTTAGATAAAGGAGTGAATGCCTGACGATTGATGATTGATGATTGATGTAGCTGCTTGACAAGTGAGTGACAAAAAGTATAAAAGGAGGATTTGCTGTATGGCAGAAACAAAAAAGAATCGTTGGCTAATTGCGGCATCGGCTGTAGGAATCCACATTTCCATCGGATCCGTATATGCATGGAGTAATTTTACTGTCCCACTAAAAAATATGTTTGGCTGGTCAGATTCCGAAGTAGCGTTAACATTTAGTATTGCGATTCTCTTTCTGGGTTTATCAGCAGCCTTTTTAGGGCATTTTGTCGAAAAGCATGGACCCAGAAAATCTGGATTACTGGCAGCAGCCTTTTTTGGGATAGGTATTGCAGGGTCAGGTGTTGCGGTATTAGTAGGATCGAAATCGCTGCTATATCTTTTTTATGGAGTATTGGGTGGAATTGGACTTGGTGTTGGTTATATTGCTCCGGTATCAACATTAGTAAAATGGTTCCCAGATCGCCGCGGTCTTGCTACCGGTCTCGCTATTATGGGTTTTGGCTTCGCTGCAGCTGTGGCCAGTCCCATTATGAATAGTTTAATTGCAAGTGTCGGGGTAGCAAATACTTTCTTTATTTTAGGAAGCGCTTACTTCTTGATGATGACTGCATCCTCGCTGTATCTAGAAAGACCACCAGAAGGATGGGCACCAAAAGGATACAAGGAAAAAGTGCAATCGGGTGCAGCCAAACCAAGTTTAGAATTATCACAACTGACAGCAAATGAAGCTGTGAAAACAAGCAGGTTTTGGTACTTGTGGCTAATGCTGTTTATTAATGTAACCTGTGGTATAGCTATTTTGGCTGTGGCAAAACCATTGGCGATGGAGACAATCGGTATCGATGCTACAGCAGCTGCGGCCCTTGTCGGTGCGATTGGGATATTTAATGGGTTAGGACGTATTGGCTGGGCCTCCACATCTGATTACATTGGCCGTCCCAATACGTACACTACATTTTTTATTTTGCAGATCGGCTTATTTTTCTTGTTGCCGCATACGACAAATGTACTTTTATTCCAAGTGATGCTGGCTGTTATTTATACCTGTTATGGTGGAGGATTTGCATCAATTCCGGCCTATATTGGTGATTTATTCGGAACAAAACAACTTGGCGCGATTCATGGTTATATCTTAACAGCTTGGGCTGCAGCAGGCCTAGTAGGCCCAATGTTTGCAGCTTATATTAAAGATACAACCGGTACTTACGCAGGAAGCTTAAACATCTTTGCCGGATTATTCGTTGTTGCCTTCATTATTTCATTGTTAATTCGAGTGGACATTATAAAGCTTCGAAAACAAAAAGAGTCTGGTATAACAGCTTAAAACAAAGTACATGGCGTTCGGTTCTTAAAACTGCATATTATGATAATACGGGGAGGAGGCAGGCAGAGATGAAGAATACGACTATTAAACGAACCATTACCCGTTATTCACATGGAAACATTATAGAACAAGAAGATTCTATTGTTACCGAACATCCAATCACAATCAAATTAAATCAAAATGAATTCGCCACACTTGTCTGTACCCCGGAACACATTGAGGATATGGTCATCGGTTTTTTAGCCTCTGAAGGGGTGATAAGAGGGTTTGAAGATATAGACGATATATGGATTCAAGCAAAAGAAGGATTTGCCCATGTGAAAACAAACTATCTCAATCATTTCTACGAAAAATTTCATTCCAAACGCTATATTACCTCTTGCTGCGGAAAAAGCAGACAAGGTTTCGTTTTTTTCAATGATGCGAGAATGTCACACTATTTTAATGATGTGAACGTAAAATTAACGTATGAAGAATGTTTTCGCTTAATGGATGAAATGCAAACAAGCTCGAGTGTGTTTTTAAAAACAGGCGGTGTTCACAATGCCGCTTTGTGCAACAAAGATGGAATGATCCTTTCCCGTGTCGATATTGGAAGACATAATGCACTGGATAAAATATACGGTTATTGTTTGCGTAATCAAATATCCTTAAAAGATAAAGTGCTTGTCTTTAGCGGTCGGATTTCCTCAGAAATATTAACGAAAGTGGCAAAGATTGGATGTGAGGTTGTTCTATCCAAATCGGCGCCTACTGATTTAGCACTTGAACTTGCTGAAGAACTAGGCATTACAACGGTTGGCTTTATACGAAATAACTCGCTTAATGTCTATACACGAAGCGATAGGATTGTTGAATCCTAAAGAAATAATGTTTTGCATAATAATTCGCTAGATAGCTAGATAAGGAGGAGTATTTTCACATGGAAAACCAAGTCGAAACCATTTGCAGCTTCTGTGGCACGGGGTGTGGTCTTGTCGTTGAGGTGGAAAATGACAAGGTCAGTAAAGTAAAAGGACATAAAGAAAATCCGTCCAGCCATGGGGAAACCTGTGTCAAAGGGGCGCTTGGCTGGGAATATATCAATAGTGACCGAAGACTAACCGAACCGTTGATTCGTAAAAATGGAAAGCTCACCCCTGCAAGTTGGGATGAAGCATTAACACTGATTGCCGAAAAATTTTCAACTCTAAAAGATAAACATGGTCCAGATGCATTTGGATGCTTTAGCTCATCAAGGTCTACCAATGAACTAAATTTTCTTGCCGGGAAATTTATGAGGACGGTCATTGGCACGAATAATATCGACAGCTGCAACCGAACGTGACATGCTCCCAGTGTCACCGGTCTGGTGACTGTGTTTGGAACGGGTGCAGCAACAGGTTCCTACGATGAGTTAGAAAATACCGATGTCATTCTTGTCTGGGGAAGCAATACACAGGAATGTCACCCGATTATCTTTAACCATATGCGTCGCGGAATTAAAAATGGTGCCAAAATGGTTGTGATTGACCCCCGCCGTATCGACCAAACTAAACTTGCTTATAAATATCTGCCTGTTCGTGTAGGGACAGATATTGCGCTTGCCAACGCCATGGGCCATGTCATAATCGAAGAGAATCTTGTTCATCAAGAGTTTATTCAAAATGCAACCGAGCAATTTGAATTATATAAAAAAGCTGTCCAATCCTATACGCCGGAATATGCTGAAAAAATCACCGGCATTCCCGCAGAGGATATTCGTGAAATTGCCCGCCTTTATGCAACGGCTTACAAAGCAACCATCTGCTGGACGTTAGGTATAACCGAACATCATAATGGAACGGAAAATGTCTTTTCATTAATAAATTTAGCCTTGCTGACCGGTCATATTGGAAAATATGGTTCTGGTCTTAATCCGTTGCGCGGCCAAAATAATGTACAAGGCGGCGGAGATATGGGTGCCTTGCCGAATCGCCTGGTCGGCGGCTGGAATGTGGATGACCCCGAAGGCAGAAAGCTCCATGAACAGGTATGGGGCGTATCGGTTCCTGAAAAGATTGGCAAGCATCAGACTTTAATGCTCGATGCGATGGAACAGAAAGAAATTAAAGCCCTTTATGTGATTGGCGAAAATCCTGTCCAATCAGATGCAGATGGAAATCATGTCCAAAGGTTATTTGAAAGTCTTGAATTTTTGGTTGTTCAAGATATCCTGATGACGAAAACGGCGATGCTCGCTGATGTGGTCCTTCCGGCAACAGGCTGGGCTGAAAACGATGGGACACTGGTTAATTCTGAAAGGCGTATCCAACGGGTTCGTCCAGCCATAAAAGGACCAGGTATATCCCGTCATGATCATGAAATTATCCAGGATATTGCCAATAAAATGGGGGCTAATTGGAAGTATCAGTCAGCAGAGGATATTTGGGAAGAAATTCGCCTGCTTGCACCTAATTTTGCCGGTGTAACGTACAAGCGGATCGATGAAGAGGGAGGCCTGCAATGGCCATGTCCTGATGAAAGCCATAAAGGGACCCCATTCCTTCATGGCCGTCTATGGTCAAAAGATGTGGGCATGAAAGCGAAATTTGTGCCTACCGATTACCAGCCGCCTGCGGAGGTGCCTGATCAAGAGTATCCGTTGATGCTGACAACAGGACGCCGGCTGCAATTTTATAATACCGGGGTGCAAACGAGTAATTATAAAAAGGTAAAGAATGCGGAGGAAGGACTAGAAATTCATCCGGATGACGCCGCTCAACATGGTCTCAATGACGGTGATCCGGTGAGGGTAAGTTCCAGAAGGGGAAGTGTGGTCACGAAAATAAGAATAAGCAATAAACAGCCAAGGGGCTTAGTGTTTATGACTTTTCATTTTCCAGACCAGGTCAGTACGAATGTATTAACCAATCATGCTACCGATCCACTTGCCGGTACAGCCGAGTTTAAAGCATGTGCCGTCAAAATTGGAAAACACGAGGAAGAATATCCTCTTACTGAAGCACAGTAATCAATTGCACAGAGGGTCCTAACTAATAAAAATTAGTTAGGCTTTTTTTTATGCAAAGGATTTAAATAAGTTAATTTTACTTATTTAGAATGAATTATATGTATTATTACATTAGAACTGTTGTTCAATTTAGAAAGGAGCTTATCCATGAACAAAAGAAGATATGACAGCGAAAGTGCTAAGAAGAATATCATGCATCAAGCAACCCTTTTGTTCTCCGAAAAAGACTATAATCTGACCTCATTTGAGGATATTTCAAAAGCATCTGGATACAGCAAAAGTCATATTTATTATCACTTCAAGAATAAAGAATCACTTTTTGTTCTATTAGCACAAAAAACCATGCAAGATTGGCACGAGAAATGGATTGAAAAAGAACCTGCTTTCTTAACAGCAGCTGATAAATTGTACGGGATGGGAAAACATGTCCTCTATCATTAACAAGAACCCTTATTAAAATCTGGCCAGGAGTTAGCTTCGAACCCAAACTCCAGTCCGGAATCTGTCCAGCAATTATACGATTTAGCTTTGTTTCCGATGAATGCTTATCGGTCAATCTTTCTAGAAGGAATTAATAAAGGCGAATTTAAGGGTGGAAATCTAGATGAATCGACTGTTTTATTCAGCACATGGCTAGGGGGGCTGTGCCAGCTCACCATGACCCAAGATTTAAAAAGCCTTGAGCCGCTTTTTCGTCAAGCTATTTCCATCTTTTTAAAAGAAATAAAAGAAGGCGGAACATGATATGCAAGGGAAGGAAATGATGGATCTAAATGTATGGGGAGTGATTCATGGGACCAAAATTGGATCCAAAATCATGAAACAGCAAGGGTTTGGACATATCATAAACACTGCCTCAGCCGCAGGACTGGGACCAGCTCCGATAGCAACAGCCTATTCCTCCACTAAATATGCCGTTGTAGGATTAACGACCTCCCTTCATTATGAAGCAGAAAAGTTTGGAATTAAGGTGAGCTGTCATTGTCCGGCATTCACGGATACACCTATTTTTGATAAAGCGAAAGGCATTAACATTGAGCGTTCTGTCTTGACCAGACAATTGAAAAAGCAAAAGCTGATGAAGCCTCAACAACTAGCAAAAATGACTTTCGATGCAGCACATAAAAATAAACTTCTTATAGCTCCTCTCCCAATGTGTAGAACCACTGATGTCATATTTACAGTTTTTCCATCTTTGCACAAAGGCTTAATGAGATTAGTATGCAAGGCTAGCCGGGAAGCCCGCTTAACATAGGGGCAGGTAGCTGTCTGTCCACGCTGCGCCCCATCTCTTGAGTAAGGAGATGGGTAAATCTTTATTGTTAAAATATTTTCAGAAACAGGATATCATAATTATGATAAGCTTAGAAGGAGATAACCCGAAAGGAAGGATATTCTTGAAATACATAAACATTGCCAATACCGAGTTGAATGCTTCAAACATTATTATGGGAAATATGCGAATTAACCAGTTGTCTGCAGGTGAAGCGGAAAAACTAATCCGTACCGCACTGGACGAAGGTATCAATTACTTTGACCATGCCGATATATATGGCAAGGGTCAATGCGAAGAATTGTTCTCTGAGGCTATTCAAATGAATCCGGATATCCGGGAAAAGATGATTATTCAGAGCAAATGCGGCATTCGCCCTGATCTCGGATGCTTTGATTTTTCCGAGGAGCATATTATCAACTCTGTTAACGGGATATTAAAGCGATTAAAAACAGACTATCTTGACGTCTTGCTGCTGCACCGCCCTGATCCGTTAATGGAACCCGAAGAAGTGGCCACGGCATTTGAGAAACTGCATACAAGCGGTAAAGTGAAGTATTTTGGTGTATCTAATTTTAATCCCGCTCAAATTGAACTGCTGCAGAAAACATTGCCTTACAAACTTGTGATTAACCAACTTCAATTTGGGATTGCCCATACGCCGATGATTGATTCTGGCATTACCTTAAACATGAAGGTGGACCAATCGATTAACCGTGACAGCAGTATCTTGGAGTATTGCCGTTTGCATGATATTACCATCCAAGCATGGTCACCGTTCCAGCACGGATTTTTTGAGGGGGTATTCCTTGGTGATTACGAAAAGTTCCCGGAATTAAATAACACAATAGACAAGATGGCTGAGAAATACGGTGTCACCAGTACAGCCATCGCGGTTGCTTGGATTACAAGACATCCAGCGAATATGCAGGTGGTTCTTGGCACAACAAAACAGCAGCGTCTAAAAGATTCTTGTCAGGGGTCAGATATAAGATTGACCAGACAGGAATGGTATCAAATATACAAAGCGGCTGGAAATATGGTGCCGTAAATTAAATATCATGTTTTGGAATTAAGAGAACGGAAAAGGCTGACGACTTGGTCAGCTTTTTTTTTTTGCTCCAAGGCCCTTGCAAATTTTTATTACTATCAATATCTATTGGAACAGAAATAAAATTAAAATATTATTTTAAAAATATTATCACTATTTTGAAATTAAATGTTGACATAAGTGTGACATTATTTTACAGTTTTATTATCAGATAATTTGAAAATTACAGAAAAATAAAAAAGAAAGGGTTGATTAAATGAAAGTTAAGCAGTTTTTAATATGGGGGGTTCTTTTGATTCTAAGCTTGGCCATTGTTGGCTGTAGTAGTAAAGAAACCAGTAAAGAAGAAACCAATAACGAAGGTAAAACAGGAGAAAAGACAGCTGAGAAAGTGGAGTTAACCATGTACAGCTGGAGGCCTGAAGATCGTGATATGTATGAAAAAGCAATTAAAAAATTCCAAGCAAAGCATCCTGAAATCAGTATCGATTTTCAGCCGTACGAATCAACGGAATACAACACCATCTTATCAAATGCTCTTGTTTCAGGAGATGGTCCAGATATTCTGCAGCTCCGGCCTTATTCGGGTGCCAAGACAATTGCTGATAGTAATTATTTACTCCCGCTAGACGATTTAAAGGAAATTGGAAACATTAATCAAGAATATCTTGAGGCTGCAAAAGGCAGTGATGGAAAGGTCTATGGGGTGCCACTTTCATTAAATTCAGGTGTAATTTTTTATAATAAAGAAATATTTGATAAGCAAGGGATTAAGGTACCGAAAACCTGGGACGAGTTTTTAGCCGTATGTGAAAAGTTAAAGAAAAATAATATCACTCCAATCGCTCAATCCGGAAGAGCTGCCTATCTATTATCCATGACCCATGCAGTCATTGGACCAGATGCCTATGGGCACAATGATTTCGTTGATAAAGTAACGTCGGGAAATACCAACCTGAAGGATCCAAATTTTGTGGAGACTGTTCAGCGGATGAAAGATTTAGAGAAGTTTTTCCCGAAGGATTTTATCGCTCTTGAAGATAACGATGCCCAAACTTTATTTTATACAGGTCAGGCAGCCATGTACATCAATGGGGATTACCGTCTGGCGACCATCGAAGGAACAGCGCCTGATATGAAGATTGGGGTTATTCCTGGTTTTGCGTCTAAAGATGGCGGTGAGCCGGTTGTAACTACTTGGGTAGACGGTTCCTATGCGGCTGCAAAAAATACCAAACATCCAGAACAAGCTAAGCTTTTCATGGAATTTTTAGCATCAAAAGATTTTGGTCAAATATTTACAGAAGAATCCAATCGGTTAAGTGCTGTTAATGGTGTTACTCCAAAACATCCAATCGTAAAAGAAATCGCGGCCGCTGCTGCCAAAAATTCAACCCCTTATTTAATGTTAGTTCATTTTGGCGAAGGGGAGCCGACAACTAAAACGACGTTTGAAAATGCGCTGCAAGGAATGTATTTAGGTAAATTAACCGTTGATGGTGTTGTTGATGAGGCACAGAAAAACGCGGAAAGAGCTGCAAAAAAATAATAGCAGAAAAAACGAGTAAAGAGGCTGACTCAAAAAAATGGAGTAGGACTTTACAGGACAATATCAAATGGCTATTTTGATATTGTATGAATTGTGAAGTTTGACCCTGTGTCAATATGGGTCAGCCTCTCCTTTAACACAAGGAGGGATCTTCATGCCTGAATTAAAGACAGTACCTTTAGCGGAAGTATCTGCCAAACCAAAGAAAAAACCATTTAACGTCAGAAAACATTTAGCCCATTTATTCCTATTACCTGCTGCTATACTATATGGAACTTTTCAGTTATTTCCTCTTATAACAGCAGTGATTAATAGCTTTTATTCTTGGGATGGTTTCAGCCGCGACACATTTATCGGCCTTCAGAATTTTGTTACTTTATTTACCGAGTCTCCCTTTAAAGAGACATTTGTCAATGCCTTTAAACATAACTGGACCTTTTTCTTCGTTAACGTGTGTACCGAATTAGTTACTGCCTATATTTTAGCTTTAATTATCCATAGTAGAATCAGAGGAAAGGAATTCTTCAAGACCATCTTCTTTCTTCCAAAGCTGCTTTCCGTTATTGTTATTGGATTCCTCTTTAGTCTTATCTTAAATCCTACATCTGGGGCCCTGAACCTTTTTCTAAAATCAGTAGGGCTGGATTTTCTGGCACAGCCGTGGTTAGGAAGTACAGATACAGCACTTCTTACCATTATTTTAATAAATGGCTGGGCTGGTGTTGGTTTCTCAATGCTGATTTTTCTTGCCAGTTTGCAGTCAATCGATAAAGAAATATTTGAAGCTGCAAAAATTGATGGGGCTTCTAATTTTAAAATAATCTTCACTATTACAATTCCAATGACAATGAATGCGATTATGACCATGACCATATTAACTTTTATTGGATGCTTTGAAACGTTTGAGCTTATCTATGCCATGCAGGGCTCTTCAGGGGGACCATATTACTCAACAGACGTGTTAGGAACATATTTTTATAGATTGGCATTTGGTTCTGTAGAGGGTGGACAATCAATTGGATTAGGTTCAGCCATTGCAGTGGTATTGTTTTTAATCATTGCTTTATCAACAGCGATTTTAATGATTTACTTCAAACGTAAAGATTTTGAAAGATAGGTGGTGTTTATATGGGGACAAAATGGCCTGTTCAGACCCTCAAATACATGATTTTAGCGTTTATGACAATTATTATCTCGTATCCTATTTTATTAATGATTAACTCTTCTTTTAAATCTAAACTCGAAATTATGATTTCGCCGTTTAACCTGCCCAAAAGTTTCTCGTTGGAAAATTATCGTATTGTCTGGGAAAAAGTAAATTTCTCCGGATATATATGGAATAGTATAATTGTTAGTGCAGTATCGGTATTTGTCGTAATCTTTGTTTCCTCTCTAGCAGCCTATTATTTATCCAGGTATTCGTTTAAATGGAATCCGTTTGTCCTCTTCTTTTTTATGATTGGACTTATGCTTCCTATGAAACTGGCCATTATTCCACTCTACTTAATTATGAGAAATTTCCATTTGCTAAACACGCATTTTTCTCTCATTGCTGTATACGTAGCGGGAGGAATTCCGTTTGCAGTATTCTTATTTTATGGCTTTTTTAGAACGTTGCCGAAAGACCT
Organism: Neobacillus dielmonensis; assembly: GCF_000612665.1. Taxonomy (GTDB): domain Bacteria; phylum Bacillota; class Bacilli; order Bacillales; family Cytobacillaceae; genus Neobacillus; species Neobacillus dielmonensis. The sequence goes on from NZ_HG942039.1 coordinate 53,320, forward strand.
GGAACAATCTGCACGTTTAGACGGATGCAATGACTTCCAAGTATATTATAAGATTATGCTGCCAATCATGAAGCCGCCGATTGCGATTGTTGGAATCGTCAATTTAGTCAACGTTTGGAATGACTTTTTTTACCCGTTAATATTTATCAAATCAGATGAACTAAGAACCATACCCCTTGGAATGCTCACTCTCTTTGGGGAATATGATACGGAGTGGAATTTATTATTTGCCGGTTTGACTATTTCATCACTGCCTTTATTAATTGCTTTTATTTTTGCTTCCCGGATGTTTATCGAAGGCTTAACGTCAGGAGCGTTGAAATAATGGATACGAGATGGATTACATTTGATTTAGACGGAACGTTGATGCAAAATCCGTTTGGAAACTGGGTTTTTCCGGAAATTGGTGAATTAATTTCTCAAAACACGAATAAAAAGTTAGATGTCCGAACCGTAATGATAGAAGAACATAACCTGCGGATGAAACAAAACAGATTGATCGAAGCCTATAATTGGGATGAAATTTTATGCAAAATTCTTAGGGATTATCAACTCGATTTAGAAATCCGTATCGAAGATCTTGTAAAAAAACATTCTGTTTCTCCAAAAATCTACTTACTTGAGGATCATCTCCTTGAATCATTGACTCGAATAAAAAGCAAAGGCATCCGTCTGGCAATTGTTACGAATGGTTATCGAAAATACCAGCAGCCTGTTGTAGAAGCATTGAAGCTTAGCGGATTATTTGATTATTTTATTACTCCTGATCAAATAGGTTATGCTAAACCGGATGAACGGATTCTATCGGAGCTATTAAACCAAGGAACGGTTTTGGCACATGTTGGGGATCGAATCGATCACGATGTCTATCTAGCTAATAAACTAAATATTTGTTCAGTGTTCATTTCCAGAAAACTTCCTCAAGAAGTACTTACTCTTCCTCCTATGCAGAGAATGGAGCACCCTTTGTTTATCGGATTTTATCAACAGAAATGGATGAAAGAGACAGGGCAATTGTTTGACCATGAAAATCAATTAGGCTTGCCAAAAGTAGTAATTCAATCAATAGAAGAACTTAGCTTCTTATTTTAGTCAAAGCCCAGGGAGACGGTTCTCCTGGATCCGTTATCATGAATATTTTGAATCTATACACAAAATTATTTTTTTAGAAAAATATATTGACGGTTTACTAGAAAAGTATTATTCTTACTTTGTGATAAGTACATAGTGAAATCTCTTATCGAGAGAGACGGAGGGAAATGGCCCTATGAAGTCTCGGCAGCGGGTTCTTTGGAACACTGTGCCAATTCCATCAGGATTTTTTCCTGATAGATAAGAAGAGTATTGCATAATTTAGTATGTAAAAATCCTCTTCCTATCTAGAAAGAGGATTTTTTTTGTTGTTAGTTGGTTTGAAGGTGAAAATATTATTATATAAATAATTTTTTGATTCTTCACACTCAAATAAAAAATAAATATAGCACCATGGGGGGAAACAACATGAAAAAAGTTTTACTTGTAATAACTGTAGCCATTTTGATTACAGTAACCGGACTTGTCGGCTGTGGCAAACAAGAGGCTGGTCAAGCTTCAGACAAAGCGGCCAAAAACATTAAGCAGGAAATTACGACAAACCTTGCAGGTGAACCATATACCTTAGACCCTGCTTTTGCTTCAGACACAACTTCCTTTTGGGTCATTGACCACCTATATGAAGGTTTGTATACCTATGATAAGAAAGGCAATATCGTTGAAGGTGCGGCAAGCAAAATTGAGACTTCTGAAGATGGAAAAATCTATACCTTTACGATCCGTGATGGTGCGAAATGGTCCAATGGGGACCCAGTGACTGCAAAAGACTTTGAATATTCTTGGAAACGGGTATTGAATCCAGAAACGGGTGCCTATGATGCTTCATCATTATATTATATTAAGGGAGCACAAGCCTACAATACTGGAAGTGGTTCTGTAGACGAAGTCGGCATTAAGGCAGTAGATGATAAAACATTGGTGGTTGAACTAACCAACCCACTTAAATTCTTCCCGAAAATTATGATGGCTGAAGCTTATCTGCCAGTTAACCCCAAAGTAGTAGATGCCAATAAAGACTGGGCAGCGGAAGCGGCAGGCATAGTAACAAATGGCGCTTTTACCGTAAAAGAATGGAAACATGATGCAGAGCTTTCCCTTACTAAGAGCCAAACCTATTGGAATGCGAAAGAAATTACCATGGATGACATCCACTTTAAAATGGTGGCGGATGCAACTACTTACTATCAAATGTTTAAAACTGGCGAGTTGGACTTAATCAAACAGCTCCCAATTGACTCGATTGAGCAGGAGAAGAGCACGCCAGAATTCGTTTCACATCCACAATTTAGCGTTTATACGTATACCTTTAATGTCAATGAAAAGCCATTTAACAATAAAAAAATCAGACAAGCCTTCTCTTATGCGATTGACCGAAAGGCGATCACCGAGAGCGTATCAAAAGCAGGCGAAATACCTGCATATGGGTATGTACCAGACGGTGTTAAAACAGATTCAGGCAAGGATTTCCGTGATGAAGCAGACAAATACTACCAATTTGATCCGAAAAAGGCTAAGCAATTATTAAAAGAAGGCCTGGAAGAGGAAGGCCTAACCGAATTACCGCCTGTTACATTTAAATATAATACGGCTGATAACCATAAGAAGATTGTTGAAGCCATTCAGGAAATGTTAAAACAAAACTTAGGCGTAGAAGTGAAGCTAGAAAATCAGGAATGGAAGACTTTTATTGATACTTTCAAGCAAAAGAACTTCCAAGCAGCACGGATGGGCTGGGTCGGAGACTTTTTAGATCCGATTGGGGTACTCCACCACTATACTTCAACCGACTCCAATAATTTCACTAACTGGAGCAATGCAGAGTATGATTCATTGATGGAAAAAGCGACAGTTGAACAGGATGAAGCTAAACGCTATGAGCTTCTTCATCAAGCTGAAGACATCTTGATGGATGAACTGCCAATTCTGCCGATTTACTATTCAGCTCAAAATGCTCTTGTCAGCAAAAAGTTTGAAGGAATCCGTTTTGCTGAGCTATCGGAACCGGATCTTCGTTATGCTAAAAAAATAGCAGAATAATAGAAACAACAAAAAAGTGCAGATAATCCGCACTTCAGGCTGTCGAAAAACCCTTCGGCAGCCTCTTATTACATCTAATTACTTTAACAGTTCACCGCGT
>NZ_HG942039.1:57152-61468 GCF_000612665.1 Neobacillus dielmonensis
TAAAGCGCCGAGGAGGCTCCCCGGCACGCCCGCGGAAAGCGAAGCACCTGGAGCGGAAATCAATAGGCCCCATTGCAGGCGATAATCAATTCTAAAAATCATATTTTAATTCAAGTAAAATGAAAAATTGCCGAGAAAAATAACCTTTCTCGACAATCTGAAGTGCAGATAATCTGCACTTTTTTGTTGTTTTCGGGGGAAAACAGTTTATTTAAAATTGTTATAAATTAATACCGGGATCAGCATATAAATTTTGTTAAGAACTATTATGACGCGATTTACTCTCTAATAAGAGAGTTTTAATGGATCCGCAATAACTCAAGATTTGTACATCATGCATGGGAAAGATCCAACTACGTCAAAATTTGCAGTATTGTTATATATTTTGTAATAATTTGAATCTTTTTCCTAATGATCATCGTATAATGAACTGCTGGATAAAAATTACTCAAAAATGGGGGTTTTTGAATGGAAATGCAAACGGAAGTAAAGACAAAGAAAGAGTCTCCAAGTTTATTTGGCATGTTTACAAGTCCAAGCGAGCAATTTATCAGAATTAAAGCGAACCCAAAAATCTGGCTGCCGCTCCTCATTGTCAGTATCCTTTATGCAATTGGGCTATTCTTTATGGTATCTGCTATGGATGTATCTACTCTGATTGATCAGGGAATACCCGAAAATCAGGCTGACTTAATCTTAGGAATTACGAAAGTGACAGTAGCAGTAACCGGGATTGTTACTCCGATTATCAGCGTGCTTTTTTCGAGTGCCATTCATTTGCTGATTGCCAAGGCTGCCAGTTCAACTGTTACGTTTAAACAATTGTTCTCGATGAATACCTTTATTATGGTTATAGGGGCAGCGGGAATCATATTAAATATGGCCATTCGATTCGCAATAGGAGGAAATCCTGAAACGTACGTGACCAGCTTGGCAGGCTTGCTTAATTTAGAGAAGCCAGGAGGATTGGCGTCACTTGAGTTTTTTGGAATTTGGTCAACCATACTTACGGCTATCGGGTTACATAAAACAGCGGAATTTTCCAAAGGACTTGCATGGACAATTGCCATTATCTTCTTTTTAGTCAGTTTTGGCATAGGCTTTCTGGGCGGATTACTGCCAGAGGCTTCATCACTATAAATCTTTACCTGCTGTTATTACAGCTAAAGGAAAGGAGAACAGGACAAGGAATATACTCATCATGTCAGCACCATGTCCGAATCTATGAAAAAGAAACTATGGATTGCAATAGGTATCATTACCTTGCTTGCAATTATGATTTCAGTGAGCGTATACCGCCAAGTTTTTGCCAAAGGGCCAGCTGTGACGACGGCCAACATTAACGAGGAGGAGATTTCGTCGCAGTTGTTAGTACCTGGAACGGTGAAATTGCAAGAGGTGCAGCAAATCTTTACTTCACCGGAAAAAGGAGAAGTAAAGGAATTGCTTGTCTCTGAAGGGCAAGAAGTAAAAAGCGGTACTGTTTTAGCGAAACTCGATAACCCACAACTGGAGTTGGAAATTGAGCAAAACAAAATTGCCATTGAATCTGCCAATCTAAAAGTCTCAAACCTAGATAAGCAAATTAAGCAGCTTAAAGAAAAGAAAGCCGCATTAAAAGCCCAGGTTGGCGAAGAGGAAGCAAAAAAGCAAATGGATTCTGAGCAAGAGAGCTTGGAGATGGAGAAAAAATTGGCAGACCTTGACCTTAAACAGGCCAATCTTCAGAAAGACTTGCTGCAAAAAAAACAAAATGAGCTTGAAATTAAAAGTACAATAGACGGTGTTGTTCTTAAGGCGAATAAAACAAGCATTTCATCTGCTGCAGGGGTCACTGAGCCACTGATACAAATAGGCAAAATTGATAGTTTGATAGTCACTGGCCTGTTATCGGAATATGATACGTTAAAAGTCAATGCCAGCCAGAAAGTAAGCATCAAGTCGGATGCCGTGGCGGATCAAGAGTGGCAGGGGGAAATCACGGCTATTGGTATGCTTCCTGAGCAAAATCAAACCGTTGGGCAAACTGGAAGCCAAGCCGTTCAATACCCTGTCACCGTAAAAATAACGGGCGACACCCATACATTAAAACCTGGATTTCAAGTTATTATGGAAATTGAAACGGAAAAAAAGAAGGCTAAAGTCATCCCGATAGAGGCTGTTCATGATGATGGGAGACAACCATATGTTTATCTTGTTGAACAAGGCAGGGTGAAAAAACAGAATGTTAAAATCGGCATTTCCTCAGGAAAGAAAATGGAAGTAATTAATGGCCTTGCTTCGGGTGAGAGTGTCATCGTTAAGGGTCCTGAAAAGTTGAAGGATGGTATGGATGTGACAATAAAATGATTCAATTAGAGCACTTAACGAAGTCCTTCTTACTTGGCAAGGAAACTATTAATGTTTTACATAACATGAACTTGACGATTCAGGAAGGGGAATTTGTGGCAATCATGGGGCCTTCAGGCTCGGGAAAATCGACACTTATGAATATCATTGGCTGTTTGGATAAACCGAGTGTTGGAAAGTATTTACTCAATGGGCAGGATGTATCGGGCTATAATGACAAAGAATTGGCACGGGTTAGAAACCATTCGATTGGATTTGTTTTTCAGCAATTTCATCTTCTCCCACGACTGACAGCTATTAAAAATGTTGAGTTGCCAATGATTTATGCCGGTGTCTCTAAAACAGAAAGACACGAGAGGGCTAGACGTGCATTAGATAAGATGGGACTTACTGACCGATCCAATCATTTACCCAATGCGTTATCTGGTGGGCAAAAGCAGCGTGTGGCTATCGCTAGAGCGATGGTAAACAATCCAAAGCTAATTTTGGCAGATGAGCCTACTGGAGCCCTTGATACAAAGACGAGTATGTCGATTATGGGACTTTTTAAGGAACTTAATGAAGAAGGAACCACCATTGTGGTGGTGACGCATGAACCGGAGATAGCTGAATTTGCCAGCCGAACGATTATGGTAAGGGACGGTTCCATTCAACCAACTGCACGGAAGGATTGGAGGCCGACCTCATGAGTTTTATGGAAAACCTAATGATGGCGTTAAACTCTCTAAAAATGCATAAAATGCGCAGCATCCTAACTATGCTTGGTATTGTAATTGGAGTGGGCGCCATCATTATTGTAGTGGCCATTGGGCAAGGTGGAGAGGCCATGCTAAAGTCACAGTTTACCGGGTCAGGGAATACAATAGAGGTGTTTTACCAGCCTTCTGAAGAGGAAATTCGTTCCAATCCTAATATATTATTGCAGGCACCGTTCAAACAAGAAGACATTCGTGCATTAGAACAATTGCCTGAGGTCAAGGAGGTGGTGGCATCGAGCACCACCATGTCCAGTGCCAGGTACCAAAAAGACACGAAGGATATTTCCGTTACTGGAATAAACCAAGCCTATTTACAATTGAATGAGTTAAAAATTGAGGACGGTAGAAACTTAACTGCTGCTGACTTTCTTAGCGGAAGGCGGGCAGCTATAATTAGTAATAAACTAAAAGAGGAGCTTTTTAAGGGGAAAAACCCAGTCGGCAGCATCATGACCGTTGCGAACCAGCCGATAGAAATTATTGGGGTATTGGAAAAGCCAACTGGAATTCTTTCCTTTGGAACAATGGAAATCTATCTCCCATTTCAAACGTGGAAAGTAGTGTATGGCAGCAGTGATTACACACAGCTAACCATCCAAGCAGCTTCGGCTGAACAGCTTCAAGCAGCTGGGAAAAAGGCTGCTAACCTCCTAAATAAGCTTCATAATACTGAAAAGTCGTATCAAGTAATTAATATGGAGGAAATCTCTCAGGGAATCGGTCAGGTTACTCAAATTATGACACTAATTATTGGCAGCATTGCTGGCATATCTCTGTTCGTTGGCGGTATTGGTGTTATGAATATCATGCTTGTGTCAGTTACGGAACGAACGAGAGAAATTGGAATCAGAATGGCGCTTGGAGCGACTAGGGGCCAGGTGCTGACCCAATTTCTAATTGAATCGATGACACTTACCTTAATGGGGGGGATCCTTGGTATATTTTTTGGCTGGGGGACAGCTAAAATCGTAAGCCTGTTTGCAGGTTGGCCTTCTTTGGTTTCTTGGCAAGTGGTGGCCGGCGGTGTGGTCTTCTCCATGGTGATAGGGATTGTATTTGGTATCCTTCCGGCCAATAAAGCTTCGAAGCTTGACCCCATAGAATCACTTCGTTATGAATAGCTAATGAATTATCTAGCACTATATTGCTAAAAGTATAAAAGAGGATGATTTGCGGAATGAATCATCCTCTTTTTACGTGCGCCCAGCA
>NZ_HG942040.1 GCF_000612665.1 Neobacillus dielmonensis
TTAATAATCTATTGTTAATAATATTATATCATATTAACGCGGTGAACTGTTAAAGTAATTAGATGTAATAAGAGGCTGCCGAAGGGTTTTTCGACAGCCTGAGGCTGAAAATCAGCCTCTTTTTTATTATGACAAGAATTCAGCGGGATTTAAGCCAAGTTCGCGGCAAATATCCGATACCATTTGCTTTTCGTTGTGATCAAAATTCCCATCTGCATAACCAATTGCAATACAATACCGAGCTACCAGCCTGGCTATTTCCGGCTTCGTCCTAATGGCCCCGAGTGCCTTAAAAGCATCAGCCCGTCCAAGCATCCGGTCATTCTGCAATTTCGATACATAAAGGTTAAACTTTTGAATCACCTTGTTCGTATCAAAAACCCGTAGCTCTTCACTTTGATGAATAAAATCCAGCATTTTCTGGCGTTCCGAAGCATCTAGATATCCATCAGCCATCGCTACTAATGCGCATGCAGCTACAACCGCGTCCATAACATCCTGGCTTTTATAGCGATTAAATAAATCCTGTGCTTTCCGCTTTTGATTGTTAGCCCATTCTGCATAATCCGTTTGAGAAGGAGACCAAGAATTTCCACACTGATTGCAGGTGAATTTAAGCTGATTTTGCCCAATAAATCCGCCAAGTAATCCAATTGGCCCAAGAATTAATCCGCCGATTGCAGCTTTTCCTAAACCAAAACCCTTTTTTCCTGTCCGTATGTTGGTGGAGTGGCAGCGAGGACAAGCAATGTCGTCTCCACCATATGTTTGGTGAGAACCTGAAGCAGCAGGAAAAGCGGTTCCAGAGTATCCATATGCTGGCTGTTGATAGGAGGAATCTGGCTGCAAATGAACCGGCGGCTGTGAATGGTATGTAGACGGGTTCGCCTGACTTTGCCTATATGGGTCATAATGGCTTTGGTCAGCTTGCCACGATGACTGCTGCTGGGTCTGTTGCTGAAAAGAATTACCTTGCCCCAGGTTATGTTGGAACGGTTGTTGATTGAACTGTGGTGAAGGAGCTGCTGGTTGTTCATCCACATCGATCCCAAAGTTACGGCACAACGCGGCTAGGCCGCCTTGAAAACCGCTAGCAATGGCGTTAAACTTCCATTCTCCGTTATGACGGTATAACTCCGCTGCCACAATGGCTGTCTCAACGGTGAAATCTCTTCCTAAGTTAAACCGTAATAATTCTTCATTGGTCATTTCGTTGAAAATCCTGACGTAGGCATCAGAGATTTGTCCAAAATTTTGTCCTTTTATTTGAGCATCATGAATGGTGATGGTAAAAGCAACGCGATGGATATGGGGCGGAACAAGATTTAGGTTGATACGGAGTTGTTCATCATCCCGAACACCTGAACCAATACGGTTATCGCCGCTATAGGTAATCGAGCCGTTACCCCCGGAAGGATTATTATAAAACACAAAGTCTTGATCGCTTTGAACTTTACCGTTTGCCCCTAATAAAAATGCCGAAGCGTCCAAATCAAAATTTGAACCCTGATTGCCAATGTTCCAACCTAGTCCAACGACTACATTTTGTAATCCGGGATGGGTCTTTGTTAAATCTACCTTCTGTCCTTTACTTAATGAAACACCCAATATTTTCACTTCCTATCTATAATCCATATTATGTTTATTATAATGTATTTAACTAATAGTGGAAAATAAAAAGAGAACTATCTTCTGATTTATCGGGATGTAAGATTAACTAACATAATATTTATCAATTTTCGCTATTTATTTTAAGAACAGTTTGAATTAAAATATATATTATTCTATAATATTTAGAAAATAGAGAAATTTAAATGAAAGGGGATAAAAGGGGAAGTTTAGTTGTTGATATAAAAGGGTTTTGTAGGACGACCAATTGAACCGTGAAGAGAGACAAGCAGCACGATCATGCAGCCGAGTTATTATGACGAAAGTAATAAATGGGAAATCACTTCGAATTCCAAATCGTGGTAAGTGATAGTTAATGATAGATTCGCGAAGCCTGTCAAGTAAAGCTTGTCATGACCGAGGTAGCATTAAGAATAACATACTGTTAGGAAGTGGTCATACGTGAATACATATTATATAAAACGTTTGGTCTCAATGATCATTACGTTGTGGCTGATTATTACTGGGACGTTTTTCCTAATGCATTCAGTCCCAGGGTCTCCTTTTAATGAAGAAAGAAGGACGAATGAAGCTGTACAAAAAAACCTTGAGGCCTATTACAATTTGGATAAGCCGCTTATGGTTCAGTATGGCAATTATTTAAAGCAACTTGTTCAAGGTGACTTGGGACCATCAATAAAAAAATCGTCCCAGACCGTAAATGATATGCTCGGCAGGGGTTTCCCTGTTTCGTTCGAACTAGGCTTTTATACACTCCTTGTCGCAATCATTTCTGGAATTATATTGGGGGTCATTGCGGCACTAAGACATAACGGTTTTATTGACTATTTAGCGATGAGCATTGCGGTTATTGGAATTTCTGTACCAAACTTTGTTATGGCTACTCTATTAATCCAGCAACTCGCGGTTAATTTTCCTATTTTCCCGGTTGCTACTTGGCAGAGTCCCAAGCATATGGTATTGCCAATCTTGGCGCTCGCTACAGGACCAATGGCAATTATCGCTCGGTTAACCCGTTCGAGCATGTTGGAGGTATTAACACAGGATTACATAAAAACTGCTAAAGCCAAAGGGCTGTCACCAGTGAAAATTGTTTTTAAACATGCCTTGAGAAATGCTCTATTACCAGTAGTAACAGTATTAGGCTCATTGGCTGCCAGCATCTTAACCGGTACGTTTGTCATTGAAAAAATATTTGCTATCCCGGGGATGGGAAAGTATTTTGTCGACAGTATCAATAACCGTGATTATCCGGTTATTATGGGCACTACCATTTTCTATAGTGCGATTTTAATCTTTATGCTGCTTTTAGTAGATTTAGCATATGGATTCTTAGATCCTCGTATTAAACTAGGTAAAAAGGAGGCGAAATAATGGAACTGCGCAAACAAGAAACATTAAATATTTCGCCTGATATTCCGGATGAGTGGTTTACCCCGAAGGAGAAAAATATAAAGCAAGCAGAAACTGTGGTAAGACCAAGCCTTTCCTATTGGAAAGATTCGTGGCACAGGCTGTTGAAAAACAAGTTAGCAATGGCAGGTTTAGTTTTTCTCGTATTTTTAGCTGTGTTTGCTATTTTCGGTCCGATCATTTCACCGCATACAGTTGAAAAACAAACATTGCTGGATCAAAATCTCCCTCCATCAGGTAAATACTGGTTCGGAACGGATGATTTAGGACGTGATGTGTTCACGCGAACAGCGTATGGGGCACGAATATCATTGTTCGTCGGGTTGATGGCGGCCCTAATCGATTTTGTTATAGGGGTAACCTATGGTGGTATTGCCGGCTATAAAGGCGGCCGTGTGGATAATTTGATGATGCGGTTTGTAGAAATTTTATATGGATTGCCCTATCTGCTAGTCGTCATCCTTGTCATGGTCGTAATTGGACCTGGATTAACGACCATCATTCTAGCATTGTCAATTACAGGTTGGGTTGGAATGGCTAGGATCGTCAGGGGGCAAGTTCTACAAATTAAAAACTATGAGTTTGTGCTCGCATCCAAAACATTTGGCACCAAAACATCGCGAATCATCCGCAAGAATTTGCTGCCAAATACCATGGGCCCAATTATCGTTCAAATGACACTGACCATTCCTTCAGCCATTTTTGCGGAAGCTTTCTTAAGCTTTATCGGTCTAGGAATTCAAGCTCCACATGCTAGTTGGGGAGTAATGGCTAATGATGGACTATCTACGATTCTATCAGGCTATTGGTGGAGGTTATTCTTCCCAACCTTATTTATATCATTAACCATGTTTGCATTTAATGTTCTAGGTGATGGGCTTCAGGACGCCTTAGATCCAAAGTTGAGGAGGTAGCAGCATGGAAAAAATACTTCAAGTTAAAGATCTTCACGTATCCTTTTCAACATACGGCGGTGAAGTGAAGGCCGTCCGCGGGGTCAGTTTCGATTTACATGAAGGGGAAACCTTAGCTATCGTTGGAGAATCAGGATGCGGGAAAAGTGTCACTTCTCAAACCATTATGAAATTAATTCCGAATCCGCCTGGTAAGATAACAGGCGGGGAAATTCTTTTTAAAGGTAAAGATCTAATAAAACTAAAGGAACCGGAAATGCGGAAAGTTCGCGGGGCGAATATTTCGATGATTTTCCAGGATCCAATGACAGCCTTAAACCCAACGCTGACCATTGGCGATCAGATTATGGAAGGGATCAAGCAACATGAGCACCTTTCCAATGACCAAGCCAAGCAGGTGGCACTTGAGATGCTAAATCTTGTTGGAATTCCAAATCCTGAAATACGGCTGAAGCAATATCCTCACCAATTTAGCGGTGGGATGAGACAGCGGATTGTCATCGCGATGGCACTCGTTTGCCGTCCGGATGTGTTAATAGCAGATGAACCGACTACAGCACTGGATGTAACAATACAGGCGCAAATTCTCGAGTTGTTCCGTGACATTCAAAAGAAAACAGGGGTTTCGATTATCTTGATTACCCATGATTTAGGGGTCGTGGCCCAGGTTGCTGACCGGATTGCTGTTATGTATGCCGGGAGAATTGTTGAAATCGGTTCCAGGCGGGAGATTTTTTACAGCCCGCAGCACCCATATACAAAAGGATTGCTAAAATCCGTACCAAGATTAGATATGGAAAAGGCGGAATTAATCCCAATTCCGGGAACACCTCCAGATTTGTTTTTACCACCAGTAGGTTGTGCTTTTGCCGCCCGCTGTCCGTATGCCATGGAGGTTTGTGACAAAGTCTACCCGTTTAAATCGCAATTAACCAACCAGCATTCTGTTGATTGCTGGCTGCAAGATGAACGGGCCCAAAAACTGGTTTCAAAATATTAATATAAACTATCTAGGGGGTAAAACATGAAAAAGCTTGTAACAATTTTGACAGCTGTCATGTTGGCATTTGCTTTGGCTGCTTGTACAGCAAATAAAGATGCCGGAAGTGAACCAAAGAAAAATGAAGGCAAGTCAGGCGAAAAAACCGAAAAAGTGCTGAATTGGAACAATGGGCAAGAACCTACTTCGTTTGACCCGCCAATTGGATTTGATGCTGTTTCTTGGAATGCATTGAACAATTTAATGGAAGGTTTGACCCGTTTGGATGAGAAACATGAGCCACAGGCTGCGATTGCAGAAAAATGGGATGTTTCTAAAGATGGTAAAACGTACACTTTCCACATCCGTGATAATGCCAAATGGTCAAATGGTGACGATGTAACAGCTGGTGACTTTGTCTTTGCTTGGAAACGTTTATTAGATCCTAATACGGCTTCTTCTGCAGCATTCCTTGCCTATTTTATTGAAGGCGGCGAAGCTTACAATAACGGTGAAGGATCTGCCGATGACGTAAAGGTAAAAGCGGTCGACGATAAAACATTTGAAGTGACATTAGTCAGCCCACAAGCTTATTTCTTAAGTGTTATTACTAATCCTTGCTTCTTCCCAATTAATGAAAAAGTGGCCAAAGAAAATCCAAATTGGTTTGCGGAAGCAGACTCATTTGTAGCAAATGGACCATACAAATTATCTGAATGGAACCATGACAGTAACTTTGTAATGGTGAAGAATGATAAGTATTGGGATGCTAAAAATGTCAAAATCGACAAAATTAATTGGGCAATGGTCGATGATGATAATACGGAATATCAAATGTATACGACTGGCGAACTTGACTCTTCTGATGTTCCGCCAGAATTAGCTGAAAAGTTGTTTAAAGATGGTAAAGTAAAAGTTGAAGACCAAGCCGGATTGTATTTCTATCGCTTAAACGTGAATAAAGCTCCATTCAATAATGTAAATATCCGCAAGGCATTTGCTATGGCGATTAACCAAAAGCAAATTGTTGATCTTGTGACAAGAAACCAAGAAAAGCCTGCATACGGATTTGTATCACCTGGCTTTAATGATGCAAATGGTAAAGACTTCCGTAAAACAAGCGGAGACTTAGTAAAGACCGATGCAGCAAAAGCTAAAGAATTATTGAAAAAAGGAATGGAAGAAGAAGGGTACACGACTCTTCCAGAAGTTACTTTAACTTACAGCACCAGCGATATTCATAAAAAAATGGCTGAAGCCGTTCAGCAAATGATAAAAGAAAACATTGGTGTCGATGTTAAATTGGCAGGTATGGAAAGTAACGTATTTACGGATGAACAAAAAGCATTAAACCTACAGTTTAGCAGAAGTTCTTTCCTAAATGACTATGCCGATCCAATCAACTCCTTAGAGAACTTTGTTACTGGTTCCCCAATGAACCGTACTGGCTGGAGCAATGCCGAGTTCGACCAATTAATTAAGGATGCCAAATTGGAAAAAGATGAAAAGAAACGCTTTGACATGATGTATAAAGCTGAAAAAATCTTATTTGACGAAATGCCAATTATTCCTGTTCATTTCTATAACCAAGTCTACTTACAAAGTGATGCAGTAACTGGTATCGTACGTCACCCAGTTGGCTACTTGGAGTTAAAATGGGCAGATAAGAAGTAAGGAAAAGAATCAAGGGGGTGTTCGATAGAACATCCCTTTTGTCCTAAAGAAATATGATAAAAGAGAGGGGAGGAGATTGGATGAATAAGATAAAGCCACAGCGGCTTTTCAAAGGAGATACGGTTGGTGTTATTGCACCTGCCAGTCCGCCAGATATGGATGATTTTGAAAAGGGGATTCAATTTTTAAAGGATTTAGGGTTAAATATTAAACTTGGTAAAAACATTCGACAAGTATATGGCTATTTGGCCGGCACTGATCAAGAGAGACTAGACGATTTACATGAAATGTTTGAGGATCCAGAAGTTAAGGCGATCTTTTGTGCCCGAGGCGGATATGGAACGGGAAGAATTGCCTCGAGAATCAATTATCAAATCATAAAAAATAATCCTAAGATATTTTTCGGCTATAGTGATATTACATTTTTACATACTAGCATTCGCCAGAAGACTGGGCTCGTGACCTTTCATGGCCCCATGCTGGCGTCAGATATCGGTCAAGACGATGTTCACTCCTTATCCAAAGAAGGTTATTTACAATTATTCGACCCTAAAGAATTGGATTATTCAGAGGAATTATCACCATTGGAAGTACTGGTTGAAGGCAAGGCCAGCGGTGAATTGGTTGGCGGCAATTTGTCATTGATCATTAGCACACTGGGAACTAAATTTGAATTGGATACAAAAGGAAAACTCTTATTTATTGAGGATGTTCACGAAGAACCCCGTGCTGTTGACCGCATGCTCAACCAGCTGTATATGGCTGGAAAGCTTACAGAGGCCAGTGGTATCTTAATCGGTGATTTCAGTGACTCTGCCTCAAAAAGAGAGGTCACGTTATCATTAGAAGAGGTCATCGGGCACTATGTACAACTTGCAGGGAAACCGGCTGTAAAAGGGTTTCAAATCGGTCATTGCAATCCTAATATAACCATCCCTTTTGGTGTGGACGCAAAATTAAATACATTTGAAAAAAGACTCATTGTCGATAGTGGCATCTTGTAAAGGACGGATAAAAAATGAAGATAGAGCAAGTGGATACCTTTAGAGTGGCTGTACCGCTAATAAAACCATTTAAAACGGCGTTACGGACTGTTACAACAGCAGAATCTGTTTACGTAAAGATTACTTGTGACAACGGTATTGTTGGTTGGGGAGAAGCACCGCCGACTGTGGTAATCACTGGCGATAGCATGTTAAGCATTGAAGCGGCTATCCATGAAGTCATAAAACCATTTTTGCTCAACAAGAGTTTATTAAACTATGAATTGATTTTTCAAGGCTTAAAAACGATTTTAGTAGGGAATTCAAGTGCTAAAGCAGCAGTAGATATGGCATTGTACGACTGCTTGGCACAAAATTGCAAGCTGCCTTTATACCAATTTCTTGGCGGCCATAAAAAAGAAGTAGAAACCGATTTTACCGTTAGCGTGAACGGACCGGAGGAAATGGGCGAAGACGCCGTTCGTTATGTCCAAAATGGTTTTAATGTTCTAAAGGTAAAAGTGGGTAAAGATGATATTGCGAAAGATCTCGACCGAATAAAGGAAATTAGGAATCGCGTTGGTTACGATATAAAATTGCGACTAGATGCCAATCAAGGATGGACACCTAAGGATGCCATCCGGGCAATCCGTAAGCTCGAAGACAGTGGACTAGGCATAGAACTCGTGGAACAGCCTGTTAAAGCCGCAGACATCGAAGGTCTTAAACAAGTCACGGATAACGTGGAAACTTTGATTATGGCGGACGAAAGTGTATTTACGCCAAAACAGGCATTTCAAGTTTTAACCACAAGAAGTGCGGATTTAATCAATATTAAATTAATGAAAGCGGGTGGTATTTACCAAGCCCAAATCATTAATGCCTTGGCTGAAACCTGTGGAGTGGAGTGTATGGTCGGTAGTATGATTGAAACAAAGATTGGACTAACCGCTGCGGCCCATTTTGCTGCAAGCAAACAGAATATCACCCGTTATGATTTTGACGCACCGTTAATGCTGGCAAAGGACCCTGTAGATGGTGGCATTCAATATAACGGAAGGCATATCACATTGCCTGAAACGCCAGGTCTAGGGATTAAACAGGTAAGTTTAGTTGGAGGTGTTTAAAAGTGGATAGAAGGCTTGTGAATGTTTCGGTTGCGACCGTTTGGACATCTTATAATTCTGCTAGAGAAATAGACTGGGATGCTGTAACGAACCCTGTTAATCTCGATGATTGGTTGAACAGTTTGACTTTTGAGACCAGGTTAAGTTTATGCGATGATAATCTAGTTCAAACACAGCTCCTATATGGGCAGGAAGTATTGCTCATAGAAGAGAAAGAGGAATGGGCGCATATTTTAATTCCGGAACAGCCTACATCGAAGAATGGTTCGGGTTATCCCGGATGGGTACCCAAATCCCAACTGACCAGGTGTGAGGATGACTGGAATCTAACAACTGGTCCAGTGGTAGTGGTTACCAAACCCAAAGCTCATTTATTAAAAAATCTGCCTCTGGAGCTCTCGTTTCAAACGACATTGCCGCTTCTAAAAGAAGAGGATGATAAGGTATGGGTAAGGACACCAGATGGAACAGGTGCTCTAGATTGGCAAAATGTTGTTGTCTTTGAAAGATTAGCAGACCGATATAAAGGAACAGGTAAGGATATTGTTGCCGCAGGGGAGCAATTCCTGGGGCTGCCATATCTTTGGGGCGGCATGAGCAGCTATGGTTATGATTGCTCGGGATTGAGTTATTCGATGTGTAAGGCTAACGGTTATATTATCCCAAGGGATGCTCATGATCAAGCTAACCATGGAAAGAGCGTGCCATTAGCAGAAATAAAACCAGGAGATCTGCTGTTTTTTGCCTACGAGCAAGGAAAAGGCAGTATTCATCATGTTGGAATTTATTATGGTGACGGAAAACTACTACATTCTCCGAATACTGGGAAAACAGTGGAGATTATCGATCTAGCAGGAACCATCTACGAACAAGAACTATGCGCAGCAAGACGCTACTGGCTGGGGCTGGATACGGAGGTATAGTATGGAAAAGCAGGCTTTATTACAGGTAAAAAATTTAAAAAAACATTTCCAATTGGGGAAAGATGAAAATCTTAAAGCAGTTGATGGTGTTTCGTTTCACATTAATAAGGGTGAAACATTAGGAATTGTAGGAGAATCCGGATGTGGGAAGTCCACTGCTGGAAGAACCATTATCGGTTTATATGATGTGACCGAAGGAGAAGTTATTTTTAACGGAAAGAATATTCACTCGTTTAACAAGAAGGAACGCTTTGAGTTCCATCGGCAAATGCAAATGATATTTCAGGATCCGTACGCTTCCTTAAATCCAAGATCAACCGTAGCTGAAATTATTTCTGAGCCAATGGAAGTACATGGAATGTTTGCAAGTAAGCAGGAACGATTACAACGGGTATATCAGCTGTTGGAGGATGTTGGTTTAAGTAAAGAACATGCGAGCCGTTACCCGCATGAATTCAGCGGCGGACAACGCCAGCGGATTGGCATTGCTCGAGCACTGGCCTTAGACCCAGAATTTATCATTGCTGATGAACCAATTTCGGCACTTGATGTGTCTGTACAAGCGCAAGTTGTAAATCTATTAATGCGTCTTCAGAAAGAAAAGGGCTTAACGTATCTGTTTATTGCCCATGATTTATCGATGGTCAAGCAGATTAGTGATAGAATTGGTGTTATGTATCTAGGACATTTAGTTGAGTTAACAACAAGCAAGGAATTATATCATAAACCGATGCATCCGTATACCCAAGCGTTGCTCTCTGCAATTCCGATTCCTGACCCCGATATCGAGGATAAGCGGGAAAGAATTATCTTAAAAGGAGAGTTGCCAAGTCCAATTAATCCACCAAGCGGATGTGTATTTAGGACCCGCTGTCCAATGGCAATGGAAGTATGTGCCACGGTTCGCCCTGCATGGCAAGAACTAGAGAAAAATCATTTTGTTGCCTGCCATTTATATGATAAGGAAAAATCCTCCGGTCAAGATTATTCCCAGGTTGCGGCAACGAGGTAAATATGCATCCATTAGAAGTTAAAATAGCGGAAGAGCTAATCGAATTTAAGGGAAGAATCGGGCTTGCTATCGAAATCGGTAATGTGCGGTTAGATTTCAATTCACAGGATGTGTTTCCTTCTGCCAGTGTTATTAAGGTTCCAATTTTAATAGAGGGCCTTCGGCAGTGTGACGCCGGATTGATTAACCTAGATGAATTGATTAGGATTGAAAATAGGGCTGGTGGGTCAGGCGTGCTGGAGTCGCTTTCTTCAGAGGCGAGATTAACATTATTGGACTTATTAACATTAATGATTACCGTCTCAGATAATACCGCCACCAATATGCTGATTGACAGATTAGGAATTGAATCCATCAATCGCACAATCACAAAAATAGGGATGACCGGCACGGTACTGAATCGAAAGATGATGGACTTCGAAGCAAAGGAACGAGGCCTTGACAATAAAACAAGCGCTGCAGATATGGTTTGCTGTTTAAAGGCGATGAATGAAGGAAGTATTCTATCAGAGACGAGCCGCAGCCTTGCCTTAAAAATCATGCATGCTCAGCAGTTTCAGGATAAGCTTCCTGCCATGATGGATTTGGATAAAATTTATGTGGCAAATAAAACCGGCAGTTTGCCAAAGGTCGAGAATGACTGTGCAATTATGGCCTATAACGACCAAACTGCCTATGTAGCCATCTTAACAGACGAACTTGATGAACCTTATACCGCAAGACAGGTTATCAGCAGGATTGGGAAATACATTTATGATTATATGGTTAAAGCTAAATAAATTAACAAAAGGGCTGACGAAACGTCAGTCCAAATTGTCGAGGAAGGGGATATTTCTCGGCAATTTTTTTATTTTTGTGATTTAAAAATTGGTTTTACAAATAAATTGTCGATGCTATGGGGCCTGTGGATTTCCACTCCAGGTGCTTCGTGGACCTTAGGGTGTGCCAGGGAGCCTCCTGATATGAACGAAACTGTCAAGGCCCCCACTCTAAATTTGTATTTTGATTACTTTTGGGTAACTCTAAGTAGAGAAGCTA
>NZ_HG942041.1 GCF_000612665.1 Neobacillus dielmonensis
CGCCGAGGAGGCTCCCCGGCACGCCCGCGGAAAGCGAAGCACCTGGAGCGGAAATCAATAGGCCCCATTGCAGGCGATAATCAATTCTAAAAATCATATTTTAATTCAAGTAAAATGAAAAATTGCCGAGAAAAATAACCTTTCTCGACAATCTGAGGGAGCTTCGATAAACGAAGCTCCCTTTTGTTAACCCTGTTGAATTTCCTTAATGCTTTTGCCTGATAGAAAAGCATGTCCTGTTACAAGCTTTCCTGCAGTTTCAAATCCATATCTAGCATAAACTTTTTCCACTCGCTCGTTAATGGGGAACACCCAAAAATCTTCTATTCCACGTTTTTCTACTTCTTCCTGCAAGAAATAAATCAGTTCACCGATTAGTCCCTTGCCCCGAAAAGCCTCCAGGGTGGCTACACTCTCCATTCGTGCCTGCCCGTCGTGCGCGAATATGCTGGCAGTCGAACAAGGGATGCCCTCATAACGAAGCAGGTAATGCGTGTAAAATGGATGGTTAAATTCTTCTGCAAGAGCTTTTTCTCTTACTGCTCGACCACCGAGTTCTTTTATGCTGCACTCAATTTCCAAAGCCTCATTGTAATTGGACTCAGTTACTGTTTCGATGGTCACTTTTTCATTTTTACTGCCCTGATGTTTTATTCTACTCCAAATCTGAATGGGGCTGACTAATTCCTCATATCGAAATCCAAATCCACTTAATTCCTTTAAGAACGGTGATAGTTCATCCAGATTGTAAAGGTAAAATCGTGGGATGATGTTCTTCTCTTGATAAAAGCGAAGCACTTCTTCTATTACCGCTTTTGCATTCTTAGGATTTTCACTAATCTCGGCGTGATTGGCATCATAATAGACCGGTTGATTCATATTGTAAAACAGCTTGCCCCAAGAGGTGTTAATTCGGTTCGTGAACGTATCTAGGTAAACTGTATCTAGCTCTAAGACTTTTTTTAAAAGATGGTTCATAACAAAGCCTCCAATTATCTATTTTTTTAGATCGTTTTATTAGAATTTAAATTTACCAGCCATTGATCTTTCCACTGATAAAAAATTTCACTTGAGGAATCCTGGTAAAATATCTCCTTAGGATAGGGTAAGGCCAGCTCTGGCATCGTATCAGGGCTGAAATAACGGAGTTCGGCTGTTTCGTTGTCCATTGGGTTGAGGTTTCCACCCACAACTTTGCAGTCAAACATGAAAATATTGTACTCAACCTTGTGCCCATTTGGGTATTGGTAGCGGAAATCCTTGCCGCCAAACACTCCCAATAGTTTTTGTGGGACAACGAAAAATCCCGTTTCCTCCCAAACTTCACGAATAATAGCCTCTGCAGGTGCTTCGCCTGGTTCGATTGCCCCAGCAGGCAGACTCCAGTGTTCTCCATTGCCTTTGTATTGAAGCAAAATCTCACCAGATTGATTGCGAATAATTCCAGCTACACTTGGCATGAAAATTAAGTCACTGCCAACGCGGTCCCGCAGTTTTTGGTAATACTTAGACATCGCCATGTTACCACCCAACCTTAACCTAACGTCTCTAATCTTTCTATAATATACCAGATAGATAAGTAGATAGTTAGAAACTATAAAAAATTTTTTTCAAAAGAGGATATAAGCGAACCCTAGTGATAGGTATGTAACAGCTAACAATCGAATATCAACTTGCTTTCATTATGCTATCAATGTAATAGAATGAACTATCATGCAAAATAGCAAGAAAATGACGTCTTTGCTGCTTTAAAACAAAAAAGAGGTAAAGTGTTTTTGTAGTATTCTTATGGTAAAATTGTTATTATACATAATAGTTTGACAAGGAAAGGACGAATAACATGTCTTTGGAAAGCGTTAAGGCCCATTTTCAACAATGGAATCGAGAAAATGATATTATGGAATTTGAAACTTTAAGTGCCACTGTCGAACAGGCAGCTGACACAATTGGCGTCATTCCAGCCCGCATTGCGAAAACCTTGTCGTTTAGAGGCGAAGATGATCAAGCAATCTTAATTGTGGCAGCTGGCGATGCTAAAATCGACAACAAGAAATTCAGACAAGCTTTTGGCTTCAAAGCCAGGATGTTGTCACCAGATGAAGTCTATGAACAAACGGGCCACCTTATTGGCGGAGTTTGTCCATTCGGCCTAAAGAAAGAACTTGATGTTTTTCTGGATGTATCGATGAAACGGTTTGAGACCCTGTACCCGGCTTGTGGCAGCAACAACTCTGCAATTGAACTTACCTGTCAAGAAATTGAAGAATACTCCTTTGCCAAGGAATGGGTAGATGTCTGCAAGGGCTGGGAAGAAGCCGTACAACGGGAAGAGGCAGCAGTCAGCCAAACTCAAAATTAAAATAGTTATATAAAAAATAGCAATCGCCACTGATTGCTGTTTTATTTTTTTATAAGAATTTTATCGTATACTGGTATAATCAAAATAATCAGTTACCAACTAAAGCGGGGAAAATTTATGATAGAAATTACGCCAGTATTGGATCCTTCAAGCCGGGTCCCATTGTATATGCAACTGTCAGATTATATCAAATCAGAAATTCTATCAGGGCGAATAAGACCACAGGAAAAACTGCCATCCAAGCGTCATTTGGCAAACTATTTGGGCCTAAGTTTAAACACCATTCAGGCTGCTTATGATCAATTGAACGCTGAGGGGTTTGTTAAAAGTAGACCACGCCAAGGATTATTTGTGGCAGAATTGGAAGATGAGTTTTTTAAAACCGAGGACACGCCTCATCTCGAAATAGAAACACCCTTCATCAAATCGGATGAAATAAAAATCGATTTTAATTCAGGCAGGGTGGATTTAGCCCAGTTTCCTTATGCTGCATGGAGAAAATTGACTATTCAGTCTCTCTATGAAGATCAAGCTGGGATCTTTTATAATGGAGAACCACAGGGGGAACGGAATCTTCGTGAAGAAATAGCGAAGCATCTTTTCGCTTCAAGAGGAGTCAAGTGCACAGCGAAACAAATTATCATTGGGGCGGGGACCCAGTATTTAATAGGAATACTCGTTTTATTGCTTGGCAATGGTACTGTTTATGCACTAGAAGAGCCAGGGTTTCATCGTGCGCGTACCGTATTGGACCATCACGATGTACCACATGTTCCTATTCCTTTGGATGAAGCGGGGATGGACATAGGAGCGTTGCAAAAAAGTGCTGCCACTGTTGCCTACGTGACCCCATCACATCAATTTCCAATGGGGATGGTTATGCCGACAGCTCGCAGACAGGAACTTTTGAATTGGGCAGAAGTCGTGAATGGCTTTATTATTGAGGATGATTATGATGGAGAGTACCGCTACAAAGGGGTACCGATTCCGTCTTTGCAGGGGCTTGATGCAAATGGCAGGGTAATCTACCTAGGGACTTTTTCAAAATCCTTGATTCCTTCCATAAGAATCAGCTATTTGGTCTTGCCGCCTGCACTACTTAAAATCTATCAAAATAGGTTTACAATTTATAAGCAGACCACATCAAGGCTCCACCAAGAAACTTTATTTCGGTTTATGAGTGAGGGATATTGGCAGAGTCATTTAAATAAAATGAGAACCTTATACCGCAGGAAACATGAAGTTCTGTTGGCTGCTATTGATCAATTGTTAGGAGAGCAGGTTGAGATGATTGGTGAAAAATCAGGTCTTCACATCGTTTTAGCGGTAAAATCGAACATGTCGGAGGACGAACTAATTCTGGCTGCTAGGAGAGTGGGGGTCAAAATTTATCCTTCTTCACTTTACTATACGCACCATACAGAACAAGAGGTACCTAAAGTGGTCATCGGTTTTGGTGGATTAACAGAATCCGAGATTGAGGAAGGAATTTATTTGTTAAAAAAGGCATGGGGAATCTAAATAGAATGGCATCTGGTATTTGCCGGATGCCATTCTATTTATAAGTGTGCTTATGAAAGTAGTTTTCCCATGTAGTACTCGTCAATATAGTTTCCATCAATGATTAACGAGTGCCGTTTCACCCCTTCTATTTCAAAGCCCATTTTTTTATAAAGGGCTACTGCGGCCTCGTTATGGCACATGACCGTAAGTTCCAGTCGATGAACCTGGTTAGCAGCAGCCCAGTTTTCTAATTCGGTAAATAATTGTGTGCCAATACCTTTCCCTGTGTAGTCTTGGAGAATTCCAACAACGATATAGGCGCTGTGGACAATTCTTCTTTTACCTTCACGAATTGCTGCAAGATGGCCCACCAGTTTCCCATTTGACTCACAGACCAAGATTGTCGACAAATCTTCCGATAAAAGATCCTTGATTCTTTGGGTTTGCTTTTCCACCGTTGTTTTTCGTTCACCAGGTTCAAATAACATAAATTTTGTTTCGGTATCCAGCGTTTTGCATAATTCGAGATAACTCTCTGCGTCCGAAAGTTTTATTTTTCTAACTATCATTTCGATTTAAAGCCGTTCTTGGACAAATTCACCAATTTCATCGATGGATTGTTGACCTTCCGGGATTGCAAACGTTTGGAACACATGCCACATATCATCCCAAACTTTCAATGTAGCATCTCCGCCGGCAGATTGGACTCTGTCGACTAGACGGACGGAATCACTGAGAAGAATTTCATCGTTGCCAACATGAACGAGCATGGGTGGTAATCCGCTTAAATCTGCATAAATGGGGGAGACAATTGGATTTTTTGGATTTAGGTCACGAATATATAGTGCCGGGGCGAAACGGGTTTGGTCTGGCTTTAACCATGGGTCGGCAGCTGCTCGTGATTCCATTGATTCTCCACTTCCGGCCAAATCTGTCCAGGGAGATAAGAGAACAGCCAATGCAGGTAAGGTTTCACCTTCATTTTTTAGGGTAAGGAGGGTTGATAGCGTTAAGCCTCCGCCGGCAGAATCACCGCCAATAATTATTTTCTCGGGTGATATGCCAGTAGCAAGCAGCCAGCGGTAGACTGTTAAGGCATCTTCGAGGGCCGCTGGATAAGGATGTTCTGGGGCAAGCCGGTATTCAGGAACTAATACTCGAGCACCGGTAGACCGCGATAATTTGGAAGCCAAATACCGATGCGTATTGCAGCTGCCCATTATGTATGCACCGCCATGTAAATATAAGAAAACTCGGTCACTTTCCGCATTTGGGGCAGTCACCCATTCTGCTGGTATGTCCTCAATTAACAGTTTTTTAACATGAATGTCATCAGCTACAGGAGTTAAGCGGGATAAGGCTTCCAATCCTTGACGCGCTGCAGTGATGTCTGTTGCGGAAGAAGCTTGATTACCCATGGAAGCTTTTAAAAATTGCTTTATCAAGATACTTTCTTGACTTGCCATGATTCTTTCTCCTCTCAATTTAAAATGTATAATCATTTATGTAATTCTATATTGTTTTAGTATTTCCTCTATTATATGAAAATAGTAACTCCGAATTAATAAAAAAACCCCATTTAGGGGGAGTGAACGATATTACCTTGGAGTTACTGGTTTTACAGAGATGGCGGGGGAAACGGTTGTCGCGACGCATCCTTCTAGTTGTTCGGGGTTAATCAGCCCCAAACTGAGTGCCGCTTTTATTTTCTGATCATCTGGCTTTTTGACGATTTGGATCAAGTCATTTAATTGCAGTTCCTCTAGTTTCCTAACCGTTTCATCCTCTATATATTTTTCAGTTTTTCTGATGAGCCTTTGGAGTTTGTAACCGCTAATCGTGATTTCTCCTTTTCGGTCTGAACCCACGAGAGAATTAAAATAATCTTGGAACACATCCTTTAGCTCATTCATCTCTAGTTCAATTTCCTTTTTCTGTTTATTTAGTTCGTAATACCTAACTAGCATATCCCCTGTGATCAAGGTTTGTTCATGTTTTGTCACAACCCCGCCTCCTTAGCGAACGTATATTCTATATTATGGTCTATAAGGATAAAGTAGTACTTCATTTAGGTAACCTTTGGGGAGAATTTTTCGTCATTTTTTTTAAAGGACTGTAAGATTCTATAATGTTGTTATTTTTTTGGAGGGACTGTTATAATCAAATAGTTCCAATTAATGGGAATTCTTACGGATCTAAAAGACTATAATTCTATGATTGGGAGTGGATAATATGAACGAAAAGAAAACAGCATTATTGCTTATTGACTTGCAGGTAGGACCACTATATGGGGTGTATAAAAGGGAGGAAACGTTAACTGTCATTCAAAGTATGATTAAAAAAGCGGAAGAGGAGAATATGCCGATTTTATACATCCAACACGAGGAACAACCAGGCGGATTTTTAGAAAGAGGGACACCATTTTGGCAGTTTGCTGAAGGATTTACACCCAAAGCATCCGATTACGTCATACATAAACAAAGCACTGATTCCTTCTTTGAAACTTCGTTGCATCAGGAGCTAACCACACTTGGAATTACAAATTTGCTAGTAGCGGGAGTCAGAACAGAGTATTGCGTAGACACCACCTGCCGAAGAGCAATCACTTTAGGCTATGACGTTACATTACTAGCTGACGGCCATACAACCGCCGATGGAGCCATCCCTGCAGAACTCATCATCCAACACCATAACCATAACCTAAGCACCGTAAAAACAACTGCCAACCACATCACAATAGCACCATACAAAGAACTATCCCTCAACACTTTACAACGTTAAATCGGTGGGGGCCTGTCCCCCAGTGCTTTACAGTGCTAAAATTGTTGGGGGGTTTATGTTCCTGGATTGTGACTCTCGTCGTTCTGAGTTCTCTGTCGGCCTTCATTCTGTACTTTTGTAATAATCAAGGGGTGCAAAAATGCAAAACTAGGAGGTCACTATGGAGCTGCAATTTGTATTTGATGATGATGTGTTTACGTATGCTATTTCCAACGGAGAAATGGATCAATTTTCACAGCATCTTTCTTTGGCTAATTCCAGCTTAACTGTAAATTATACGAGGAAGACAGATGTTGTGCATGGTATTCTTAATAATCAAGAAATCGTTATTATTGGTCTGTGTGTGGATGCCTATGGCGATATAGAGCGTAACGATATTCCTGCATTCTTTTTGGCTCAGAAGTTTGAACAAGTGGAACGTGCCTACAAGTTTTTCAACTGCTTTGCCGGAAAGTACGTAATTCTTTTTCGTGATGGCGAACAGGTCTATCTATGGGGAGATGCGACTTGTACAATACAAATCAACTATAGTTTTGCTACAGATGAAAGTGGTGCGGTTTGTGCAGCGTCTCTCGATAAAATTGTGGCATCCTATTTTCAATATCGGATTTCCGAGTACTCTACAAAAATCCGACTTGGCTCTGATTTTTCACAACCCATGCCTGCTGATTTAACCATGTATGCCGAGGTTAAAGCACTGCTCCCCAATCATTACCTTGATTTATTTGGCAAAAAAGCAGTTCGTGTCGGCCTGGATGTAACCCCCGCAAAGACGCACATAGAACTTAATCATATTATCGAGGTTTCTATTAAGCTGATTGAGCAAATCGTCCGAGAGTATGCAAAATTTTATGAGATTATTTGTCCGCTTACTTCTGGCTATGACAGTCGATTGGTGTTTTCCTTTCTAAAGAAGCAAAACCAACATGTGCAATGTTATACCTTCAAGCACAAGGGCTTTACTACAGAAACGGACGATATGCTCATACCTGCCAAGATATGTGAATATTATCAACAGCCTTATTCCGTTGTTGAGGATCTTGTCGCACCAGAGGATTATGTCCAGGAAATATTTGCTGTCGCGGGTGATTATAATGCCGAGTCCACAATTAATTTGGCCTGCACATTTAACTCTGCCTTTTTGGGAAAGGCACTTATTAATGGTGATATTATTGACCAAATAGGAAAGAGCCTCTTGGGGCATGCAATTCCGAATCGACTTGCAAGTGCAGCCTATTTGCGGTGTAAAGTTCACAACCGGGAAAAACAAACGAAACAGGTGATTGAACAATATCTAGATGGCCTCAGAGACTACGGCGAAAGTAAGTATGTTTTTGACCTGTTCGCAATGGAAAGCCGGTGCGGCCGATGGGCTAGCCAAGGTGGTGCGCTGTATGCACTTTGTGGCATTACATCTCTTAACATCTTCAATTGTAGGGAACTTATATTAAACTGGGTATCAGTTCCACGAAAGCTTCGTTCTAAGAAGTGGATTCATCAAGAAATCTATCGCGTCAATGATCAAAGACTCCTGCAATTTGCATTCAATCCATCCTCTAAAACAGATTTCCTAAAAAAACACTGGATCTTATTTTATATCGCGACGTATGTAAAACAATTTTTATACCAAATGCGATAATTTTGCACAAGAAATAGAACCCTCGGCATATTGAGGGTTCTTAAGGTTTACCAAACCAAGAAGTGGGGAATTAATTATTATGCCATTTGTTGCCTATAAAGGTGCAACTCTATATAACAAAAAAGACTCGGTATTTGGAAATTTCAACCCACGTTCCGAGTCTTTTTAAACCTTTTCAATAAATTTCCACTACGTTATTTTTGAGCATAAAAAAACGATACAGCAGCCGACAATGTATCAACTGCTGTATCAGTAAAAGTCGGAAAGACAGGACTTGAACCTGCGACCCCCAGTACCCCATACTGGTGCTCTACCAAGCTGAGCTACTTCCCGGTATAGTAAGTCTACGATTTTGGTGGATTAATCTGATTATACAAAAAACTAAGATTTCATTCAAGATTAAATTAAGCTTATGTCTGGAATTTCGTTTGGGTTTTGAACAGGAATTTTGCGATTTGTGTCGAATTATTAATTTGCTGGTTGTTTCTAGATTTCTTGAGCCAGTTCCACCTAGGTTATTGTACAGGAGGACTTGACATGGAAGTAATCTCAACCGATGAGATTGATAAAAGCAGACTAACCAAGTTCTTCATTAAGCATTGGGGCAGCCCTGTAATGGTCATCTCAAGTGGTATGTATCAGTGCAATGAATTGGATGGGTTTATCGTTGTAGATGATTGCAATGAATTCTTAGGCCTCATCACTTACTTAATTAAAAACAATGAATGTGAAATTATTTCTCTTGATAGTATAGTAGAAAATATGGGAATCGGAACCACTCTGCTGCATCAAGTTGAACTGACGGCAAAGTCTGCTGGATGTAGCTGCTTAAAATTAGTAACAACCAATGACAATCTCCGCGCATTGGAATTTCACCAAAAACGTGGGTACCAATTAAGCGCTATTTTTGTAAACGCGGTTGAGACGGCAAGGAGGATCAAACCAGAGATTCCTTTCGTTGCCGATAACGGTATTCCCATTCGCGATGAAATTCTACTAGTAAAAACGATCTAATAACCCATTACCTCGATAACTTTTTGTTAGTTCTTAAAGAATTTCTCTCCATGGTATCAGTTTCGCCTGAAAATAGGGAATTTGCCTAACCCTAAATTTGATTTTAGACATAGTCTAGACTGAAACCTATAAAAGGAGAGATGCTCTCATGTATAATCAACAACCTATTGGACCTTTAAATGGTTATAGGGAATCTCCCGATTTACATGGTTATGGAACGATGGCTGATTTTCATGGAATGAACCCTATGGCAGGAAACCCCGGAATGGGATATCATCCGGGAATGATAGGCCATAGCGGAATGGGATATCATCCGGGAATGCCAGGTCATAGCGGAATGGGGTATCATCCGGGAATGCCAGGTTATAGCGGAATGGGATGGCATCCGGGAATGCCAGGTTATAGCGGGATGGGAGGACATCCTGGTATGACAGGTTTTGGCGGTATGGGTGGAAGTCCAGGAATGGCAGGCTTGGGGAGCTTTCCTCTTACCAATATCAATCAAAGCCCGGGATATTGGGGATATCCAGGGTATTCTGGATATAGCGGATACCCAGGATACCCCGGTTTCCCTGGCTGGCACGGCAGACCCGAATAAAAGAGAAATCAATTAATATGGTCTATAGTGGAAAGGATGCTGCATAAAGTGTCCTTTTCCATTCCTTAACTGTTGAAAGTTAGGTTTGTCTATTACATAGCAAGAATAGTTTCAAATTTTAGATATAGATGGTGATCGTCTTATGAATCCACAAAACTTAATCAGATTGGAATTTTATCGTCCTGCCTATAAGCAGCAAATAGAAACTTATGTACTACCCGAGGAACAAGCACAATTTACCGCACAACCTCTGGATGCACTAGCAGTATGTGAACAGGATGCCGAGCGCTTTCCGGTGCTCATCTTCTCTAACGATTCACTAGCTGGTTTCTTTGTCCTCCATGGCTGGGGAGGAGTACAACAATACTATGACAATGAGAAAGCTTTACTTTTAAGAGCCTATTCCGTGAATCCGTCCTTTCAAGGAAAAGGCATCGCCCAGGAGTCATTAAAATTACTGCCCGAATTTGTCAAAATCCATTTCCCTGAAAAAAATGAAATCATGCTGTGCGTTAATTACCATAACACACAGGCTCAGCATGTTTATAAAAAGTCTGGGTTTCAGGACAGGGGCCTAAGAGCGATGGGAAGAAAAGGGGAAATGTTCATTTTCCATTTGAGACTTTCATATTAACCTCTTTAAAAAATCAAAAAAGCCGGATGTCCAGCTCTTTTAATTTTTATGGAGTTTATTGAGACAGTAACTTGTCTAAGTGTTTTTTCGCGGCCTCTGGATTTCCAACTATCTTTGCTTCTCGTTCCTCATCTTTCTTTAATTTTTCCACGGCTTTTGCTAAAACTTCCTGTTCCACTGTCTGCGGAACCACTACAACACCATCCGCATCGCCAACGATGAGATCACCTGGTTGAACGGAGATATTCCCGCAGGAAATCGGGATATTAATTTCGCCGATTCCAGCCTTGCCGCTGGCTGCAACAGTCGTTCCCTTACAAAAGACAGGGAAGTTAAGTTGTTTAATTCCGACAATGTCGCGAATCACGCCATCAACGACTAAACCGCCAATACCAAGGGTCTGCATCATCCCGACAACAAAGTCTCCAGCAATCGCACGATAGGTATCACCTTTAGCATCCACCACTAAAATATCACCTGGTTTCGCTTCACGGATCGCTTTTAGGACTGCCAGGTTATCTCCGACTGGAATTTGCACGGTGAAGGCTCTTCCAGCAAGCTTGTATTCTTCTTTTAATGGTTTAATCGAAGGGTGGAGATTGTTTAAGCCATTCATGGCGTCCGAGATACAGGTTGTAGGAAGTAAGCTAAATTGGGATACGAAACGATCCATCATGGGTTTCCTCCAGTTCTTATTGGATTCTTCTATTATATAACAGTTGTGAATCTATTATAAAACAACAGAAAGGAGGAATCAAAATAAAAGAAGAGCAGCCAAGGCCGCTCTCAAAAGAAGGAATAACTAAATGGGTTACAATACTTTATGCTAGTGCTTGTTCCATCATGTAGTAAACTTGTCCTGTGTTCAAAAAATGGGTTCAACAAATTTTTTGAATTAGTTCAATTGAATTATTTTTGGGCGAATTTACCAATGGAGAGACCTGGTAGGCTTCCATTGCATTTGGATCAAACGGTACTAACAGCCTTTGTAAATCATCGAGGTCATTGGCAGCAGGATTTAACCATATTTTTTCGTCCTCTTGTTTTAAAATAACCGGCATTCGGTCATGAATGGTTGACATAAGTTCGTTAGGGGCGGTGGTGACCACCGAGCAGGAAAAGACGGATTCCCCATTGGGTGATTTCCAATGTTCCCATAGTCCGGCCATACCGAATAAATCTCCCGTTTTCAGTTTAATCCGCATCGGCGTTTTTGATTTATCTTCATGTCGCTTCCATTCGTAGAAGCTATCGGCAACAATTAAACATCGTCTTTTTTGGTATGCCTGACGAAAGCTAGGCTTTTCCCTCAATGTTTCCGCTCTCGCATTAATTAGTTTGTAACTAATCGACGGGTCTTTTGCCCAAGAGGGGACCAATCCCCATTTTAAAAATCCCATCCTATTCGTCTTGCCGTCATTTATAACGGCTAATACCGACTGCGACGGGGCAATGTTATAACTTTGGACGTAGTTCTGTTCGTCTAGGAATGCTTGTATGTCAAAACGATCAATCAGTTCGTCTACTGTTGCAGTTAAGGTAAAACGACCACACATCCTACTCACCTCATACTTTGGTAAAACTATTGTAGCAAAAAAATGGCAACTTACACAAAAGTGAATGCTTTTCCCGGTAAATCATAATATTTTTGAAACCTTTCCCGACTTTACAGCGTAAGTATACTATAAGATGCAGCCGTACTGGTTCCATTTTATTTTTCCCTTAGTGGCCACTGAGGAAAACGAAAACAAATGTATTGCAATCATACAAAAACTAGCAGGGACCTGTTTAACAGAATAAGAGTTTAATAATTTCTTGAGGGAGGACATGAATTGGAAATTTGGCAGCAAGTGCTAGAAACATATGCATCATTTTTTGATTGGGGGATGTGGGTCGAAGTATTATCGGACCCTGTTTCCTGGGGGTACATAGGGACTTTGGTCATTTTAGAGGGGCTGCTTTCGGCAGATAATGCCTTAGTTTTGGCAGTCATGGTGAAACACTTGCCGATGCAGCAACGCAAAAAAGCATTGACCTACGGGTTGCTGGGCGCGTATATCTTCCGATTTATCTTTATTGGATTAGGTATGCTTTTGATTAAGTTCTGGTGGATCAAAGTACTTGGTGCGGCTTATTTAGCTTGGCTGGTCGTCAAACATTTTTGGCTGGGCGAGAAAGAGGAAGATGCGGAGGGAATCAAGAAAGATGGTTGGCTGGTTCGAACCTTCGGAGTGTTTTGGGGGACCGTTATTTCAGTTGAGTTAATGGATATTGCCTTCTCAGCAGACAGTATTTTAGCTGCATTTGCTGTTTCGGAGCAGGTTTGGATTCTTCTTATTGGTGGTATGCTTGGCATTCTCATGATGCGGACAGTTGCTAAGTTTTTCTTGGTTTTAATTGATAAAATACCGGAATTAGAAAATACAGCCTTTATTCTTATTGCGATTATTGCGGTTAAAATGTTTGCTAGTGTGTTCGGTCTTCACATTGATCACCTTGTTTTTTTCGGCATATTAATTTTGGCGTTCCTAGCCACATTTATTGTCCATTATCGCAATGAAAAAAAGAAAATACAGACAGAAACAGCAACTGCAAAAGAAAAGTAACCCATGCAAAAAACCTTATCCGATCTGAACGGATAAGGTTTTTTTATGAATGAGACCGGCGTGCAAAATCAACAAACCGAAATTTATCTGGGCGATGTCTCGATTCCGTGTACTGAAATAGGCTAGCGTCATCCAAATAAACATGACTTTTAATGACGACGACATTATGGTAGCCTTCAAGGTCGAGAAGGGAACGGTCTTCATCAGTCGGCTCCTCGACCACAATTTCTTTTTTGGCGAAGCTGATGGTCAAGTGTAACTGATTTTCAAGATACTCATAAATCGAGTGTTCACCGATTTCTGGAGTGATGTCCGGAACGTACTTTTTATTTAAAAAGTCTTTATCTAATATAATTTTTTCGCCGCCGATTTCCCTTGTACGAACAATTTTCCATACCTGATCTTTGGAGGAGAGCTGCAGCTGTTTCTTGATAAAATGATCGGGTTTAATCAATGAAAATGCATTAACAATTGTCCGATGACTGCTGTTCAGCTTATCCGCTAATTCTTTGAAGCTGACCAGTCCAGAAATAGGGAAATCGAACTTATTGATATCAATGACAATCGAACCTTTTCCGCGGACCTTTTGTATATAACCATTTTGTGAAAGTAAGTTTAACGCTTTACGAATGGTCTCGCGTGACGTGTTAAACTGTTCTGCCAATTCATTTTCTGAAGGTAAAAGCGTCTTGGGCATAATCTTTCCGCTTTTAATTTCCTCTACAAGGGTATTATAGATGGTTAAATACTTGTTGGTCATAGTAAAGCATCTCCAATTTACTTGTGCAAATAATAAATAATTGATTCATACGGGCGCAGCGGAATTTCCCGATTGAGCGGAGCTGTGTCGTTATAATTAGAGAGTAACACCTTCACCTCATAACCATCAAGCGTAAACTGTTCTGGCAGGACAACGGTTGTATCGGTGCCATAAAAATTGCTGATTACTAACAACTTTTCGGTCTCGTGATTTCTTACATACGAGAAAACTTGTTCGTCGTTTTCTAATAAAAGCTCATAGTCGCCATCGGTAATAATGGAATATTCTTTTCGCAGTTGAATTAGTTTTTGATAATGATAAAAAATGGAATCTTGGTCCGAAAGAGCCTTGTCCACATTGATATTCTCATAGTTTGAGGCCGTAGAGATCCATGGTGTTCCAGTTGTAAAACCAGCATGTTTATCGGCCGTCCATTGAACCGGCGTACGTGAATTATCACGGGACTTTTGCTTTAAGATTTCAATGATATCTTCTTCAGCCATGCCTTTATTTTTCAATATCGTATAAATATTAAGGGACTCAACATCTCGGTAGTCATCAATTGAGTTAAAATTTGGATTGGTCATCCCAATTTCTTCCCCTTGATAGACAAAAGGAGTTCCCTGCATCATATGCAAAGTCGTCGCTAACATTTTAGCTGATTCTTTTGGATACTTTTGGTCCTCACCGAAACGTGACAAAGCCCGCGGTTGGTCATGATTGTTCAGGAACATTGCATTCCATCCGCCGCCTCGATTCATTTCTACCTGCCATTGGGACATGATTTTCTTAAGTGCAAGGAAATCAAAATCAGCTTTGACCCACTTTTCACCATTAGGGTAATCAACCTTCAAATGATGGAAACTAAAGATCATATTGAGTTCTTGGCGATCCGGATTGGTATATTTGATACAGTTATCAATCGACGTAGAAGACATTTCTCCAACCGTCATCATGTTATATTTGGAGAATACTTTCTGATTTATTTCATGTAAAAATTCATGAATTCTCGGTCCATCGGTATAAAATTTACGACCATCCGTTTCATCCTGCGGGAATTGTTGATCTTTGGAAATTAAATTGATGACGTCCAGTCTGAAACCATCGACGCCCTTTTTTAACCAAAAATGCATCATTTCATAAATCGCGTCACGGACTTTTTCATTTTCCCAATTTAAATCCGCTTGGGTGACATCGAATAAGTGAAGGTAATATTGGTCTGTCGTTTCATCATATTTCCAAGCCGATCCGCCGAATTTGGATTCCCAGTTCGTAGGGGGCTCGCCATTTTTTCCATCCTTCCATATGTAGAAATCCCTGTATGGATTGTCTTTAGAAGAACGGGACTGCTTAAACCATTCATGCTCCGTGGAGGTATGGTTAATGACAATATCCATAATGATTTTGAGTCCGCGCTTATGAGCCTCTTCAAGCATATGGTCAAAGTCATCCATTGTTCCATATTCCTCATAAATTTTATAGTAATCGCTAATATCATAGCCATTGTCCCGCTGCGGGGATTGGTAGATAGGGGTGAGCCAAAGTACATCGACACCGAGTTCCTTCAAATAATCCAGTTTTGCCGTGATGCCTTTAAGGTCACCGGTACCATTCCCGGTTGTATCGTAAAAACTCTTTGGATAA
This sequence comes from Neobacillus dielmonensis, assembly GCF_000612665.1. Lineage (GTDB taxonomy): Bacteria > Bacillota > Bacilli > Bacillales > Cytobacillaceae > Neobacillus > Neobacillus dielmonensis. The sequence continues at coordinate 15,539 of NZ_HG942041.1, forward strand.
ATCTGATAGACAACTGCGTTTTTCCACCATGCTGTTGACATCTACTAAACACCTGCCTGTAATTGTTGATTTATTCTAATGTGGAAAAGGAGGGAGACTGTCTCCCTCCTTAATGGAGTGCATGATTATTTCTTGAAAGGTACCTTTTTCAAACCAACCTTTGCAAAGATGAGTGTTAATACGAATGGAATCACAATTGCAATGGCCATACATATTGCAAACATTAGCATGTGTTTAGGTTGTATAGAAAGAATACCTGGAAGGCCGCCGACACCGATCGAGTTTGCCATAACGTCACTGCCAACGGAAACAATCGCGGCAATCGCCGAACCAATCATAGCTGCAAGGAATGGGAATCCGTATTTTAAGTTGATCCCAAACATTGCTGGTTCGGTAACCCCTAGGTAACAAGAAATTGCTGCAGGGATTGAGACTTGTTTTTCCTCTTCATTCTTGCGGTTTACATAGATCATCGCAAGTACGGCTGAACCTTGTGCAATATTGGATAGAGCAATCATTGGCCATAGGTTTGTACCGCCAAGCTCGCTCATTAACTGTAGGTCAATGGCATTGGTCATATGGTGTAATCCTGTAATTACAAGTGGTGCGTAAGCGAATCCAAAGATTGCGGCAAATAACCAGCCAAATGCAGATGTTAAGCTAGAATAAACAACATTAGAAATCCAAGAACCAATTGTCCAGCCGATAGGGCCTAAGATTGTATGAGCAATTAATACAGTTGGAACTAATGCTAAGAATGGTACAACAATCATGGAAATCGAATTTGGTACAACTTTGCGTAATCTAGTTTCTAAAAAGGCTAGAACCAATCCGGCTAAAATGGCTGGAATGACTTGTGCTTGGTAACCGATCATTTGGACTTTTGCAAAACCAAAGTCCCAAACTGGAATATCTTTAGCGCCTGCCACTGCATAGGCGTTGAGTAATTGTGGTGACACGAGTGTAATACCTAAAACAATACCGAGAATTTGCGATGCGCCCATTTTTTTGGCTACCGACCAGGTGATGCCGACTGGCAGGAAGTGGAATACCGCTTCACCAATCAACCATAGGAAGGAGTGAACACCCGCCCAGAATTGCGATACTTCCACAATGGTTTTGGTACCGCCTTCCAAAAGTTTAATGTCACCGATTACATTTCGGAAACCGAGAATTAAACCGCCGACAACGAGTGCTGGGATTAATGGGGTAAAGATATCGGCAAGATGAGCCATTACACGTTGCAGCCAGTTCATGTTTTGCTTTGCTGCTACTTTGGCATCTTCCTTGGTCGTTCCGTCAACACCAGCGATTTTTGTGAAATCATTATAAAAGCTAGCGACTTCATTTCCAATAATGACTTGGAATTGTCCTGCTTGTGTGAAAGTTCCTTTTACAAGCTTCATGCCTTCTATTTTTTGCACATCAGCTTTACTAGGATCATTTAGAACAAAGCGCATTCTTGTGGAACAATGCGTTACGGCTGCAATGTTATCATTACCGCCAATATGCTCCAATAATTCTTTGGCTGAATCAGTGTACTTTGACATTATATTTCCCCCTTAAATGGTCAATGCACCCATTTTTTAGTGTGTAAGTTTATCTCCACTTTATACAGCGGTTTCATTTTTAGGTCAACCTGTATATACAAGTTTTGACTACGGTTTCATTCTAACTTGTATATACAGGTTTGTCAACGAAAATATTATCATATTTATCCCATGAAAATCGTTCCAGTAGATACTAAAATTATCCAGTGGAATATAGCTTTAGAATCAGTTTTTTCTTTATTGCGTTAAATCGTTGAAAGAATTTTTAGATAATGGTAAAATATACATGTTTAAATTCTTCTGAGTTTAGACCTCCTAATTTGAGTGCTTTGTCAAATTGGCGAAGTACTTGTTGGGCCTTTGAGCATTTGTTCAAGGGCTCCTTTTTTGTTTTAATGCTTATATGCTATGATAAAAGGGCACTAGAACACTTTTTTTGGGGGATTATTAAGGTGGAGTTCAGCACTTCTGAAAGTTGGAACCCAGAAGTCTGGGGGAAGGTCAAAAAAATTTACCAACAAGCATTTGCCAATAAAGGCGGAAAACCAGAAAAAGTGATCCGTCATATGTTTTTGAAAGGTCTTTGCTCCTTACATCTTGTTTTTATAGGGGGGCAGGCTGTTGGTTTTGCTTTAACGGGAGCTTTAAAGGGAAGTCGCTGCTTAATTATTGATTATTTGGCTGTTGACCAAGCTTTTAGAAATCATGGTATTGGATGGAATATGGTTTGCTACCTCATGAATTGGGCATCTGATATGGGCCGGTTTGACAGTATTATTATTGAGGTGGAGGCTGAATATTCCGTAGAAAACAACCGCCGCAGACAATTTTGGCAACAATGCGGTTTTTCTCTCACAGAATATATTCATCATTACATATGGGTATCAGAACCTTATCAGGCTATGTACCGGCATTTAGAGCCGAATTCTGCGGTCCGTGAAGAGGGAAAAGAGCTGTTTCGCTATATCAGTCAGTTCCACAAGGAAAGTTATAAGGGAATGAAATAATCTTAACAAAGCATAAATTAGGAGGATTATAAATGAGAGGACAAGCAACACCTTATTTTATGTATAATGGAAATTGCCGGGAGGCGCTGGAGTTTTATAAAAATACATTTGGGGGAGAAGTATCTGATTTACAAACCTATGAACAAGCGGGGTATAAGGTACCAGGGGCTGAACATTTGCTTATTCACGCCCGCTTCCGTAAAGATGATTTGTTCATTATGGCCTCAGATGCATCACCGGGTTCTTCCATCGTGATTGGGAATAATATTTCCTTAGCTTTAGACTTTGAAAGTGAGGAAGAAATACAGGAAGTATACGAAGCGCTTCGGAAAAACGGAAGTGTTCATATGGAGTTGCAGGATACATACTGGGGCGCAAAATATGCTAAGGTGAAGGATGCCTATGGGATCAGTTGGGACTTAAACTATCAAAAATCATAATGTTTGTTGAAAGCACCAGGTTTGGTGCTTTTTTGTTTGGTCGAAGCCAATCATTATTCTAAAAATCGATTCTTCCATTCCGGTAATGGGAGCATGCAGCTTTCCCTTTTTCCAAACCATTTATAGCGGTTACGGGCTATGATTTTATACAAAAGATCCCGAATCGGCCGTGGAATGAGGAGCAGTGCACCAAGCAGCTTCCAGGCTCCTTTTAAATGAAGACAAACTCTGAGGGCAGCAGTTGACTCCATAAACGGTTTACCATCTTCTATGAGTAAAAAGCTATTCAAGCTGGTCGGAAGGTTATATTGTTTTAATAGTTTTTGTCCCATGTCACCTTGTAGTGAGGCAAATTGAAAAGATCCGTTTGGATCTCGTTTTAAAATAAATTGGACGCTGCCAGTGCAAAGATTACAAACCCCGTCAAACAAAATAATTCGCTCCATTTCTCTCACCACCAGCTGCTTTCATTTCATTTCTAGTTTACCATCATTCAGCATGAAATAGATGAAATCTACATTTTTGGAAAAGGTTTGTGTATCCAAATAAGCCTTGATATAGTGAAACTAAAGATAAAGAAGGGGAGCGGGAGAATGAATATTGATCAAGGGATGCAGATGTTTAATCTGATGAATATGTTGATTCCTATTTTGATTCTGATTATTTTTGGAATTATTCTTTTTTCATTTATTCGTAGTATAAAAGAGTGGAACTCAAATAATAAGCAGCCACGTTTACAGTCCTCGGTTTCCGTTGTTTCCAAACGGACGAAAGTAAGCGGTGGAGGACCAAATTCTCGCACATCCACCCGTTATTTTATCACCTTTCAATTTGAAAGCGGCGAACGAGCGGAATTCAAAGTCAATGGACGCGAGTACGGACAATTAGCCGAAGGAGATCGAGGCGAACTAACCTTCCAAGGAACAAGATACCTTAGATTTACTCGTAGCCAAACAAGTGCATAGAAGGAGACAGTCCCCTATTACAGTAAAGCGTTACCTCGCTGGGGGACTGTCCCCCAGCTGATTAATGCGTTAAAGCGCCTTTATGCTACCCGACTAATTTAATTCCTCACCAACGTCTTCGAAGCCTTGGGTTTTTTTGAATTTCATTTTGTGCAGGAAGTTTTCCAATGCGTCGGATGGATCTAATTGGGTAAAGTTTAGGCGACTTAGTGTTAGACGGTCATATTTGACCGATAAGATGGTGATTTTTTCGATGTGCCCGGTTGCTGGGTTGAGCCGATCCTCATATGCGTGAACATATACATGGGTGATCGGGAGCAGGGCCAGCATATCTCTGGCAATTCTTAAGGCACAGCTGCATACATAATCTTGATATATGTCATAATATGCTGTTTTTGTCAGGTTCTTTTCCGATAATTTTCCGGTTTTTGTGAGTGATAAGGCTTTGTTTGGAATGACCGATTCAGGATTTACATCAAATGAGACATGGATTTCATATGGGTTGTCGGTGCCAAATTCGAAGCCGCTTCCAAACTCCACTAAATCATCGAGAGGAGCCATTTCTTGGATAACTTGATAGTAGGCGTCAATGTCCCGGTTTAATACCCGTTCTGCCAGAGAATGCATATGGCTCCAACCATTTAACAGCTGTTGATCCTGTTCTTTCGCTCTTTCTACCTCTTCATGCAGCTGTCTTAGTTTACCTTCATCTCGGTTAAACAAGCGGTCCATAAGACCGGGTTGATAGGATTCTAGCTGCTGGCGGGCGGCCTGGGTATTGGGACCGTCTTGGCCATGCTGAAATGGCGGCTGGCGACGCAAAACCTCACGCCAGTCAATCGGATCATCACATTCATGATGGATGGAACGTATCTGCTCAAGCTTGTTTTCATATAAATCCACCTGTAATCTCGCATATTCCAATTCCTGCAGTTTCTGCTGTTCTCGTTGAAGCCTCGCTAACTCATTACGTCTTTGATAAGCTGGTGATTTATAGGATTTTCCCCCAGACGTTGTAGAATAAGATAAGCCCGATCCAGGAATCCCTACCGTTGTGGTTCTCCTGCCACTGCTGTTGATGGAGTACCTCAAACCGTGGCCGCCAAAGCTGACGCCGACCCCGCTTTTTCCCACATTCATTCTAATGCCAGGAGCAATTTTAAAGCTTTTTCTAAACCTTAAGCCCATTGCTGTTCCTTCTTTCAAATGAGGTTGTTTTTTAAAATTATGGCACTGTTCCAGGTTATTTACAATCAAATATCCTTAAATCTTGGGATGCTATCCCTGTTCATTTTGGAGTTACACCTGTCATATTACTTACATAAAATAAAAGCATTAAATAGGAAAATCAAATGTTTGGGATTCTAACTGATGAATTTCATCTGTAGGAGCGTAAAACAGTGACATTCGACAAGAAAGAAGAACTCATAGAACAAATTATTGAATTATATCTTTATTTGAAACAAATTGGTGAGCAAACCATTGGAAACTATCCTTTAACAGAGGGTGCTCTCAATCGTGATAATTTACTTGCATACCTTGCTTTACGGGAAAGAATTCCTGCTCAATTGGAACAACAGCTAGTGGAAAATGGATTAGCTTCGCTTTTACAGTCAAATGCCCACATCTTATATAGCCTCCATCGTATTTTGGAAAATTTAGGAGTTGAAGGTCTGCCATCAATTGAGCTTTCCACCATACCGCCAGCCTACTCAAAAGATATTCTACATTCACGGGTAAAAGCCTTGCTCGGAAAAAGGGGCAATTCGTCGATTATAGTTACCTTAGATGTTTCAATGATTCATAAACCGGACATTCTAGAGGACCTGTTGATGAATGGCATGTCCATCGCTCGAATAAATTGCGCGCATGAACATGAAGCAACATGGGAGCAAATGATTGTGGCCTTACGGAATGTAGAGAAAAGGTTAATGCAGGAAGAGAAAGTAGCCGAACGCTGCAAAATATTTATGGATTTAGCTGGCCCTAAAATAAGAATAGGAAAACTTCAAGGTAAAGGGATATTTGTTAAAAAAGGTGATTTGCTGCGATTGTATTTGGAGCAAGAACAAGTCGGGCATCCAGCAACAGGAGAATTTCCAGCCGGTGTACCTGTTTCCAACAGGAAGGCATTTCGAAACGTTCGGGTTGGGGACTCGATTTTTATTGATGATGGGAAAATTCATGGAAAAGTACAGCAAATCACATCAGAGTATATTCAGATAGAAATCCTTTTACCTGTCAGGCGGCCACAGAGAATAAAAGAACAAAAGGGACTTAATTTGCCTGATTCTTACATGAGTTTAAATGTACCCGCGCTCACTGATAAGGACACCCGCGATTTATCGTTTGTGACAAGGCACGCCGATATTGTAGGTTTATCCTTTGTCCATTCACCACTTGATTTAAAAAAACTAAGGGATGAATTGAAACGTCATGACGCAGCAAATCTGGCTGTAGTAGCAAAGATTGAAACCAAAGATGCCGTTCACCATTTAGCCAGAATTATCCTTGAAGGATTAAACTTCGAAATGTTCGGGGTAATGATTGCTAGAGGCGATTTGGCGATCGAGGTAGGGGCAGAAAACTTGTCTTATGTACAGGAAGACATTGTAGCGATTTGTAGGGCTGCGTATATTCCTGTTATATGGGCTACAGGGGTATTGGAAAGACTAACAAAAAAAGGAAGCCCATCTCGTTCAGAAATCACGGATGCAGTCCAAGGATTGCGAGCCGATTGTATTATGCTAAATAAAGGACCGTTTATTGTAGAATCGGTAAAGCTTTTAAACAAACTGATTAAAGCAGGTCATCCTGGTGGTATTTCACGGAGAACAGCAACCAGAAATAGACTAACTAATCAATATGGAATATTTTAAATGGATACAAAGAACGGCCTATTTTGTGTTTAGGCCGTTCTTTTGCTTAATCATTATAGTTTTAGGCTAGCAATTAATAATAGAAGCCGCCAACAAAGCTAGCACCTACAATGATCAGCAGAATAAAGAGGACAACAATCAGAGCAAAACCTGCTCCCATACCTGCACCTGCACCGCTCATACTTTCACCTCCCAATTCATACTTCAATACAGAATATGTAAAAAGGAAAATCGCGTATAGACAAACATGCCGTATCTGAACGGAAACATGTATAAAAATTTCCTTATTGTTGACAGAGAGTGGAGTATTACTTTACAATTATCTCGAATTCAAGATAAAGTCTAACAGTTTGATTTTCTTTTTTATCGTGTTAAAGTTTTTCTAAAATGTCCATTCACATATGAAAGGGATGATTTACTTGAAATCCATTGACCCTTCCGTCCAGTCAGACAGGGACAATTATAAATTATTAATCGGAAGTATTATTCCAAGGCCAATCGCGTTTGTGACTTCCATGTCAAATGAAGGAATCATCAATGGAGCACCGTTTAGCTATTTTAACGTGGTATCTTCAAATCCGCCGCTTGTCTCGCTATCAATTAGCCGGTCAAATGGTCGGCAGAAGGATACAGCCAGAAACATTTTAACCGAGAAAGAATTCGTGATCCATATCGTCGATGAACATAACGTTGAAAAAGTAAACCAAACGGCTGCAAGCCTTCCACCTGATGAAAGTGAAGTGGAACTTGTAGACTTTACCCCCGCCCCTAGTTTAAAAATCTCTGTCCCCGGAATAAAGGAAGCAAAAATCCGGATGGAGTGTATTTTAGAAAGATCGCTAGAATTAGGTGGTGAGGTGCCAAGTTGCGATTTTATCATCGGAAAAGTGGTTCAAATTCACATCGACGAGTCGATTTATCAAGATGGAAAGGTGGACCCACGTGGGTTGGCTGCTGTAGGTCGATTGGCAGGTCATGATTATGCGAAAATCGGTGAGATATTTACGATAGAAAGACCAAAATAGGTTTAGGTAACCAAAACTATGAGACCCTTAAATGGGGAAAGGGGATAAATAAAATGAAGCATATCTTCCAAAAAGGAAAAGATTCGTCACGGCCAACCTTGCTGCTGTTGCACGGCACGGGTGGCAATGAATTGGATTTATTGCCACTCGCGGGAATGATTGACGATCGAGCCTCTATTTTGAGTGTACGGGGGAACGTGTTAGAAAATGGCATGCCCCGTTTTTTCCGGCGTCTCGCAGAGGGAGTTTTTGATATTGAGGACTTGATTTATCGAACAAAGGAATTGAATGATTTTCTTGATGAAGCAGCACAGAAATATGAATTTGATCGGAATGCTATATTGGCCATCGGCTATTCTAATGGGGCTAATATTGCTGCCAGTTTATTATTCCATTACCAAAACGCATTGAGCGGGGCAATTCTTCACCACCCAATGGTGCCGAGAAGGGGGATCGATCTTCCTGATTTGTCTGGGAAAGCTGTGTTTATTTCGGCAGGAACCAATGACCCCATTTGTCCGCAGGAAGAATCAATTGAACTGGAATCGTTATTAACCCAAGCAAATGCTAAGGTGGAAATGCATTGGGAAAACCGTGGCCATCAATTGACCATTGACGAGGTAAATGCTGCTGCGGCCTGGTATAAAGAAACATATTTAGGGGGCAAATAGGATGGAATTATTGGGGCTGCACCATGTCTCGATTTTGACAGGGAAAGCGGAAAGAAATTACGAATTTTATACAAAGATCCTTGGCATGCGTTTGGTTAAAAAGACCGTTAACCAAGACAACACCGAATCGTACCATCTCTTTTATGCTGATGCGGAAGGTACTCCTGGCACAGAAGTTACTTTTTTTGATATACCTGGTTTAGGGCATACGTATCATGGAACTTCTGATATTTCGATCGTGTCTCTAAGGGTAAAAAGCACGGACTCTTTGCTATACTGGAAAGATCGATTTGACCGGTTTCGTATCGCCCATGGAGACATCGAACAACGAGCCAATCGTGACACTCTGGATTTTCAAGATTTTGAAGGTACTTCTTTAAGACTGGTCGCAGATAATGGCGAACAAGGTGTGCGGGCAGGGGTGCCATGGAAACAAGCAGATATCCCTCTAGAGCATGCAATCGTTGGCCTTGGACCGGTTACTCTAACAGTCTCTATTAGCGAGCCCACCATTGACGTCTTAACCAAAGTAATGGGGTTTCGCTATGTAGGCTCCTATCCATCTGGTACCGGAAATCACCCGGATATCATGGTTTATGCAACAGGAGAAGGGGGAAGCGGGGCAGAGGTCCATATAGAAACGCGACCGGATTTGCCCAAGGCTCGTTTAGGCCGTGGCGGTGTCCACCATGTAGCCTTCAGAGTCCCAAACGAAACAGAGTATGACCTCTGGGCTGACCGGTTAAAGGAACACCGTCTTCCAAATTCGGGAAAAGTGGAAAGATATTATTTTAAGGCACTGTATTTCAGGGAGCCAAATGGCATTTTGTTTGAGTTGTCTACGGATACACCTGGATTTGCGACAGATGAGCCAATGGAAACCATGGGTCAGGCACTGGCATTGCCGCCATTTTTAGAACCGCGCCGAAAAGAGATCGAAGAGAAGTTACGTCCACTAAATTTGGAGTAGAGAGGAAGAAGGCAGCCACCGCTGCCTTTTTTATGGTTGTTGGGGTTTTAAAAATCTACTTTTAACATCAACATTGTTCAATAGTGCTATAATTGAATATACAACAAGTCATTAGCATTTTAGAAAGGTCGTAGTCGAAATGGATTCAACCAACAGCAGAGAACTATTATTGCAGCAAGGAAAGAATGTATTGGCTAGTATGAAGGATTTATTGAACGGCGCGAAGAAAAAAGGCAAGGCACGTGCTGACCTATATGAAAAGTTTTGCGCCAATTTGCATTCGTTTAATGTTTATACCTACATGGATCCTTCCATTGAACAGATGGGAGAAGTTCAAGCTATTATACAAAAATTAGAGGCATTCAGTGCTGTGTTTGCGGAGGTAAGTACAGACATCGAGGCAAGTATAGATGTAAAATCTATAGAACACACCTATCAAGACATTTTGAAAGAATTTAACCAGATTGAAAAATTCCTTGGATTGTAGGAAGTGAAAGATTCCTCGGATGAGTTAAATAGGGAAGGTCCCTAACGCCCGAACCGAGCTCAAAAGAGCAAATAAGGTAAATAGGAGCTTCACAAAGCTATAAATAAAAAAGAACAAGGCAGTTATGTAAGCTGCCTTATTCGTTCACAATGGATTGTCAGGAATAAACGTCTTGATTTCATCTCCCAGAATGGATGTATCCCAGGGATGCCAGAAAAAAGTACTGCCGTCAAACTGAAGATCATACTTATAGGCAATTGGTCTGTCCGTATAAAAAACCATCTCGTAATAGAGAGGATCACCCTGGCTCGTATCCGGCTGAAAATTGGGGCTTTCTTGGCTGTCCTTTAATAGTTGAAGTAATTTTTGCCGTTCTTCCTGTTGATTGAATTCTGCTATTTTTTGAGTTCCTTCATCGGTATAAAGGTGATAAAATTCAATCCTGGTCACTTCATTGCTTGGCATGTCTTTATAATGCCATTGGTACTCCATATCATCGTTAGAATAATACACTCGATATCCATTTAAATCCGAAGAAGATTTTACTGCGAGTAAATTTGGATAGCCATTAATGGAGTAAATCTCTGTCCCCTTGGGGTGAAAGGCCGCGTCTCCGTCTTTCGTTTTATAGCTGGGATTGTTTACATTGTCTGCAACTTTGAATTTAACAGTCCCTACTTTTTCCCCGATATATTTTTCATCGGATAACACACCGTCATAAATTCCTAGATATTCTTTCCCATCCCATTTTAAAAAGTCAACCCAATCAATAATTGTATGACTGCCAAAAGGTGTGGAACGGCAGGCTGTTAGGAAAAATACCCCAATCACAAATAGCACCAGTCTCTTCAATCTAAACACCCCTTTACTCAATAGACGAAACGAACCACTATTTATTTCACTTTAAAGATAGCTATATTTTACCATTAAATATGTTCAGGTTGACTATAAATAAAAATAGAGATAAAATTATCTTGAATTAGAGAATTATCATTTCGAAATAAATATCCATGAAAATAGGACAAAATAGGTTTAACAAAGTAGGAGGGGATACCATGAGTAAGAAAACACTGGGCATTCACCATATCACAGCCATTGTTGGACATCCACAAGAAAATGTGGACTTTTACGCTGGCGTATTAGGGTTGAGATTGGTCAAAACAACTGTCAATTTTGACGATCCAGCAACCTATCACTTTTATTTCGGCAACGAAGAAGGCAAACCAGGGACGATTATCACCTTTTTTCCATGGCCTGATGCCTATAGAGGTGTTTTGGGAGATGGTCAGGTCGGTGTGACCACCTATGTTATTCCTAAAGGCTCACTAGATTTTTGGGAAAAGCGGATGGAAAAGTTCCAAATCCCTTTCACGAAAGCAGAGCGTTTTGGTGAACAGTATATCAAATTTGATGATCCTCACGGCTTACATTTGGAATTGGTTGAACGCGAGGAAGGAGAGGAAAATACCTGGGCTTTTAGCGGAGTGACTCCTGAAGTTGCCATTAAAGGTTTTGGTGGAGCTGTACTGTTATCGAGTCATCCGGAGAAAACAAGGAATCTGTTGGAAAAATTAATGGGTTGGGAGTTTGTTGGAAAAGAAGGGGACTTTGCTCGCTACAGGTCTGCCGGAGATATTGGCAATACCATAGATGTAAAATTAACACCTATTGGCCGGGGAAAGATGGGTGTCGGCACCGTTCACCATATTGCCATGCGTGCTGATCATGATGAAGATCAGTTAGAATGGAAACGGTATTTGGAAGCAAATGGTTATGGTGTTACACCAGTACGTGACAGAAATTATTTTAATTCGGTTTACTTTAGAGAGCACGGGGAAATTTTATTTGAAATTGCCACCGACCCTCCAGGTTTCGCGATTGATGAAACGAAAGAACATCTAGGTGAAAAATTAATGCTCCCTGAGCAATTTGAGCCGCATCGTGACCAAATTGAACGCATATTGCTTCCGTTTCAAGTTAGGGAGTTAAACTAAAAAACATGGGGGACGGCCCTTGTGCTTCAAAAAATGAAGCACATGGATTCCGTCCCCCTGTTTCATTTGATAGGACTTGATGGGATTTTAACCCATAAGATGCTCATGTCGTACAGGAGAGTACGATATGGCTGCTCTGCACATTGAGCTACAAGTCCTGTTATTAGTATAGAAAAAAATGGACGATTTATTCTAGGTGTCCTAAATAAATTTTTTATTGCTCATCCGGGCTGGTATGTTTTTGCGTATGTATCTCGGTTTGTTAACCAATGACAAAACATATAGATGAGCGCATAAATAGGAACAGAATAGTAGTATTCCCAGCCGGTCAACACGTAGAAACCGGACAATGAGAAGATCGGTTCACCAACGAAACTGGTTAACAAGCCGTGAAACACGGCTTTTTTCCATGGTGCAATACGAGGTTTTGTTTGAATGAGAAACATAATAGAAACAGGCAGCATACAAAAATTAAACGGCAGCCAGGCAGGGAAAGACGGTGTCAATTTTCCTGTATAGTACCATAATCCGAGTGCGGTACCCGTATAATCCAAACATACTGAAATTAAGATGGCAAATATACCAGCATACAATAGACGTTGGGTACTGTCCTTTTTGCGATAAAAGATCCAAAATATCCATGATCCAATGGATAACACGAAGGCAATCCACCAATCCCAATGAAAAACGGTCTCCTCCAGCCATAACCGTCCAAAATCTTGGTGAAGTTCATGAAACCTGTCAAATAGTGCTCCAACCTGGTCGATTTTCTCTTCCTTATTCATCAGACACCCCATACTGCAAATGATTCAAATCTGCCGATAGTTTTCACATTGACTAGTCATGTTATTCTAAAAAACATTTTCACCAAACGTTCATCAAATCTATGAAAAATAATCAAATCAAGTGAAAACGCCAAGCAAAAAATAACTTATAATAAGGTAAATACTATCATTTTGTTGAAAAAGCGAGGGAGCCAGCGATGAAACACGTCGTCATTACAGGGAGTACCAGAGGAATTGGTTACGGACTGGCGCAAGAATTTTTAAAAGCAGGATGTAAGGTAACGATCAATGGGAGAAATGATGCAAGTGTCGAGCATGCCATACATACACTTGAAGAATCATATAAAGATTCAGTTTGTGGATTTGCAGGTACTGCAGAAGATCGAAATTCAATGGAAAGGCTTTGGAATCTGGCGGAAAATCATTTCGGGAAAATTGATATTTGGATTAACAATGCTGGTATTGACCAAGTGAAAAAGTACTTTTGGGAAATGGATGCATCAGATTATGAACAGGTCCTGCGAACGAATCTATTAGGAGTCATGAATGGAAGCCATGTAGCGTTTCAACACATGTTAAAACAAGGAGAGGGCCAAATTTATAATATGGAGGGATTCGGCAGCAATGGCATGATGCGGGAAAAGATGACCATCTATGGAACCTCCAAAAGTGCGATTACCTATTTTACCCGTTCATTGGCGATAGAAGCAAAGGATACAAATATAAAAATGGGAACTCTAAGCCCCGGTATGGTAGCAACCGATTTTTTAAAGAAGTCACTGGACGAACACAACCAAAAAATCTACAACATTTTAGGTGACAAGGTCGAGCCGGTAACGCGATTCCTTGTGGCCCAAATTCTTAACAATCGGAAGAACGGTGCCAGAATCCAATGGTTGACCAATCCCAAAGTCATGTGGCGTTTTACTAAATCCCTTTTTGTTAAAAGAGATATCTTTCGTTAAATACTGTTCTACGTGTCTCTTACATGCATGTATAGATAGGGAGGCTTTCGGTAAACTATTAAAGGCAGTATTTAACAAACAAGGAGGAGCCAATGGATTTAGACTCTAGACTGGTTTATTCTTTAAAAAAATATAATGCAAATAAGAAAATCAGGGAGATGCTTTCTTCCATTAATCCTTTATTGGTAAAAAAAGAAACCAATATCCGGGTTCACCTGGAGGCGCTTATCAATCGTTATATTACTCAAGAAGAGTTTAAAGTAATTGAAACGAAGATGAAACTGGGTGAATTATGTTTGGATTTGGAAAACCATATACCTGATAGCTTTGTGACAATACTATTTTATTGTCCGGAGGAAAACAAAATTTATCATGGTGCCGGACCACAATTTCCTGTAGAATTTTTTGACTTTTTTAATGAAATTAATAAATTGAATGCTTTTAACAGCCAATGCGGTTCTTGTGGTTCAGCAGTCCATCAACGCAAAGTCGTAATTACCGATATTTTAACCGATCCGCTATGGGGACCATTTCGTGAGCATTTTATTCATCATGGTTTTCAAACTGGCTGGTCTATCCCTTTTTACCGAGATCAAGAAGTCATTGGAACCTTTGCGATTTATCATCAATTTCAAAAGACGGTTAGTAAAGAGGAGATTCAGCTGGTTCAACAAAAGGTTTCTGAATATCAAGATGCTATTTATTATATGTCTGAACGGTTTCTGGCAAAAGAGGCGTAATGATCGTAAAGGATGGGCATGAGAATGTTTGGTGAACGACTAAAAAAATTGAGACTAGAACATGGGCTAACGATGGAGGAGGCTGGAAGGAGACTAGGGATTAAAAAGTCCACTTATGCGTCTTATGAATCGGAATACAGGCAGCCTCCCTTAGAGAAATTGAAAGGAATCTCAAAATTATTTGGCGTTTCCGTTGATTATATTTTGGGACTTACAGATGAACGGAATATCCAGGAAACCTTACAGTATAAATTGATGGATGCATACAAAAAAGGTTTTCATTGGGATGGACAGGATATTCCTGAAGATGTTCTGCAATTAATCAGTCAAGTGTTAGAAGAACTTTCACAAAAACAATGGCAGCGTTACAAGGAAAGTTAGAATGGTTTAATACCGGACGCAAGAGAGTCTCTAATTTATGTTGGAGACTTTTTTGTTTTTAGCTCTGTTAATCGTTTATGTTGATATTCGGTAAAAAGAACATTTGTTCTATAATAAGCTTATGAGAACATATATGGGGCGGGGTTCGGAATGGCACTTAAGGACATTATTTAAGAGATCCAACAACTTAACGATGCAGATCAATTGCGGTTAAAAGACTTTTTCATAAAATCAATCGTCTCTTTTTCCACAAGCGGTCCCATCTTTAAAGAAATATCCGAACAGAAACATAAAGATGGCTACACCTGCACCCATTGCCATTCCACAACTGCTGTCCGCTTCGGAAAATATCGAATCAAAGCGGGAGCGAAAGTGATTGAACGCCAGCGGTACCGTTGTAAGGACTGCGGGAAGACATTTACGGATGTAACCAATACCCCGTTAAAAGGATCTCACCTTCCCCATAAATGGTTGGATTTTATCCATTGTATGATTGAAGGGTATTCTTTACGAAAGGCATCAGAGCTAATCGGCGTTCATAACGTCACCCTGTTCTACTGGAGGCACAAAGTTTTATCCGCCTTGAAGCAGATGGAGATTGACCATTTTTCAGGTATCGTCGAAATGGACGAGACCTATTTCCTGTACTCAGAAAAAGGGAAACGGAAGATAACTGGCCGCAAAGCCCGCAAACGTGGCGGTGCATCCAGATTCCGTGGCATCAGTAAGGAACAGGTCTGTGTATTGGTTGCGAGGGACCGCCAAAAACAAACCTACTCAAAAGTATTGGGACAGGGCCGCATTGTTAAATCGAAACTTGACCAAGCAATTGGTTCCAAGGTATCTGTTACAGATGCCTGGAGAGCTTTCAAAGCCTATGCGAAAGAAAAAGGGATTGAACATTACCCGTTTAAATCCGATGGTAAGGAACGGGTTAAAGGGCTTTATCATATCCAAAATGTCAATAACTATCACAGCTGTTTATAGGGCTGGATGAATCGATTCAATGGTGTGGCGACCAAGTACCTCGACCATTATTTGAGCTGGTTTCTGTTTCTGGATACGATCCGCTTCCGAAACGATTCTACAACTGTTAGTAAGATGATTGTCGAAAGCTGCTTATATCCGACTGTGGCGACTTATGGTAAATTGAGGTTATCTACGTTCAAAGTTTCATAAGCCTTGTTCAACTATCGGGACAGGTTTGTTGAAGAAGGATAAATAGAAAACGATAGAGAATTTATAAAGGAAACACGATTCTTCATATTTGTTTTTGGGGGGAAATTGATGGAAAATAATAAATATCTATTGAATGAAAAAAATTACATTCCTACATATTTTTCATATATGGTAAGAAATAAGTTTACAGTAGCATACAATGACTATCATTTCTTTTCAACAAAGAAACTCCCATTAGATAATAATCCATATTCTTTTAAAGAATCGCCAAATAAACTGGAATTTTCAACCCTTGAATACTTACATAAAGGAAAAAAAAGAATTGCTGACTTTAAACAGTTTATGGAGAATACAGGAACTACTGCATTACTTATTATTAAAAATGATACTATTTTTTATGAAGGTTATTTTAATGGACATAAAAGAAATACTCCTCAAAAGCTGTTCTCCATTACAAAATCATTTATTTCTACTCTTGTTGGAATAGCTATTGATAGTGGTTATATAAAAAGTGTAGATGATTTCGTTTCTTCGTATATACCCGAAATAAAACTAAGAAATATTAGAATCAAACATCTCCTTCAGATGGATGCAGGGATAAAGTTCAAGGAAGGTCATTTTCCGTGGAGAGATGAAGCAAAAGTTTACTTGTATCCGAATGCAAGGGAATTGGCACTGACCGTTGTAGAAGATACGAATGATACATTTTTTCATTATAATGATTATCATTTGTTAATACTAGGGCTTATTCTTGAAAGGACAACAGATAAAAGTGTAACAGACTTTTTTTATGAGAAGATATGGAGTCAGTTAGGAATGGAATTTCCAGGCTTTATGATATTAGACAGTGAAAAGCATTCATTTGAAAAGATTGAGAGTGGGCTAGTAATGACTGCAATAGATCTAGCTAAGTTCGGTAGTTTATATTTGAATAATGGGGAATGGAAGGGCAAACAGATTATTAGTAATGAATGGATTGAGGAATCAGTTAGTCCAAATAATGTGCCCACTAATGTTCAGCATTTCCGCTATTATCAAAACCAACCTTGGGGAAAGATGTGGTTTAATCAAAATAAAGCATATTATAAATATTTATGGTGGGGACATCTAAATAACAACACGAATAATGACTATTTTGCGTTAGGGGCATTAGGTCAAGTTCTATACGTTAGCCCAGAAAACAATACAATTGCTATTCGTCTTGGAAGAAAGTGGGGAGTTATGGACTGGTGGCCTACAATCTTATATAAATTAATAAATTCTTCAACCTGATTACATCGTGCATTTAATTAAATCCTTGTTGAATAGAAGATTGTGAAGGAGTGTACTTATGCTAACGGGTGCTTTTGCCTAAGATAATGATCGTTGCGGCGGTCATTTTTTTGTTATTGACTAAAGGGGCAGTTTATATAAGAAGGAATGGTATTATTAAGTTGGATTGTTTATTGGTCATCTTGGTGGAGGTATTTGAATCCCTTTAACGACTTATGTATTAAAATATTTAACACAAAATAAAAAATGGAGTAAAGTTTTATGGGCAAAAAGTCTTGATTTGTGCAATTATTGCTGCAATTCTTTCCGTTGTTATTCGTACCATACTTCGTGCCAATGGCATTCACAATCTTCTTAGCGAGAATACAACTGGTCAAGCATTTATATATTTGGTCAGTTATTCACTGATTTTCTTTGTTTTAAAAGAGAACCTAAAAGATAAGATTTACGGATTGGTAAAATCCTGTTTAACTAAGGGATTGTAAGAGTTTATGAACAGTTACTGCTTCCGCAGTTTATTCCTGAGACCGAGAAAATTGCAGTAGAGCTTTGGGGAGGCACAAAACAGGAGCCTAAAATTGTTGGGTATGAAGTGCTGGAGCGTAAGGAAGCATTAGAAGAAATTGATAATAGTAAAGTATTAGGTGGAAAAGGTGATGAAAAAGAGGTAAATATGGCATTAACCAATATTCGTGCAAATGTACCATTTTTACATGAAATCACTTCGAAAGAATTAAAGCCGTCTTTTGTTCAGCTGGATAACGATGGTCAACATTACTCAGTGTTAATTCACTACGCACTTCTTGACGATACTGTTGAGAATTCAAAGGTTATTTTCTTCCATCAGTATGAAAAAGGTTTTACAAGCACCTACGAACGAGGGGATTTCTATCATTTTTGAAGTATCTAGCCAGAATTACACGCCAAATGAAGTTAAGACGTTTATTGAGTCATTATCCCTTACATCAAAATAACATTGGAAGTTGTTAAACCAGCGTTTCTGTAATAAGCAGGAACGCTTTTTCACTAACGAAGCAGGTTAGTGTAAGAAGGAAGATTTATAATAAACAAGAATATAACTAATAACAAATTGATTGGAGGAAATCTATGTGTTTTTTTGAAATAAAGTTGCGATATTTTGAAGAAAGTCACGATGTTTTAAAGAAAGTTGTGAAGCATTTTCCCTTTAGATATGGATTATCTGAAGGGGTATTCTTATAGTGAGAGGAAAAGTGTTTCTGAACCAAAAGGTGTATTAGAGAATTGTTGAGTAACAATAGAGTTGTTCAGCAATCGGTCCATATAATTGAACAACACTTGGTAGTCAAATTGGATATTTATGTTAAAGTTATTAGAGATCTTGAAGGATGCAACAAGCGCATGGTTTTGACAATGGCTTGCTGAAATGATACTATAAACATAACGTTAACGTAACGTTTGGGGGATGAGCGATGAATGGACGCATGCGGATAGGTGAATTGACGGAACGAGCCGGAGTTACTCCGCGCACCGTTCGATATTATGAAAGCATTGGATTGATCCCTCCAGGAGAGCGTGAAGGTCAAGGGCAGCACTATTACACAGAGGAGACGCTCGCACGCCTAAGGAAAATTGACCAGTTAAAGAAGCTTAGACTTGGACTTGATGAAATTCGGGACGTTATCGATCTCTATTTCATTGATCCTAGTGGCGTACAGGCTAAACAGAAAGTGCTCGTTGTTCTGCGCCAACATCTCGCTGAAGTAGATCAGAAGATCAGAGGATACCAGCAATTTCGTGCTGAGTTAGAGGATCATATTGAACGTTTTGAGCGCTGGTTAGAAGAAAAAAAACCTCGATAGGTTTTTTTTTACCCAAAACATAACGTTAACGTAATGTTTTTAAACCAACTGATTCAGGAGGATTGATGCAAATGAGTGAAATGATCGGATTTATTGGACTTGGTAATTTGGGTCTCCCTGTGGCGTCCAATCTTTTAAACGCTGGGTATGCTCTCCGGGTGTATAACCGGACTGCAAGCAAAGCGGAACCACTGGTTGCTGAGGGGGCGCAACAGGTGAACCGACCGACTGACACCGTGACAACCGGTGGAATTGTTGTGACTCTTTTGTGGGATGATGGGGCTCTGGAAAGCATTGTGACAAGTCCGGGATTTTTAGGACAACTGGGACCAGATGGGATCCATATTTCTATGAGTACAGTGATGCCAGAAACAGCAAAGAAACTTGCAGCTATGCACGCACAACATGGCAGTGCCTACGTTGAGGCTCCCATTTTTGGGAGACCTGAAGCAGCGGCTGCCAAAAAGCTTTGGATTCCTTTTGCAGGGTCGCAGCAAGCTAAGAAACGAGTCCAACCCCTTCTAAAAGCGATGGGAGGTCAGGGTATCTTCGATTTTGGGGAGGAGGTCGGATCGGCAACGCTTGTCAAGCTCTTGGGAAACTTCCTGCTTACTTCTGCTTCATATTCTCTGAGGGAAGCACTTACGATAGCTGAGAAAAACGGTGTCGATCCAAAAGCCGTCGTCGACATGCTGACACAAACGTTGTTTCCAGCTCCGATTTATCAAAGCATTGGAAATAGGATTGCCGAGAAAAAAGAGGCAAATCAGAGTGAGATACCACTGAAGGATGTTGGTCTTTTGAAAAAGACAGCACAACAGGTGGAGTCACCTACACCGATCTCAAGTCTTTTACATGATCTGTTAAGAACTGATATGGAATAAAGTTTGATCGAACTTCAAAAAAACGTTGTGCCGTTAAAGGGCGCGATTGTTGAACAACTTAGATAGGAAATGATCAAACTTTTTTATAAAAATTGAACAATACTTCACAAAGAAAGAGCCCATTTTGATCAATTTTTTTTTCAAAATAGGTTCTTCTTATTTATCATAAAATACGGGTTTGTGAGGTATTTTTGATCAAACTTTCTTTCAAATCAACACGTTTTTAACTACATTAAGGAAGCTTTAATGGTCTTAAAGAATCAGTCGAGGCCATCTACTTCGATTTAAAATGGCCAAATCTTAGTACAACAATAAAATACCTTACATATAAGGTGTTATAAGTTGGTTTCCTCATTAAGAAGCCTCTTCTGGTTGTACAATTTCATATTCACCTTCTGCATACTCTTGCTCCGCATAATGGCCTCCCCATTGACAGAGCTCCTGCAAGATAGGTTTAAGAGATTCTCCAAGTTCAGTGGATGAATATTCAACCTTCGGCGGTACTTGATTATACATCTTTCTGCTCACAAGTCCACTGGCTTCAAGCTCTCTAAGTGTTTGAATCAGCATTTTCTGAGTTATATTTGGGATAATGCGCTTTAATTCACTCGTTCTCTTTGGTCCATTCATTAAAAAGTATAATACAAGGCCTTTCCATTTTCCGCCAATAACTTCCTTTGTCACTTCAAACCCACAGCTAAATTTTTTCATGTCTAAAGCTCTCCATTCCACATTTATTACTTTTTAGTTACTATATCACAAAAAAGTGGGTACTTCCGATAATGTGCTTACTGAAGGATACTATATCTTGTAAGTTGTTCTTCAAGTACTTAAAGGTACTAGACATAAAATAAAATTGATTCTAAAGGAGTGTTAAGTATGGGTAAATTTGAAGGTAAAATAGCGCTTGTAACGGGTGGAACAAGTGGGATTGGTCTTGCTACAGCACAAAAATTTGTAAACGAAGGTGCATATGTTTATATCACGGGACGCAGACAAAACGAACTTGATAAAGCTGTTAACCAAATTGGCAAGAACGTAACCGGTGTTCAAGGTGATATTTCTAAGCTTGAAGACTTAGACAAACTATATGACATTATAAAGCAGGAAAAAGGTAAGTTGGACATTCTTTTTGCTAATGCAGGCACCGGCAACTTCCTTCCATTAGGTGAAATTACTGAAGAGCAGGTTGATAGAACGTTCGACATTAACGTTAAAGGAACCATCTTTACTGTTCAAAAAGCGTTATCACTATTCCCGAACAAAGTAGGTTCTATTATTGTAACAGGCTCTACTGCTGGATCAATTGGCAACCCAGCGTTTAGTGTATATGGAGCATCTAAAGCAGCATTAAGAGCACTAGTTCGCAACTGGATTCTTGACCTTAAAGGAACTGAAATCCGTGTAAATGTGGTTAGTCCAGGAGCTATTCTTACACCTGCCTACGATGAGCTTTTTGGTGATGCCCTTGAAGAAGTATTGGAAAATAGCAGAAACACTCTTCCAGCTGGAAAAGTTGGGACACCTGAAGAAGTAGCAAACGTTGTATCTTTCCTTGCTTCAGACGAAAGCAGTTACTTGACGGGTGCTGAATTATTCGTAGATGGCGGGCTAGCACAGGTTTAATTTCACTGCGCAGAGATTACAAATAGTCCCGAAAAAAGGTTAATGGGGATTTGCTTGAAGAAGTCGTATAAAAAAGTCGTTTTCCTTAAAGGACAGGGAATTCGACTTTTTTATGTTTGAATTTGATTAACGTTGTAAATTCGCATTTTCCTGGGGCTACCACTAAATGACCTGTAAAAAAGATTACTTTGTGAATAAATGTACTTAAAGTAACGGGGTGCTAATCTTCAATAAGGCTTTAAAACAAGGACCCCAAAGCGGGTCCTTGTTTTTATAATCATTTATCAACAATATTATTTAACATAGCTTTGTTTTTAAAAGAGAAACTATCCTTCTGTCTCAATTCTGGGCTCGCCAACTGGCGAGTTTTCTTTATATCTTAACGGCTAATTTCTGTCTACTTAACGCATACTATCATAAAAGTTTACTTTCCGTGACCCTGACATTATGGGGGAGCTTCTTTTTTTCATAAGCGAATGAATCTTTTTGAAAAGAGGATCGTTATGAGTACTCCGATTGACCGTGTTTTTCGTACCATGTTAGAGGATTCAATGGCCGGTTCCTATATCTGGCAGGATAACAAGTTTGTTTACGTTAATCCAAGACTGGCTGAAATGCTGGGCTATGAGCCAAAGGAAATTTGTGGGCAGGAGAATATTTTGAACCGGATAATCGCCCCTGATGAACTAGAAAAAATACGCAAAAAAGCGGCAAGGACTTTGACTGATGAACAAGGGGAAGATACTTTCCAAGTACAAATTAACAACAAACAAGGTTATAAACTTGTGCTTGATATTTATTCCAAAGGGACAACTTTTCAAAACAGCCCCGCCATTGTTGGCATTGTGATTGATATGACCAAACAGAATAACCTTTATTGTCAAAAGGTAGAACGGAATATGGAGACCGAATTATTAAAAGCATTGGAACGACAAGAATTTTTTCTGCATTTTCAGCCGAAAATCGACGGACATTCGGGGGTGATGGTGGGAACAGAGGCATTGCTGCGGTGGAGAAGCCCATCTTTGGGCTTGGTATCCCCTGGTGATTTTATCTCCTGTGCCGAGGACCTTGGATTGATTGTTCCCATTGGGGAATGGGTACTAAAAGAGGCCTGCAGGCAAAATAAGCAATGGCAGAGGCAGGGGTTGCGCCCCATTTGTGTAGCAGTTAACGTATCTGCTCATCAAATTTATCGAAGCAATCTCGTAGAAACCATCCAGCGGGTTCTAAAACAAACCGGATTAGAAGCAAAATGGCTGGAGATTGAAATAACAGAAGGGACCCTTATAAAAGATGGGCAAAGTGTCATCGAGACTCTAAAAGCGATCAAGGATTTGGGAGTTCAAATCAGTATTGATGATTTTGGTACAGGATACAGTTCTCTTAGTTATCTTAAACGGCTTCCCATCCATTCTTTGAAAATTGACCGATCTTTTATTAAAGACATTGACAAAAATCAGGATAATCAAAAAATTACAGAAGCCATCATTCAGCTAGCACATAGTTTAAACATGAAGACTGTTTGTGAAGGCGTAGAAACCAATAGTGAATTTCAAACGATAAAGACCCTGCAAACGGATGAAATACAGGGCTATTATATTAGTAAACCAATTTCAGTTGAGGATCATATTCCATTTTTTTCGAAAAAAATATTGTGAAATAATTGAGTTGTATTAGAATATAGGAGGATGATAAATGGAAAGAAAGAAGGAGCAACATGTGGGTCGCAGCTGCTTTTGTAACGATGCTTTGTTTTGGTGTAAATAATATTGTTTTTAAATGGAGTACAGGGAAAGGTTTTTCTAAAGTACATATTCAGTTTTTCTTTTATCTTGCCGCTTTTCTGCTTTCAATCAGTTATGGCATGATGGTTGGAATTGCGCGATTTAGCATGGTGTCTGTTTTACTTGGGGCGATGATTGGAATTCTTAATGCGAACGGAAATATCCAGATGTCCAAAGCGTTTGAAAATGGTCCGGCCAGTCTTACCTCGCCGCTGATTGGCATGAACACTATTATTCCGATTTTAAGTGCGGCGTTGATATTTCACGAACATATTTCGTTAATCCAGTGGGTGGGCATCATGTTAATGCTTGGCTCGGCGGTGATGATTCAATATTCGCCTTCCGTTGCGGCGAATACTCATTACTTGCCCTGGCTAACGAGAATTCTATTGGCGATCTTTTCGTTTGGTATCCTTGGAATTCTTATGAAAACATCTTCTTATTTAAATATCAATTCGTTAAACACCTTAATTTCCATGTATGGCGGCGGCACAGTGTACCTCGCAATCAATAGTTTCGTAAAGAGAGAAAAATGGCTCGGTTACGAAGCTAAAACCGGGGTGATGGTTGGCTTAATTAGCGTGATCGGCTACGCTAGCTACTTTTTTGCTTTAAATACGGGTACGGCCAGTATTGTTTTTCCAATTGTAAGCTTAAATTGTTTAGTCGTCGTGTTAGGCGGTTGCTGGCTATTTAAGGAAAAGTTAAAAACTTATCAAATGATAGGCGTATTATCGGCTTTACTAGGGATATTATTTACAAAGATATAGTATAACAGCTTTTCTGTTGAAGGATTTTAGCTTAAAGGAGACACTTGAATCTAAAGGATTTGTGTCTCCTTTTTTACGTTTAAAGACTCCGCAAGGTACACCTTAATCGTGCCACGGTACCAATAAAAGGCCCTTTTTTATTCTACCACCGCTTCATAGATTCTTTTTATATTCTTCTCTAAGACATCAGTGTGGACGATCCGAGCTTCTCTCAATACTTCTTTACCTTCCACAAACAGTAGAAGGACTGGAACAGTAAAGATTTGAAAATGCCCAGCTATCTCTGGAATCTCTTCAGCATCAATCAAACCCATTTTAATTTGTCTGAACTGGCTCAAAATTCCCTCAACCTGAGGAAGTAATGCGTGGCAGACACTTCACGTCTGATTTAATACATAAATAAAACTTAACTGGTTTTGGTTAATAAACTGGTTAACTTCTTCTAGTGAATGCAATTCTTTCATTTTGACAACTCCAATCCATCTGCAATCATATATCGGTTCTTACCGATATAAAGCTTACAATCAAATGTAATTATAACTTATAGTTTATGGCAGTTCTTAACTTTCAATTTTGAGAGATTCTCCTGCTCAAAGTTCTGGGGTTCTACCATCATTGTGAAGATAATGTGACAGTCCTTACCAAGGACTTTACATTTCTTTCTCATCTTATACAATACCCGTATAGGTATAAACCTATTGGGGTATATCTAATTGGACTCTAAACTTAGTCAACAAATATGGAGGGAATATATATGACACATAAGGTGGTAATCGTTGGTGGAGTTGCAGGAGGAGCCACTGCTGCGGCTAGATTAAGAAGAATTAGTGAGGAAGTAGAAATCGTTCTCGTTGAACGAGGAGAACATATTTCGTTTGCAAATTGCGGATTACCCTATTACATTGGTGAAACCATTAAGGACAGAAGTAAGCTATTAGTACAAACTGTAAAAGGAATGTCAGAACGTTTTCATCTTGATATTCGCAATTTAAGTGAAGTATTGAGCATTAATCCTGAGAACAAAAAAGTCATCATCAAGAATTTACAAAATAGTGAAGTTTACGAAGAATCCTATGATAAGTTATTACTATCACCAGGTGCAAGACCAATTGTACCACCAATCCCAGGCTTAAATGAAAACAAGACCCTATTTACTTTAAGGAATATTCCCGATACCGACAAAATCAAGAATCATGTTGATGTTAAGAATCCTCAAAAGGCAGTTGTTATTGGCGGCGGGTTTATTGGCATCGAAATGGCTGAAAACTTAGTAGATAGAGGGATCGACGTTACCATTATTGAAATGGCTAATCAAATTATGGCTTCCATTGATGTTGAAATGGCCAGTATATTACACACTCATCTAAAAGAGAAAGGCGTGAAGCTAATCTTAGAAAATGGGGTTCAGTCCTTCGCTGACCAAGGTAAGAAGGTTATCCTTTCTGATGGAACAGAAATCGAAACCGATATGACCATTCTTGCAATCGGAGTCAAACCCGAAAATGAGTTAGCCAAGACAGCTGGTTTAAAGTTAGGTGAGCGTGGAGGAATTGTTGTTAATGAATATCTTCAAACATCTAATGAAGATATTTATGCTGTTGGGGACGCGGTAGAGGTTGTTGATTATATTAGTGGTACCAAGGCCATGATTCCTCTTGCAGGACCAGCTAACCGCCAAGGACGCATTGCGGCTAATAATATGATGGGCAAAAAAGAGAGATATCAAGGAACTTTAGGTACTTCTATTGCGAAGGTTTTTGATTTAACGGTTGCGGCAACCGGCAACAATGAGAAAATATTGAAACGTTTAGGCATCTCCTATGAAGTCGTTCATATTCATCCAAGCTCTCATGCAGGGTATTATCCTGGCGCAGCACCGATTGCATTAAAATTAATTTTTGATAAAGAAACAGGAAAGATTTATGGCGCACAAGCGGTTGGAGCAGATGGGGTTGATAAGCGCATTGATGTGATTGCTACTGCCATTAAAGGTGAATTAACGGTTGAAGATTTAACAAATCTTGAATTGTCATACGCACCACCCTATTCTTCAGCAAAAGATCCGGTTAATATGGCTGGATATGTGGCTTCTAATCTCATGGATGGCGAATTGGAAATGATTCAGTGGCATGAAGTTGACGATATCGTTGCAGATGGAGCACTATTACTGGACGTTCGTGAACCTATGGAGCGTGAATTTGGATTTATTAAAGGATCTATTAACATACCGTTAAATGATTTAAGAACCAGATTAGAAGAACTTCCAAAAGATAAAACCATTTATGTCAGCTGCCAAGTCGGATTGAGAGGATATTTAGCAAGCCGGATTCTAAAAAACAATGGATATACTGTAAAAAATGTTGATGGAGGCTGGAAAACCTATTCGTCGGTATACGGAAGCAATATAAATAATAACGTTGAAACGAAAACAAATGATCATGGCGAAGCAGTTCTACAAAGTATCAATGAAATAAAAGTGGATACAGTGGTGGATGTAACGGGATTACCCTGTCCTATGCCAATTATAAAGCTTAAAAAAGGGATTGATTCCTTAGAAAGTGGACAAGTAATTGAGCTCCATGTAACGGACCGGGGAGCCTTAAATGATCTTCCAGCATGGTCAAAAACTGCAGGCCACACCCTTTTAAAAACAGAACAAGATGAAAAAATTATTAAATTTTGGATTGCAAAAAAATAAGGTTAAAAACAAAGGTAGCAATCATCGGCTACCTTCTATTTTAGATACTGCATAACTTTCAATATATGTTTCAAAAGCTGGATGAAATTCTTTTTGATAATGATTTTCTGGACATGTTTTTATGACAACTGAACTTAATACATTGGAGTTTTTGGTCTCTAATATTGTATTGCATATAGGACAATGTTCAATTAAAAGTTTTTTTAAAAAATGCATATCCAGCCTCCTATTCCGTTATTTCTTATGGATATACTAAGAATTATAAATCTTTTTCGTAACTTTTCCATAGTTATGATTATATTTATTGTATGGAGGTTAAAAAGTATTGGTGAATATTCAATCATTGGTTCTACCAATGGGGAAACCCATACAGTTCAGACATTTTGTCTATTCAAAAAGAATACAGTTGACTTCATACCCTAATGGGTATACTATATATCTAGTCAATACTGTTCCCTTCGCAGTTGAAGGAGGTTTTAGATGACATTTCTAATTGGATGTACAGTAGTTATACTATATTTATCGTATAAAAGATATTTTCCGGTGTTTGGTGTCCAATATATTCAATTTAATGAACTTGATCTTGATAAAATAAAGATTATCGATGTAAGAGATTATAATGAATCTTTCAAAGACCCAATCGAAGGTGCAATAAATTTACCGATTGCTTACCTGAAAAGAAATCATAATGAAATACCAGATCGTGATTTACATTTAGTTGTATCCAGTTTACTAGAAAAAAATATTGCCATCCGTTTTTTTAGGAAAAAGGGATATAAGGTGCTCGGATATACGATTATGAAGCCAAACAAGTTAATGCATAAGGAAAATAAATTTAAAATAGAAATGAATAGTTAAAGGAGGCAAGAAAATATGGATTATAATGAACAAGTGAAAAATAGAGTCAAACGTATTGAAGGTCAGTTAAGAGGAATTCTTAGGATGATGGAAGAAGACAAGGATTGCAAAGAAGTCATCACCCAATTATCCGCTGCAAGAACTGCTATTGATCGGACAATTGGTGTGGTAGTAAGTTCTAACTTAGTGGAGTGCGTTCAAAAAGCAAACGATACTGGAGATAAAAGCATGGAAGAATTAGTACAAGAAGCTGTTAATTTGCTAGTAAAGAGTCGATAAAAAAGGGTTGACGCCCTCTTTTATTTTCAATATTATTATACCCATAGGGGTAAAGGTAAATAATGTCGAGGAGGAACAAACAATGAATATCGTGAAAGTATTAGATGCAAAAGGTTTAGCCTGTCCAATGCCAATTGTAAAAACAAAAAAGGCAATAAATGAATTGGTATCTGGTGAAGTTTTAGAAATTCATACAACAGATAAAGGAGCCAAAAATGATCTGACTGCCTGGGCAAAATCAGGAGGACATGAATTATTAAAATTTGAAGAAGAAAATGGAATTTTAAAGTTTTGGATTCAAAAAGGATAATTTTTTTTAAAAAGTATAATACCCCAATAGGTATAAAACAGAGGAGGTTACCGCATGACAGAACAGAAAAAAACAACGATCGTTTTATTTAGTGGAGATTATGATAAAGCAATGGCAGCCTATATCATTGCCAATGGTGCAGCAGCTTATGACCATGAAGTAACCATTTTTCATACGTTTTGGGGATTAAATGCCCTGCGTAAAGAGGAAAATGTTCCAGTGAAAAAGGGCTTTATGGAGAAAATGTTTGGAAAAATGATGCCAAGAGGCGCGGATAAAATGGGTCTTTCCAAAATGAACTTTGCCGGTTTCGGTCCTAAAATGATTAAGGATATTATGAAAAAACATAACGCGATGCCACTTCCGCAATTAATCGAATTGGCTCAAGAACAAGAAGTAAAACTAGTAGCGTGTACCATGACAATGGACTTGTTAGGTCTTAAACAAGAAGAGCTATTAGAAAACATTGATTACGCAGGAGTAGCTGCTTATTTAGCTGATGCCGAGGAAGGTAATGTCAATCTGTTTATTTAAAACAAATGGATGTTCCCATTATAAAAAGGAGGTTATCGAATGGATTATATATATTATCTTGTTTTAGCCCTATTTTTACTTTTTATGTTGAAGAGAATCCTACCAGCAAAAGGTGTTAACCAGATCTCGACAACAGCATTAAAAGCCGAATTAAATGATAAAAACAAACAATATGTTGATGTCCGTACACCTGGTGAGTTTAAAGGAAACCATATTAGAGGTTTTAAAAATATCCCTCTTCAACAACTTGCCCAAAAAGCGGAGAAAGAACTTTCGAAAGAAAAAGAAGTAATTGTGATTTGTCAAAGTGGGATGAGAAGTGGGCAGGCTAGTAAGATTCTTAAAAAATTGGGGTTTTCAAATGTAACTAATGTAAAGGGCGGTATGAATGCTTGGTCTTGAACAATTTGAAGGAGGACAAAAAAATGAAAAGAACCACAGCAAAAGAGGTTGAAACATTATTAAATGAAGGAAAGAAATTAAATATCATCGATGTACGTGAAGTGGATGAGGTTGCTGCTGGAAAAATCCCAGGTGCCGTTAATATTCCCTTAGGGTTAGTTGAGTTTCGCATGCATGAATTAGATAAATCCAAAGAGTATATCATTGTATGCCGTTCAGGAGGCAGAAGCGGTCGTGCTGCGCAATTTCTTGAAAGTTACGGATATAATGTCATCAACATGGATGGTGGAATGCTTACTTGGGAAGGTAAAGTGGAATAAATTTTTTTATGAAAAATAATACCCTTGTAGGTATTAGGAGGATGTTCAATTGGAAAACTTGAAAGCAAACGTGATTTTAGATGCAAAAGGATTAGCATGCCCAATGCCTATTGTTAAAACAAAAAAAGCAATGAATTCCCTGGAGGCAGGACAAGTGCTAGAAGTTCAAGCCACAGATAAAGGATCCAAGGCGGACATGAAAGCATGGGCTGAAAGTACTGGCCATCACTATTTGGGGACGATTGAAGAAGGCGAAGTATTAAAGCATTATCTTCGCAAATCTTCTAAAGACGAAGCTTCTGAAAAGAAACATCCAAATGTTATCAATAATGAAGAACTTGAGAAAAAAATGGAAGCAAATGAGAACATTGTGATTATTGATGTTAGAGAAGCTGCGGAATATGCTTTTAACCATATTCCAAATGCACTCTCTATTCCATTAGGTGAACTGAAAGAAAGAATAAATGAACTAAATAAACAGGTTGAAACTTTTGTAGTTTGCCGCACAGGAAACCGCAGCGATTTAGCTGCACAGAAATTAGCAGCTCACGGTTTTGCAAACGTTATTAATGTTGTACCAGGAATGAGCGGTTGGATTGGTAAAACAACAGGGATCAATAAATAAGGAGGAATAAGTAATGACTAAAAGAGTAGCAATTATCGCAAGTAATGGTGGATTATTTGATGCATACAAAGTATTTAATATCGCAACAGCTGCAGCGGCAACTGATCAAGAGGTAGATATATTCTTCACATTTGAAGGATTGAACTTAATCCATAAAGAAGCCAACAAACAGCTTCCCATGCCAGAGGGAAAAGAGCATTTTGCGGATGGTTTTGCAAAAGCAAATGTACCTTCCATATCGGAATTAGCTGCAATTGCCCAAGAAATGGGAGTTAAATTTATCGGATGTCAAATGACCATGGATGTCATGGGACTAGAAAAAGAAGACTTTGTTGATGGAATTGAAGTAGGCGGCGCTGTCACCTTTTTAGAGTTCGCCAAAGATGCGGATGTTACCTTAACTTTTTAATTAGCCTATTTTTTTTATCATTATAAATACCATAGGGGGTAAAGGGGAAATGACTGTTAACGTAATGACTTCAAAAGAAGTTACGAAAAAAGTATTTAATAAAGAAAAGCTATTTGTTCTAGATGTCCGAAATGAAAGTGATTTTAACGATTGGAAAATCGAAGGAGAAAACTTTGAGTATTTAAATGTTCCTTATTTTGAATTGCTTGATGGTGTAGAAGAAATCATTGGAAAAATCCCTACCGATAAAGAGGTTCTTGTGGTTTGTGCTAAGGAAGGTTCATCTGTCATGGTGGCAGATATGCTTTCCGAAGCAGGTTTGACCGTTTCATATCTTAAAGGTGGTATGAAAGCATGGAGTGAACATTTAGAACCGGTTAAAGTGGGCGACCTGCAGGATGGCGGCGAAGTTTATCAATTTGTTCGTATTGGTAAGGGATGCCTATCTTACATGGTGGTGTCAAACGGTGAAGCAGCACTGATTGATGCAACTCGTATGACCGAGATCTATCTTGATTTTGCCGAAAGTATTGGCGCAAAAATCACAAACGTATTTGATACGCACCTTCATGCAGATCATATTTCCGGTGGACGTACAATTGCTGAAAAAACGGGTGCCACTTAATGGCTGCCACCTAAAGATGCAACAGAAGTAACCTTTGTTTACCAACCATTAGAAGACGGCAATGACATAAAAATCGGAAACACCACTATTAACATTCATGCATTATATTCTCCTGGACACACGATCGGCTCTACTTCCCTTATGGTAGATGAAAAGTTCTTGCTTTCAGGTGATATTTTATTCATAGATTCAATAGGAAGACCAGACCTTGCCGGTAAGGCAGAAGACTGGGTAGCTGATTTAAGGGAAACTCTGTATAAGCGTTATAAAGAATTATCAGAAGAACTGATTGTGCTTCCAGCCCACTTTATGATGATTGATGAGTTAAATGATAATGGCAGTGTAGCTGAAAAGTTAGGAATATTATTTGCGAAGAATCATGGTTTAAATATTGAAGACGAAAATGAATTCAGTAAAATGGTAACGGAAAACTTACCACCACAACCGAATGCCTATCAAGAAATTCGTCAAACCAATATGGGGAAAATCGACCCAGACATTGAACAACAACAGGAAATGGAAATCGGACCAAACCGTTGTGCGGTTCGTTAAATTTTGGATTAAAATGGGGAACCAGTACAGGTTCCCTTTTTTAAGGAGGACACCATGGATATTAGCTTTATCATTACGCTCTTCCTAATTGGATTTGTTGGATCGTTTATATCGGGGATGTTAGGTATTGGTGGTGCGATCATCAATTTTCCCATGTTATTATATATTCCAGTTTTACTGGGCGTAGGTCATTTTACGCCACATGAAGTTTCAGGGATTACGGCTATCCAAGTGTTCTTTGCGACAATTGGCGGTGTAATGGCTTACCGTAAAGGTGGGTTTTTAAATAAAACACTGATAGCCTACATGGGGATAAGTATTTTAATGGGAAGCTTTATTGGGGGATTTGGTTCCACTCATATGCCAGAAGGTGGAATTAATCTTGTTTATGGAATTTTAGCATTGTTGGCTGTGATAATGATGTTTGTACCGAAAAGAGGAATTGATGATATCCCTTTAGATCAAGTTAAATTTAATAAGTGGCTTGCTGCACTATTTGCTTTCATAGTTGGGATTGGAGCTGGAATCGTTGGTGCTGGAGGTGCTTTTCTTTTGGTGCCGATTATGCTTACGGTGTTAAAGATCCCGACAAGAATGACCATCGCCTCATCCTTAGCCATTACACTTATTTCATCTATTGGAGCGGTTACTGGAAAAATTTCAACAGGACATGTGGACATCTTACCTTCGATTATTTTGGTTGTAGCTAGTTTAATCGCATCACCGATTGGAGCTAACGCTGGTAAAAAAGTAAATACGAAAGTTTTACAAATCATTATGGGGATATTAATTTTTGCTACAGCCGTCAAAACTTGGTTGGAAATTTTATAAGCTCTATTTAAATAGCGATTTTTTTGATTTTTCGATTGTAACGATTAACTACTCATTTGGTTGTCTTTGTTTCTCCTAATTTATCGGTTTTGGTAAGACCTTTAGCTAATATTGGGGAAATATAGAGAAGAATAAGTTAGATTTGAAGAAAGAAGGTCAACAAATTGCCAGGTAAAGAAAATCCCAATAGACTTATAAGCGAAAAATCCCCCTACTTATTGCAACATGCCCATAATCCAGTTGACTGGTTTCCATGGGGGAAGGAAGCATTTGAAAAGGCGAAAACGGAAAATAAACCTTTGTTTGTCAGTATTGGTTATAGCACTTGCCATTGGTGCCATGTCATGGAACGTGAAAGCTTTGAAGATGAAGAGGTTGCTGCTCTATTGAATGAACGTTTCGTTTCCATTAAGGTCGACCGAGAAGAACGTCCGGACATCGATTCCATCTATATGTCAGTATGTCAGATGATGACCGGCCACGGAGGCTGGCCCATGAGCGTGTTTATGACCCCTGACAAAGTTCCTTTTTATGCTGGCACCTACTTTCCAAAAGAACCCAGATATGGACATCCAGGATTTAAGCAACTCATTGTAGGGTTGGCCGCGAAATACGCTCAGGATCCCGAACATATTCTCGAAGTGACTGAAAGTGTATTGCAGGCCTTGCAGTCAAAGAAACCGGGAGGGGCTTCATACCAGTTATCCAAAGCGGTCATCGAGGTATGTTATAACCAATTAGTGGAATCCTTTGACGGTAAATACGGCGGCTTTGGGGAGGCTCCCAAATTCCCGATGCCACATACACTAATGTTTTTGCTGCGTTATTTTAAATACAGCGGGGATGAGCATGCCCTTGACATGGTGATGAAAACTTTGGACGGGCTTGCTGCAGGAGGAATTTACGACCATATTGGCTTTGGGTTTTGCCGTTATTCCACGGACGAGATGTATCTCGTGCCGCATTTTGAAAAAATGCTTTATGACAACGCTCTGATGACCATTGCCTATACAGAGGCTTTTCAAATCACAAAAGAAAAACGTTACAAAGAGACGGCAGAACAAATAATCACCTATATTCTTCGGGATATGCAGCATCACGAAGGCGGTTTTTACTCGGCAGAAGATGCCGATTCTGAAGGGGTGGAGGGGAAATTCTACGTTTGGTCACCCGAAGAAGTCATGACTGTTCTTGGTGAACAATTAGGAGGATTATATTGCCAGGTTTACGATATCACCAGACAAGGGAATTTTGAGAATAAAAATATCCCCAATCTAATTGGAATTGACCTCGAGCAATTTGCCCTTCAACATGGTCAAACACCGGAAATCATTGTAAATCAATTGGAGGAGGCAAGAAAAAAGCTGTTCCAATATCGGGAAAAGCGTGTTCATCCATATAAGGATGATAAAATTTTAACCGCGTGGAATGGATTGATGATTGCTGCCCTTGCAAAGGCTGGACGTGTTTTCGAACGGGAGGATTATAAAGAGGCTGCGGGAAAAGCCATGCATTTCATGGAAGCAAACCTGATTGTTGATGGACGCCTTATGGTACGGTACCGTGACGGAGAAATCAAGAATAAGGGTTTTATGGATGATTATGCTTTTTTGGTCTGGGCTTACATGGAATTGTATGAAAGTACCCTGAATTTGATCTATTTAAAAAAGGCAAAATCCTTAACCGTAGATATGATTGATTTATTCTGGGATGACACCGCCGGAGGTTTCTTTTTTACCGGCAAAGACAATGAGGAGTTATTGATCCGTCAAAAAGAAACTTATGACGGGGCCATTCCATCCGGAAACAGCGTGGCCGCCATGCAGATGCTTCGCATAGCTCGGCTGTCGGGGGATTTTGAATTGGAGGAGAAGGTACAAAAGATTTTTCAGGCATGTGATGAAGAATTAACCAGCTATCCTTCCGGTCATACGTTTCTTCTACAATGCTATCTAATTACTCAAATGTCTATGAAGGAGGTAGTGGTGTTAAATCAAACGGAAACCAATTCGTTCGTGAGAGCACTTCAAAAAGATTTTCATCCGGAGATTACCTTTTTAATCAGTGATAATCAAGAAACACTTGCAGCAATTGCTCCATTCACGAAAGATTATCGTCCGATTGACAACCAGATCACCATTTACGTTTGTGAAAATTTCGTTTGCAATCAGCCAACAACAGACCCAGTCCAGGCATTTCAACAAATTAATACCTGAAGCAAAAATAAGACCGCTCTCATCAGCGGTCTTTATTCTTGCTATAGTCATAATATTTTAACGTATCTTCTTTTCCAGTTGGCTCGTTGCTGACAATCTTTCCATCCTTATCGCGGACAATTTCGTACTCTTTGTAGGTTTCGATAATATACCCATCCTTCTTTTCTGTTTTCTCCAATTTTTCCACCACCTCAGGATCATCGGCAGATGGCTTAACATCTACTGGTTCTGCAATAACCGGCTGATCTGCGGTATAGGAGTAATTGATATTTAGAATCGAAAAGGGTGAATCAAGGTAGGCCGCGAAACCTAACGTAATAATAAGCAATCCTACATAAAGCATGGGTCGTTTTTTCATGATCCTGTCTCCTTTGATCATTGAATCTCCTACCCCATTTTATGCATGCCCTGTCCAAACATATTCCATTAAGATTCATTTGAAAGATTTGTTCTGCCTAATTGCGGGCGAAATACCAGGAACAAAATAATCGCTGCTGCCGTAATAATAATTCCGGATAGGTAGGGGAGGCCTGTCCCTAGCAAATACAGCCAGCCGCCCAGTGTCGGTCCGATAATCCTTCCAAGTGAATCAAATGAGGATAATAGGCCCGTTGAACTGCCATGATTCGAACCCGACATTTTTGTAATAAGTGATGAGACGCTTGGACGAATGACACCATTACCAAGTCCAAAAATAGTTAAATAGATCGCAGCTGTCGTAAAGTTATCAACAAGCAAAATCAACCCAAAGCCAATGGCCGAGACAACCATCCCGCCTAAAATGACGGCACTTTCGCCAAATTTCTTGGTTAATTTCCCCACCATGCCGCCTTGCACAAAGGCACTGCCTAATCCCATTATCATAAAAATATAGCCAAGCTGTCTAGAATCCAAGCCAGCTTTTTGATCAGCAAAGTAGGCGAAAGTAGCTTCCAAACCTGCTAGTGATAAGGAAATTAATAGCTGGACAAAAAATAACACAGAATTAGCGGCGTGGAACGACTTCCAAATCGATTGCCGAGCTGCTTGCTGTGATTCATTCCTTTGTTTCGATTCCTTTAATAATAGGAACACAAGGAATACGGTAACTAAGGATGATGCGCTGGCAATATAAAACGGCAAACTTAAACTAATTTTTGAAAAAATCCCGCCAACGGCCGGACCGAACACGAAACCTAAACCAGTGGCGGCCCCGACGATTCCCATGCCTTTGCCACGGTTTTCCTCAGTGGTGATATCGGCCACATAAGCCATGGCAGTCGGCATATTGGCAGAAGAAAGAATGCCACCAATGATTCGGGCGACAAATAACATCCAAAGACTCGTAGAAATCGCTTGAATAAAGAAGGAAAGGGCAAGTCCGGCAATTCCAATCATCATGACAGGCTTTCGGCCAATCCGGTCCGAAACCTGTCCCCAAATCGGGGCAAAAATAAATTGCATCAACGAATACACGGACATTAACAGTCCTAATTCGGTAGAGTTTGCCCCCATTTCTTCTGCATAAAATGGCAGCACCGGAATGATGATGCCGAAGCCAACCATCACCAAAAACATGACAATAAATAAAATCGGCAACGCCGTTTTTGTTTGCAAAATTGGTTCACTCCTCTTGTCGATTAAAAGATACTTCTCTTATGTATTAATGAAACCCATACACCATTATGACCTAGCAAGGTCTTCCTTTGCAACCAATTTTATGCACCATTTGTTCTCATCAATTAGACTAGGAAAATAGTCCGATTCCTATGTTCCTAACGATAAAGAAATTTGGTATGATTACTCTGAAGTGTAATTTTATACCAGTTAGGGGATGAGGCCATGAAAAAGAAATGGGAGAAAGTGTTGGATCCAAACAATAAGTATGGCGGCGCATTTATTTTAGGGGAAAAGGACATTGAAATACCGCCAGATGCGGTGATTTCAGTGACCAGAGGGGAGCAATTTAACATTCCCCGGCTAGTTATCAATGGCTTTTTAAATCAGATGATTATGAAGGCAATGAGCAAAAATGAAAATCTGCTATATGCTGAATTGAAGGGACAGTTGGAGGGCGGCATTGGCCAGACGATGACAGTGTGGAGAACAGGGAAGGAAATGAATTCATTCCGAACTAGCGGGTCCCACAATATGGCCAGGAAGTTTTTTAGCTGGGTATTTTACAGTGGCAAAGTACAATCCTACTTTTTAACATGGAAAGCAAATGGACACATCCCGACCTATGAAGAGGCCTCAGAAATCGTCACCACATATGGTAGACATTTTGATGGGGGGAAATTGGTTAGAAAAGCTTCCCAACCAGCTAATATTGATAAAAGGCCAAGCTAATTCAATTTAACAAAAAAGGCGGCATTTGAAGTCATTATTTAGAGTTTGAATCGAAAAAATATCTGTGCGGCAAAAAAAACGGTTAGAAAATAAGAAAACCCCGCTCATTAGTAAGCAGGGGGAAATATTATACCGTTAATTGTGACCATTCTTCCACATTCCATACCTTGGTCACCCAATATTCGTAGAAATCAGGTTCATGGCATACAAGCTCAACTGTTCCTTTATAAGCTTTTAAAGCCCTCTTCATTTCAGCCCTAGCATCAATGTCTAGGTGATTCGTAGGTTCGTCAAATAAAATTCAGTTGCTTTCTGTCATCATCAGTTTACAAAGGTGAACCTTCGCTTGCTCACTACCGCTTAATTGGCTCATCCCGGGAGATAAGATCATTTTTCAAACCGCAACGAGCCAAGGCGGCACGTACTTGGTGTTGATCCATATGAGGGAACGCATTCCAAACATCCTCAATTGGCGTGATGTTCCCAGGTTTGACTTCCTGCTCAAAATAAGAGGGATAAAGGAAATCACCACGTTCTACTTTTCCACCAAGCGGGTCGATTTTACCAAGCATCGTTTTAAGCAGGGGTGATTTTCCAACCCGTTGCAGACAATGATGGCAACTTTTTCTCCGCGTTCCAGAGTCATATTCATTTTTGGCAGCAGCGGCTGAGAGTAGCCGATTTCTAAGTCACTAGCTTCAAACACATAGCGACTGCTGCTCCTTGATTCTTTAAATTTAAAGGTCGGTTTCAATGCTGTTTCAGGACAATCGATCCGCTCCATGCGGTCAAGCTGTTTCTGGCGGCTCTTTGCCCGCCCGGTCGTTGAGTACCGCGCTTTGTTTTTCGCAATAAACTCTTCTTGGTTTTTTGATAAATTCCTGCTGTTTTTCGTAAGCATTTATATGTTGATTCTTATTGATTTCTGCCAGTTCCAGGAACTTCTCATAGCTGGCCGTATAGCGGGTCAGTTTAGAAAACTCTAGTTGAAAAATCACATTTGAGACATGATTCATAAATTCTGTATCATGGGATATTAAGATAAATGCATAGAGATAATCCTTTAAATAGGATTGCAGCCACTGGATATGTTCTACGTCCAAGTAGTTTGTCGGCTCATCCAATAGTAATACTTTTGGCTGCTCCAACAGCAATTTAGCGAGTAAAACCTTGGTGCGCTGTCCGCCGCTTGAGCCGGAAGAGGCAGGCTTTCAGGACAATGTATAGGCTTGTATCCTTTTTGGGTAAATTAAGGAAAATGCACTGGTAAATTTGACTGTTGATTTCCGCTCCAATCAACAGAGTTAAAAAAGTCAACATGATCATTAAACAGAGCCAAGGAAAAAAGGGATACAAATATGATTGGACTTATTATCGCTATTATAGTATTTAATTATTTTGCTTTTACAGGGAAGAACCGTTTGACGGGGAATCAAATGCTCCACATTTGGACATTTACGGTAGCGTTTCAGACTTTATTTGATTTATTTGTTGAATTTAAGTACCAAGCCTATTGGTATTTTAATCAAGATATTAATTGGTCAGGAATTTTGCCCCATTTACTTATTGTCCCACAAGCCAATTGGATTTTCCTAAAGTGGTTTCCCTTTCGTGCAGAACGAGTGAAAAAGCTGCTGTTCTTTTTCTCTTTTCTCCTTTTTATTTTGCTTTATGAGCTTGTGACGCTGCTTCCAGAGCCATGGGGATACTTTCGCTATGGGTGGTGGACGATCTGGCATGCGGTGATTATTGATCCCATTCTGTTGATCATCTTATTGGGTTATTATAAATGGGTCTGCAAGCTGGAAAAACGTGTTCATCACCATTATAAATAGTGAAACTGTCCCTAATGAAATCGCATAAGCATCCAGTAAACTTGTACATATAATGAATGTAATGAGGAGGGGATAGTTTGGCAGCAAATCTCGATGGGGTTTCAATCGGCACCGTATCTGGAGGAATTGTGAACTTCGGTGGGGCGGTATATATTTCTCCTATTTCGATTACCAATTCTACAACTGGTTCTGGGTCAGAAAATTCCGGACAAGCTGTTGCAACGAATTCAGGGGTAGGTTCTACCGGTTCAGGCATTTCCAGTCAAAGGATAAATCCTGGTCTCCAGCAAGGTGTTGCAAGTTTAATGGATGTAATAAGACGGAGCTTAGTCTGACTCCGTCTTATTTTTTTGTTCTTATGAAACTTTTAGCTCTTGACTTGACTGATTTTGTTTCATTGGCTTTTTCGCAACATTAAATACAAGATTAAGTATAATGGCCGTTAGGCTTCCAGCAACAATACCGCTGTTGGAGAGAATCTTGATGGTTTCAGGAAGCTTGGCAAACAAGTCTGGAACTGTGGTAACGCCCAGTCCTACCCCAACGGAGCAGGCAATAATCAATAAATTTTCTTGTGAAGAAAAATCAACCTTGCTCAACATTCTGATTCCAGACGCAATAACCATACCAAACATCGCAATCATTGCACCGCCCAAAACTGAGGTAGGGATGACCGTTGTTAAAGCTGCCACTTTTGGAAGAAAACCTAAGAATACGAGTATTCCACCGACGGTATAAATGACTCGTTTATCTTTTACACCAGAAAATTGGACAAGCCCGACATTCTGCGAATAAGTTTTGGTGAATTCAATGCCTGAGAAGCTTATCAAATCAAGGTTTTTCTAAAACAAAATATCCAACATTCCATAAAGTATCCTACATTTTCCTAACATATATATTATAACTAACACAGGTAATTATTTCAAAACAGAAAGGCATTATATCATTAACACAATTTAGATATTCATCAAGGTACTATTATTTATATGAAGTATTATTTTCTAACAAGAGAAGTGCTCGGGGATGATTTTTGCGAAAAGTATTTTTTTCACATCGTGGATGCTCCTAAAAATTGAAAACTTGAAAAACATTGTATAATATAATAATTAGTACATAAGTAAGCGGAGGTTTTATATTTGAAATTACTCGAGGCAGATACAAAAAAATTAGAGTACCTGCTAAATTTGTCCTATGGTACTTTATACATACCTTATAGTCAACGTCCATACGAATGGAAATTCCAACAAGTGCTACGACTATTCAACGATTTCCATTCAATCTACAAAAGTAATGATACAACTAATAGTCATATATTGAATTTTATAACGATTCAGATTGATGAAGAAGATGAAAATAAAAAATACATTTATGATGGTCAGCAAAGAACTGTCACTTCACTTCTTATCCTATCAGCCTTAATAGATGAACTTAGGGGGATGGATATCAATGCCCTAAATTCTGCAACTCAATTAACTAACTTGTATTTGTTCACTTCTCACTGGAGAGATGCATCTGCAACGAATTACAAAGTTATATTTGATAATCCAAGTGCAAACTTTATGCTTCATGAACACATCTTTAAAGGGCAGCCAATACCTACTGGTTATGTGTTTAGCGACTATGATAAGGCTCTTTTTGATAATTATAATTATGTTAAAGACCTAGTTCACGATAGGTTTGGAAGTACCCCTACTAAAGAAGAAATCTTTAGATTCATTGATGTAATTTTGGATAGGATTTTAGTAATTATTATTGAAACATCTTATGAAAATATAGCAGAAGAAATGTTTGAAACCCTAAACAGTACTGGTTTACTGATTGAGGATTTCTATGTACTTAAAAATGCTCTTATTAGATCATTAGACGAAGAAACAGTTAAACCTATTTGGTCTACAATAGAAATAAATACTGATCGTGTCAATAAAAGCAGATTTCTGCATACCTATGTCAATGCAATAAATGGTAAGACTTCCTCAAAGGATTTATATAATAGAATTTCTCTCTTAAGAAACTTAGAAGATCCTCGGACTGCTAGTGATTTTCTTGATGAACTAAAAGAAACGTCCGACATTTTTATGAAGATAGAGAATCCTTCTCAAAGAATTGATGGTAATCAAGATGAAAATAATAAATATCAACAGTCAATCAACAATTTATCATTATTAGGTGCTAATCAGTATAAACCCGTTATTTTAGCAATGGGACTTAGAGGCTTTGGTCTTACTGATATTAACTCAGTCTTACAAGGAATTATTACTCTCCAGCTCAGAAACATATTTATCGCTGAAATTAAAGCGAATACATTAGAACTGTTCTATCCTAAATTAGCTAAAGAAATTTATACACGGCAAATTACTGACGTTACACAAATACTAACTGAAATTAGCGATGAAATGATAAATGACACACAACTTTATGAATATTTCAATAATAGAATAATCGAATCACGCAAAGATGAAGCAATAATTCGATTTATTTTAAAAGAAATTTATAATAGTGAGTCTAATGAAATTATAATAAATGCAAATTCTAGAGATGTTAATTTAGAACATATACTACCTATTACACCAGCGGAAGGTAGTCAGTGGTTGAAGGACTTTCCAGACGAGGAGCAACGAAATAAATCTGCCCGTAAGATAGGTAACATGACGGTATTGTTAAATAGGTTAAACTCGAGGATAAAGAATAGTGACTTTTCAAATAAGAAATCTGCTTATTTAGAAAGTGCGATTCCACAAAATAAACTTTTAGGTAATGAAACCGAATGGAAAAAACCAAATATTGATCAGAGGACTATAGATTTATATAATCTCTTCAAAAAAGTATGGTCAAAATAGACGGTTAAACTACCATGTTAATTGCATGGTAGTTTTTTATTTGAAATTACTTAAGTAGGTGATATCACATAACAGTATTTTTGCTTATGTCAGATGTGAGGAAAACAGAATTATTGCCTAATGCTTGGGCTTTTTAAGTTCCTCGCAAACAATGAAGTAATTATAAACATTACATTTAGTCTGGAGTCCATACGGGTTTGAGGAATGGCTTGCAGTAGTAGAAGAAATGGAAAAAAGTATATCTAACTTTCTACTGCTTGAAGATGAAGATGCATCATGGTTGGTTAGCTGGGCAACGAAAATTAAGGGGAATTGTTGAGGAAAAGAAAAAATGAGCACTTTTATATCAATAGCTTTTAATCTTGCTATAATAAATATATAAAGTGAAACGAAAATAAGCGTGCCTAATTACTAGGTTCGCTACTTTTGTTACCTTTTTGCTCTTGATAACCAAATACTATTAAACTTTTAATTCATATTATACACGACTCTAATTAAAAAGCAATCCAATTTTTCATTTATTAAAAATTGGAATGAAATAAAACTAGATATATTAATAATCATTCAAATGAGGCGACTTATATTGTATAACTCGTTCGTAGGCAATCATAGTCCACCATAAAGTTGGAGTTTTCGCTTTTTTATAGACTTATAGCAAGGAGTTCTAAAATGCCTTATAACTAAAATATTGCTTTCTGGTGAGGTGATAAGAAGGGACTGGAATAAAGGTTATGGAAATCGATTTTAAAAGCTTATATAGGATGTCCTATAAGGAGGTAATTCAAGAATGGAAAAGGATTATGTGGTATATAGTCAGACGATGGCAGGTTTTTTGATGTTAAACGGTTGTAAGTTAAAGAAAATGGCACCATCTAAACAAGATTCAAGTATGTATGTTTATTTCTTTCCTAATACTGACTATGTTAGTGAATATGCACAAAGATACATAAAAAATAGAAAATAATTTACACATATTCAATTAATCAACTAAACAATTAATCGGAGGTACATTCATGAGTAATGATTTTAAAATTCAAATTCCACAATCTATTGTACGTAGTAATGAAATAACAGAAAAAGAGTTTGTATTATTAGCGAAGTTTATTCAAATTTATAAATCTCAACCGGGTGATAAAAAAAGTTTAACCTTTACCATTGTTTCTTACAAAAAGCTAATGAATTATATCAATATTACAGACCAAAGAACATTTACAGCTTGTTTAAAGGGTTTGGTTAAAAAAAAGTATATTGCTAATGAAATTAAAAGACTATCAAGA
This sequence comes from Neobacillus dielmonensis, assembly GCF_000612665.1. Classification (GTDB taxonomy): domain Bacteria; phylum Bacillota; class Bacilli; order Bacillales; family Cytobacillaceae; genus Neobacillus; species Neobacillus dielmonensis. Next base: position 58,693 of record NZ_HG942041.1, read on the forward strand.
AATGGGAAATTAACTATCTCGCTTTCACCAAAGGTTATACCAGAATTAACAGATGAGAAGCTGTTTACTCAACTAGAATATTGGGTTATTAACATGTCGGTTATTGAAAAAGTAGGGCATACGGGGGTAAGAATACTTTACTACCTAATGAGTTGGATTAATTATACTCAAGAAGGAAAAGACCATTGCTATGCTTCTGTTGAGCGTATGGCTAAGGATATTGGTGTATCAGAAAAAACATTCATCAAATATATCGGGATTCTTGAAGATCTAAAATTCATTAAAGTAGTCAGACATGAAACAACTATAGAATATAAGAATGATAAGTATGGTAATGAGAACTTACTACTTGATCGATGGAATAATCATTATTACATAAAGCTTGAAAACATAAAGAAATTTGTAGATAAAAATGTCTCGTTAGTAGGTTAAGACCTTGTAAAACACCCACATGCCAAAAATGCATTTATCGAAGAAAACTTTGTATATAACGAAGAAAAAAATGTATTTACTGAAGAAAATTTTGCGACATAATTTACATACTAGTAAGATTAAAAAGAATATACAATAACATACAATAAGATAAATATAATATAACAGTATTACAATTCGCAAAACGATTTTGCTCATTAGGATAACATTGTTATAAATTGTATTTATAAATATTGCTAACACAACTTTAATAAATTTTGAAATTATATCAAATTGAATTGTATAGAATGAGAAATTAAAGGGATCGGTATTAAGCCGGTCTTTTTTATCCATTGATAGGTACAACGATTTAATGAATTATGTGATGTATCCTAATAACATTGTTATATTTTCGATACATTTTTGATGAAATGCCTAGAAACCGCTATATATAGGCATTTTTATCGAGTGTTACCACACAGATGCGACACTTAATATTTTGAGCAAAGAACAAATTTATCAAGGGTTTGTTGTGTTTTAAACTGAATGTCGACTCACTTTTCGATTTATAGCTTCTATGAATAAATTTCTCAAACCATTATACATCTCCGTAACGTTCCTATTTTATCTACTTTTATTAATAAAATTTAATTATTTAATTAAAAATAAAAATGAGAAAATTCTCTAGCATTTATATTTATTATTATGGTACCAATTCTTAAATGCATTACCGATAGGGTACGCCTAAGCGGTAACAGAAAAGGTCTATCCAAAAGGTTGATTTATCAATATCTATCAATTACCGTTTGACTATTACCGTAATTAATTATAAAATTAAATTAACTATAACGGTAATGAAAGTAGGTAAACGTAATGACTAAAAAATACTCCTATATTCGTGTAAGTAGCATTGACCAAAATGAGAACAGACAAATTGAAAGCATGAAATCAATAGGGATTTCAAAGAAGGATATGTTTATTGATAAGTTGAGTGGTAAGAATACTGATCGCCCAAAGTATCAAGAACTAAAAGAAATAGTCCAAAAAGGAGATATAATTGTATTTGATAGCATTACACGCCTTTCCAGGAATTATGAGGATATAAAAGATGAATATCAATATTATTTAAAAAAAGGAGTATTTCTTGAGTTTATCAAAGAGCCAATTTTAAACACTCCAAAGGAAAGAGTTGATGATATTGTACAGATAGCCTTAGCAGATGTAATACTTTCATTGCTTGCAGCATTTGCTCAAAAAGAGCGTGAGGATATTAGGTTAAGACAAGCGGAAGGAATAGCATTAGCCAAAGCAAAAGGGAAATTCAAAGGTCGAAAAACCAAACTTATTGAAGGTGGGGAGGAAGAAGTAAGACGGAACGCAATTATTAAAGCATACAATGAAGGAACTAGTATAGCTGATATAAGGAAAACTTACAAAGTAGGTACAGGAACAATATATCGATTACTCAATCGTGAAGGAATTAAACGATAAAGGATAGTTGCTATACTATCCTTTTTAGTTTGCTCTTTAATCGGTTTTAATACTAATACATTTACAAATAATAATACCCTCTCTATGAACTAATGTTCGGGTTGTCAGAATAAAGTGTTAAACAAATAGACTTTTTAATGGGTAATATACTATTTTTATTAATCTTAGAAGAAGCTGGGGGGATATTTACATCCAAAAGGACTTATTGGTGTTAATTACTAGTTATAACACATTTAGTTACGGCATATTCTGTTTATTTTCAAGGTATACTTTTCAATTCAAGATTCATTAGGCAGAAATTAGTGGTTCTTACTTTTTGTTTCTAGTCCTATAAGGAGTTACATTTATATTCATTATATATCTGAGAAAATGTTATTAATTAAAATATTTTGGAAAAATTAGTCGAAATGTACCAATAGTGTAGTAAAATTTAACTATTGATATATAACTTAAGGGGGAGTATAAATGAGCAAAGTACTTGAAAACTCCGTAGATGTAAAGAAAAATCAAAACAGATTTAAAATTATTATTTTAAGCGTTGTGGGAATCATTGTGGTATTGGGAAGTGTTTTTGGTTATTTTAAATACCAACAAACCCAAGAAGCAAAGCAGAAAGAGAAGTACGCTAAATTGTTGGCGGAAACATCTGTAGATATGTATTTTGAATTTTTATTATCAAGTGTAATCGTTTCTACATACTCTGATGTTTGGGATAATGCAATTGATAATAGGAAGGATTTCAATATTGAACTTTCTAAATTCAAGGATGGAATTTCAGAAAAAGGACTATTAAAGGATAGAGAAAAGGGTCGTGATAACATAAGAGACAATATGAAATTATTACAAGACCCACCTAAAGAATTTAAAGAATCATATGTTATATTAAAGCAGATGTACGGTACATATACCAAAATGGTAGAACAAGCATTATCTCCAACAGGATCTCTTATTGAATTTAATAGGAAGACTAACGATTTAGCTAGCCAATTTGAACAACAAAAAGAGGAATTAACTATTACATTACCTGCTGATGTTAAAAAGATTAAGGAAAAATTGGAAGAAGAAAAGAACAAGAAGAATAAAGCTAAACAAATCTAATATGAATTTATAAATTAGCCTTGGAAAGTTTTTAAATCATTTCTATAGAGATTAATTCTGTTATTTTAAACTCTGATTAAGAAACAAATCAAGCAACGAAATTATTTATAACATCGAAAAATTTGTTTAGAGAACTAAATTATAAATAAATAAAGCCCTCCAATGAAGGATGGCTTTATTTTTCTTCAATTTTTATCCAATCGTTTTTTAATAACCGTTTAATATATTGTACCGAACTAAGTGTATTAATTAATCTAAAATAATCTTGTTCTTTCCAATTGGTCGGATCATCTCTACCATGTAGTATCCAGTTTCGGTTTATTATATCCAATCGTTTTTTATGGAAATCTCTAGTTTTAAACAATACCTCTCTTAGAAATAAATATAGTGAATACAATGCCATAGCATCAAATTTATCACTTTCAGTATCCAATTCCTTTTTCCAATGAGTTAAAAGTTTTCCACCAACGAGGTCACTATCTGCAATTTCACTAATTTCACCCTCTATAATCATTAATAAATTGGGAATTGTCATCTTATACATATCTAAATCATAACATTTAAAGCTTGATACTACTGTTTCTATCCATTTTGGATTAACAGTTTCTAAAATTGAATTTTTAGCTAATTCATAGTTATTTATTTTTAATTCATCATTTTTATATTTATAATATGTTAAAAAATAGGCATCTATTTCTTCTTGAGTATACGTTAATAAGTCGTCATTTAAATAATCACCAAGTCCCATTTCGCCAGTTAATGTCCAGCCCGATTTTGAATTACAACAAATAATAGTTCTAATACGAGTGTAATCAATATGTGGGAATTTAAATTTTGGCAATTCAATCTCTGGAAATTTTATTTTTGTTATTGCTTCAGAAAAACCGGCTACCGCTTCTGCTGCCATTCTGCCTATTTCGTTAATAGTATCCAAGAAATCTTGAGGAATCACTGGAATAGAATCTTTAAACAAATTATCACTCTTTTTATTGTCTTCCATAATGAATTTCTAATCTCCCTTTAATTTTGAATCTAGAGGTATAACTTCTCCATTAACAATAATCTTCTCTAATTCAGAACCGAATGGCATTTCATTTTGTATTCGTTTCCAAAAACTTAATGCTACCGTTTCCTTACTTTTACCCCTTAAAGGAAAACTCCCACTCCTTAATATTCGAATTCCGTTAGAAACAAAATGAACATCTACACTTACATTCACTTTTCATCTTCCTTAGATTTATAAATACCTATTGAAAGGAGATATTTTGCAATGTCAATTCCGGTTAACTCTTTACTAACTGTACTAGTGATTTTTATCTGTTTTTTCATTGTCATCTTCCTCATAATATTTTTTCCTTACTTCATGCTGCTCTTTTATCCTATCATAAAAATGGAAGATAAACTGTATATCTCTTGGCCTCCCTTATTTTTTAATCTCCCCATATCTTGTAAGTAATTAACACAATAATCCCTATTAATCCAGCTATGATTAAGAATACATATAATAAATCATCAATACCTAATGTAGTATCAATTAATGCTCCAAACAATTCTTTTAAAATGGATTTACCTATCTCTTACACCACCTTTTTACAATTCTGATACTGGCATTTTAACTAAGAGTTACTTAATTTTTGTTTTATTAACTCATACTCTTCTTCTGTGATTTTTACATACTTTTTTCTCTTAGAATGTATAAAAGTTTCCTTTACCCTTTGTGACCTAAGTAAATATGTTCCCCAAATAATAAGCAAAACAAGACCAATAGCTGGATTTACAAAATAAATTATTTCTCCCGAGAGTGCAATTACAAATTCATTGCCAATTGCAAGTACCAAAATAGTTATGTTTAGATATATAAAAGCTTTTGGAAATTCTTTATTCTTAGTGAAAAATAAATAAATTAAAAATGAATCCATAATTAAATTGATTATTACTGAAAAGAAAGGATAAAAGGTTTGAACAAAAATTACATTTGCTATATCCCTAGAATATTCGCTCACAAATGTGTCAAAATCGAATGATGTAACGTTATCTAAAAATCCATATAGAGTCACCAGACCGTAAATAAAACCGCCAACCATTCTTAATCCTAATATAAATAACCATCCTTCGATTGGTTTTTCTGTTTCCATAATTGTACCTCTTTTCATTAAAATCTTTTAAACTATCTTAAACTCCTTCTATAACCTGCTTCTTCAGCTTCTTCCTCAGAACAGAACATTTCTTCTGCATCTGTTACCTCGTAAAATTGACCGCCTGGGACATGATAAATCTTTTCCCCGTTGTAGGTTGTTAAATTCCCTTTTATTTGCGGATCATTACAATTACCACTTGCACTATTGTTACAAGAAGTTAAAAACAATAATGTTAATAATATTAACAACAGAGATACTATATTTTTTTTAGTTCCCACCTTTATCCCCCTAAAATAATTATTTCTATTTAATAAATAAGTAAAAAGGACTAACGTTATTCCATGTATTTCTACTTTCTATTACAAAATCCTCCAATAAACTTTATAATCTTCAAAAAATTTTACAATTATTTCTTCAGAGTGCAGTATCTTTTTACCATTACAAATATAATAACAAGAAAATATTTAAGGTTCTGACAAAATAATACATATTACCTAATGTTGTGGTAAAATTTTACTATGAATAATGGGGGAGGGTTGATAATGAAAAGAGTGTTAGCGTTTTTCCTTGTTTTTTTAATATTAGTTGGATGTTCTTCAAGTAAAGTATCAAATGCAGTAGATGTAGATAATTTAATTGAAAGTGGTAAGTATTCCAAAGCTGCGGATTTAATTAAAAAGAATGATTTATTAAACAAGAAGGACGTAAAAACATCACATGATTACAATAATGTAATTAAATATGTTGAAATACAAAAATTGTTTGACGAAAAGAAGTATAAGGAAGTTCTCGCTCGCTACGTATCGACTCAATTTAATGATAAAACTGTTAAAAAAGATGCAATTAAATTAGTAAATGGGTCTTTTGAAGAGTTAATAAACCAGAATTCTGTATCTAGTAATCTAAAAG
>NZ_HG942042.1 GCF_000612665.1 Neobacillus dielmonensis
TAAAAAATTGTCCATGCAGGAGATGCTTACTTTTGCTGCCATGAATTTAAAAAAGATGGCGACATGGATTTGGGCTAATCCAAAAATGGAATAAAAATTGACCCCAAAGGGGTCGGTTGGAATAAAAATCTATGGTAAAAAGGGTCATAATTAGAAAAAGGCACCCCAATGGGGACATTCGGAAGGCCTTTTGTCTACAATCTGAAAGGAACTGTTCTTTAAACAGTTCCTTTTTTGCATTCACACCTTAGGAGACCCAACCATGACACCAGCCAATTAGTGTTCGTTTTTCATTTCCCTTTAGTAAATAACACTCCAAAAGGAAACTATGAACCATCAGCCGATGCGTGTTTGTTCCGTTGAAGGAATTAATTCACATTTTGATACGGAATTCAAATTCCTCAAAGAAACCTTTATCGGTTTGAGACCAATCAGACTCTTTATTCCAAAGATTTGGAAATATGTCTTACAACGTTATCGTTAGATAAAAGCTGCACCGATATCTACTGATATCTTCGCTAGTAATCCGCTCTTTTTACTGCCTTTTGGTAAGACCATCACTTGCCTTAGGCACCCTTTTTTATTGATTGCTATTTGATAAACTAGGAACCAACTATGAAGGAAAAAGATTAAGGTTACTGCTTTTTTCTTATGACTTCATTGCTTGACTCCAAATGCTCGGCTAGGAATACCCTTACATTTTCGTTCGCAAACGGAACGAACACATATGGTTGAGCCTCCTAAGATGTTAAGGCTTATCTTCTTTACACCTAAATTATAACACCGGATAATTTAAAATGGTCGAACGGTTGTTACAACATTGTGAACTTTCAAGTTATTTTTATAGAAATAACTTGAAAGTTCTAGCGAGTTTGATTAATCTATTATAACAATAAAGGGGTGGTATCCATGATTAGAAAACTAACGAAATCAGACAATACACAAGTGATGGACTTTTTAAGTAGTGAGCCATCAATGAACCTATTTATTATAGGAGATATAGAGGCATTTGGATATGAATCAGAATTTCAGGAGATTTGGGGTGAGTTCAATGCCCATAACCAGTTAAATGCAGTCTTATTAAGATATTTTAATTCGTTTATTCCTTATGCTAAAGGTGAATTTGATGTAGCTGGATTTGCTTGTATCATGATGAATCATGATCAGCAAATTGTCCTATCGGGCAAGTCAAACATTGTTGAGCAGTTTGATAGATTACTAGAGTCTAAACTTGGAAAGAAACAGGTTACGTACTTTGCCGAATGTCGTTCCACAGATCAATTAATCAGCAATTTTAATGGTAAAGGAGTAACGCCTATTCATCAGGCAGGTATAAACGATATTGACCGGATACTTGAACTTAGGAAAAGCATTGAAGAGTTCACCGTTCAAAAAAATGCCAGGGAAATGATGGTATCATCTATGGAAAGCCATACTGCTAAAACCTACTTTACAGAAGACAATGGTTCCGTCACAGCCTGTGTATCCACTGCTGCGGAAAATTCGATTTCGGCAATGATTGTCGGTGTTTGTACAAAACAGGAGTACCGACGCCAAGGCTTGGCTACTGCGATTATGATAAAGTTGTTTAAAGATGTATTAGATGAAGGTAAAATACTCTGTCTCTTCTATGATAATCCTGATGCCGGCAGAATTTATAAACGCCTTGGTTTTAAAGACATTGGACTATGGACCATGTATCGATAAACCATTTATTGAAATAATAAAAAGTATAGAACAATTGAAATCACTTGCCGAGAGGAAGTTACCTTGTGCCGGGATCTCCAAATACAACAATTAAACAATGCCTAGTAACATTAAAAGGGATCGAATCCCAGTTATCGTTATTTGCACTAAATTCTTTAGACCAAGAAGCACAAACCATCTTTCACGAATCAATGATGACCGTAGAAAAGATAAAAAAAGATTTACAAAACTATCTCTTGGATCAAGAGCTTAAAAGACCTAATAACTAAAAAAGTTAGCAAAACCCGAGGTGGGACAAATGCCAGGTTGGTTGTTTATAATTACTCGGTCGTTCATTTTTTTACTCCTGTTATTTTTAACTACAAAAATTCTAGGTAAGAAACAAATTTCAGAACTATCTTTTTTTGAATATGTTGCCGGGATTACTATTGGCAGTATCGCTGGTGAAGTGGTGACGGGTTTAGAAAGCAATGCTTATCACGGCGCCTTGGCAATTATTATATTCGGGTCTCTAACCTTTATGGCAGACTTTTTATCAATACGAAGCAAAAAATTCCGGGATTTTATTGAAGGAAAAGGGACGGTCATCATAAAGGATGGAAAAATCTTAGAAGAAAATCTAAAAAAAGAAAAGTATACAATCGATGAAGTTTCCTCGCTGCTTAGACAAAAAAATATTTTTCGAATTTCAGATGTAGAATATGCTGTTTTGGAACCAAGAGGGAATTTGAGTGCGATGCTTAAAAGAGAATATCAGCCCTTAACCCCTCGGGATTTACAAATGAAACTTTCTCATGAAGTAATACCTCAGACTGTTATAATGGACGGAAATATTATTAATGAGGCATTACGCTGTACCGGGAAGGGCCGCGGGTGGCTTTATATGGAATTGGATAGGTTAAATGTTACACTAGAAAATGTATTTCTTGGTGAAGTCAATTCCTATGGTGAATTAGCAGTTGACCTTTACGATGACCAAATACAGGTTCCAAAACAGCAGGAACGTCCACTATTGCTGGCAACACTAAAAAAAGCCCATGCAGACATGGAAATTTTTTCGCTGTCAACAGAGCAGGAGAGTTTCAAATCGATGTTTAAAGAAAATGCTGAAGTACTAAAAGTAACGATTGATAGACTAATCCCCTACCTAAATGGATGACTTAGTATAGGCTGGATGAAATAATATACCGACCAGCCTATAAAATTTACTATTTGTAATGGCAAACTTTACGCACTCACATTTCTTCCGCGTGGCATTTCCTTTTTGTGAGAAACATAGCTATGGAGAACCATTCCTCCCATAACTAAAACAATACCGCACCATGACAATACAGATGGAACAGCAGCCTGTAATACCGTTAATTCTCCAATCAAGGCAAATAGAACTTCCATTGATTGGGTGGCTTCAACGGCCGCTAACTTTTGCATGTCTCCTCTAACCAGATCAGTTGCTTGGAAAAATAACACGGTCGCAATGACCCCCGATGATAGGGCAACGATACCCGATTGAATGGTCTGGCTGACAGTTGGTACTCCTTCAGTAAAGAAACCATAAATGGATAAAATAATCCAAACAGGCAAACTGGCCAGTGTCATTCCTAGAACACGTTGAAAAACATCCAATCGTCCACCACAAACATCCATCATCTTTCGGTTTCCTAAAGGATAAGCAAACGATGCAATAATGACAGGAAAAACGCCTAAAAAGATTTCTGTATTTGAAAGATGTCCTGCTTGCTCTACCTGCATAAGCAAGATACCCACTAAAATAATCAGTGACATAGCTAATCCTTTGCCAGGTATCGTTCCTTTTATTTTTATCGGTCCACTAGCTGTTGGTTTGGTCTCATAAAACAATGGTGCCAACAAGGAACCTGAAATAATCGTAACTTGCCATGTGCTAGCGATCAGCCAACCTGGTGCATACGCAGCAGAGAAACAAAGGGGGGCATAAAATAAGCCAAAACCTACGAAGCTCCAAAGTAGCCACGCCACCGGCTTATTTTTCATTTCTCGCCATAACGGTTTAAGATTTTTTCGAGTTATGACAATTATGAACAAAAAAGGAATCATAAAAAAATACCGTAATGATGCGCTCCAAATCCAGCCTCCTCCCTCCTGTTCCATTGCTCTATTTAAAACAAAGGTGAAAGCAAAAAAGAAGGCCGCGCAGATGCCCAAAAAAAGTGGTTTCATTTCAATTGTCTCCTTCGCAGTAAAAGACTAAATGGGGCTGGACCACTTTAAAATGATTCCGCCCCCTTAGTAAAGAAATGTCTCATTTTCCGTAAATTAATCCAAAGCTCGTATTTGACTTTTATAAAGATATTTTCGGTTTTTTACCGCAATCAAAAAAGAACAGACAAACAGGATAGCTGCTAGCCTGAAGGTAGTCCGGACGCCAAACTCTTCCGTAATCCATCCCATTAATAGCGAAGAGAGCCCAAAACAAGCGTAAATAATTGTTCCTCGTGCAGAGTAAACCTTTGCCAGCAATTGTTCCCGTGCACTTCTTTGAATAATCGTTATTTCTGCTACATCCCTGGCCATTTGTGGAATACCAAACAAGAATGAGAGAAATAGAGCGAACCATGGAATAGATGTGTTTCCAAACAGGAAAGTAATAACAATGAGACTTAAGGTGGACAAAAGGATGGTTTTACCCAGATTTTTTTCTAAAATCGGAGAAAACCGATAAATTAGAATTCCGCCCACTAACATTCCGGTAAAAAAGGCTCCATTTATGAAACCCCACCAATTCTCTCCTTTGTTTAATGCCTTAGTAACATAGACAAACAAAATCGCCGCAATCCAAACCGCGTTTGCCAATGTTTCCAGTACATTCATGAAACTAATGGTCCTTAGTTGCTTCGAGTTCCAAATTATACTCCAGCCCTGCTTCAATGCCTCCATCCGCGGGATTTCATCTTGATCGGGTCTTTGCCCTTGTTGGGAGATAAGCGCCATGAATATAGTTGAAATGGAAAACAAACCTAAGGCCGCCCAAAGAACGTTTTCAGCCCCAACCATTACTAACAACATACTGCCTGCTGGCCAAGCTATTAACTGTACAATTTGGTCCGAGGAAGACAAAAGACTATTTGTCTTTACCAACTGGCTTTCCTCTACTAAACTTGGGACCAGCGCATTCCTTGAAGGTGTTGCCCAACCATCCAAAAATGAAATCATGCATAACAGCAAAAAGACCCACGAAAGTGAATGTGCATTTACCATTCCGGAAAAACTCGTTAATCCCAGAAAAAGGATGGTCTTTCCAGATTGTGAGAACACCAAGAGTGACTTCAACTTGTATTTATTAATCACTAATGGGGCCAACACTCCACTAATTAATCCAGAAAAAGTATTTAAAAAGGGAACTAGTGACATATAGGTAACTGAACCCGTGATATCGCTGACTAATTTAATTAAGGATACTACATATAAAATATCTCCTAAATTAGCAAACATTTGTCCAAACCAAAGAAACCGGAAGGAAGACTTTTTTCCGAATGTAGACATACATACCCCGTCCTTGTATTTAGTTTTTTTATGAGGATGGGCCTTATTTACATTGGACTGCCTCCCGATTCTCAGTTTGTTATGACTCCAGTATAGCAGAAATCTGAATCTTTTGTTAATATCCTTGTAGAGGGAATAATCCTTTGTTAGCAGTCATATAGTATTTTGGTTGTTAAACGTCTTACTCTTTGAATCTTTTAGTTAGTATTATACTTAGTAATGACTGGCTAAATTATTGAATGAAATGAGGTTGAGTGAATGTTTGGGAAAGTTGCAGCAGATATGTTAGGGTTAAGTGATGTTGGCTCAGTAATAAAACCTGCAGACTATGATAAAGTCGATGCTGATGATTATGTCATGCACGAAGACCAAGAGAAGATTTATTTTTTAATAAAATCAAAATCAGATGAATATTGTTTTACTAATAATGCCTTGATTCATCTGGATGGAACAAGCGCCACAAGTAAAAAACGGATGCTTTACCGCTATAGCTATGCAACCAATCCAATTACAGATGTTTATTTAGAGACTGCAGGAACTGTCGACTTAGATGTTGAAATTAAATTTAAAATCGGTTCAGTACCATTTTCCATTGATGTGCATAAGAAGCATATTGAGGAAGTTAAGGACTTATATAAAGCGCTTATCAAAATTTCAGAAATAGCCCATGAAAATGAGATTTCTTTGCAATATGCAAAACAAAGCCTCGATATTGCTTCCACTACACTTGGCCGGGTATCTAGTCAGGATGCTAATCTAGTAGTTCAATTCAAAATGCTGAACCAGGCCGCTTTCCAGTGGCTGGAGGAAAGTAAAAAACAATACCGGATAAAAGACTTTGGCTATATCTTTGAAAAATATATTAATAACTGATAAAGAATAGGAACAACTTTCTAGAACCAAAATCCCCCCAATCAATCTAATTGGGGGGATTTTGGTTCTTTTATGGTTTTCCGCGGTGAAACAGCCCCATCACTTCGATGGTCTGTGTAATATTCACAAATGCTTGAGGGTCTATCTCTGTAATTAAATTTTTCACATCATTCAATTCGTAACGCGATATTACAGTAAATAAAACATTGCGTTTATCATTTGAATAGCCTCCGACACCATCCAAAATGGTCAAACCTCTATACAGATTGTTTAACAAGTGCTGTCTCATTTCCTGACCTTTTTCCGTAATAATCATTAATGTTAGTTTCACATGGTCTGTGTAAATGGCATCTACCACTTTCCCGGTTACATATATAGAAACTAACGTATTAAGGGCAGAGTCCCAATCAAACAAAAAACCGCTTATCACAATGACAATGGCATTCATCGTTGAAAGTAAAAAACCAATGGGAAAGTCCCTTTTTCTTGAAATAATGACACCGATTATGTCGAATCCCCCAGTAGACCCTGAACAGCGAAAAACAATACCTACCCCCAGGCCTGTTAAGGCACCGCCAAAGATCGAGGATAGAATCGTACCATTTGCAATGCTATGAACCGGTACAATAAATAAACCCAAAGAAATAATGATAACGGAAAAAATCGAATTGGTAATAAATTTTCTTCCCAGCTGTTTATAGCCAATAATTAATAATGGCAAATTTAAGAGAAAATTCGCCAATCCCGTATTTATCGGGGTAATCATACCCAATATCATTGATATTCCACTAAGTCCGCTGCTTAATACCTGGTGAGGAATTAGGAAAAAGTTGAAGCCAACTACGACTATGAGGGAACCAAAGATTAAACCAAAAAGCTGCAAGGTCTTTTCCTCCTCTCGACAACTATAAAAAAATAATACAGATTCTCTCTTCGTATGTAAATGAAATTATTTTTTTACCATAATAAAAGAAGTGCTTAGTATTCTATCATTGACATTTAAGCATTATTATATATACTATATAAATATATCATTAATAAAAAATCCTCATCAAATACCGATGAGGTAGAGGTCGCGGTTTTTAATAGTAAAACGGACGAGATGCTGAGACATCCTTGACTCCGTTTGAAAGGAAAAACTGCCGAAGTGTGCATTGGTCTCTGATAATGCATGCTGGGGCTGTCTCCAAATAGGAACAGAACTGTCACACTTTGACCTCCCAGCAAAGTGTGTTGAGCTATCTTTCGGAAGGTATGATGCGGGTATGAACCTTGCCATCGAACTATTTCGTTGGCATTTTTTATTCCCAACTCCTTCCCAATAATAAGAAGAGGAGTTACGCCGATTATGAATTTGACCAAAAAAAATATATCACAGAATAAAAATGAGTTAAGAAGAAATTTGAAATCCCGTCATTTAACCATGATTTCACTCGGAGGTACGATTGGCACCGGACTTTTCCTCGCCAGCGGCGGCGCCATTCATACTGCGGGACCTGGCGGAGCGATATTATCTTATTTCGTAATTGGGATTATGGTTTACTTTTTAATGCAAAGCTTGGCAGAAATGGCAGCCTATATGCCGGTAGCCGGAAGCTTCAGTACGTATGCATCAAAGTTTGTTGACCCCGCTTTAGGATTTGCACTTGGATGGAACTATTGGTATAACTGGGCGATTACCATCGCGGCGGAACTTTCTGCTGTAACAATGATTATGAAATTCTGGTTTCCTAATTCGCCTTCCTTATTATGGAGCAGTATTTTTCTAATCATTATGTTTTTATTAAACTATTTATCAGTAAAGGGCTTTGGAGAAGCGGAATATTGGTTTTCACTTATTAAAGTGGTGACTGTTATACTGTTTATCATAGTGGGTGTCTTGATGATTTTCGGCATCATGGGCAGTCATCAGGCAATCGGCTTCAAAAATTTCACCATAAGTGATGCTCCATTCCACGGCGGCTTTATGGCAATGTTAGGGATTTTTATGGCTGCGGGATTTTCCTTTCAAGGGACAGAACTATTAGGGGTTGCTGCTGGCGAAACGGATGACCCGGAAAAATCAATTCCCAGAGCAGTAAAATCCGTATTTTGGCGGATTCTGTTATTTTATATTTTGGCTATTTTAGTGATTGGGCTGTTGATTCCATATACAAATGGAGACCTATCGAACAGCGATGTTTCGGTCAGTCCGTTTACATTAGTCTTCCAAAGGGCTGGAATTGCTTTTGCAGCATCTGTTATGAATGCCGTTATTTTAACAGCAGTGCTCTCTGCAGGCAATTCAGGTATGTATGCATCTACCCGCATGCTTTGGGATTTGGCACGTCAAGGAAAAGCGCCAAAATTCCTTGGAAAACTGAATAAGCGCGGTGTACCAGTGAATGCTTTAATCGCCACTTCCTTAGTGGGTACACTCGCATTCCTTGCCTCCTTTTTTGGAGATGGTGCTGTTTACGTTTGGCTGTTGAATGCTTCTGGCATGTCAGGCTTCATTGCCTGGCTGGGCATCGCAATCTGCCATTTCCGTTTCCGTCGTGCTTATGTTGCACAAGGCAGAGATTTAAATTTGCTCCCTTTTAAATCCAAGTTATATCCATTCGGTCCAATTTTCGCGTTTGTTGTTTGTGGGATTGTCGTTCTGGGACAAAACTACTCAGCGTTTATTGGCAACCAAGTTGATTGGAATGGTGTATTAGTTTCCTACATTGGGATACCATTATTCCTGATTTTATGGTTAGGATATAAATTTGCCAAGAAGACAAAACTGATTCCTTTACAACAGTGTGATTTAAATGCACAACCTAAGGAAATGCAAGAAGCAGAAGAATATAGCGCATAATCAAAAGGCTCCTAACCCTAATTAAGGAGCCTTTTTTGTACCCAATTGTCACCAAAAATGAACAATAAAAAACAGACTCTTAACTGAGTCTGTTCAATATTTCATTAGAACTCCGCATTTCCAGGAGTCCGTGGAAATGGGATGACATCACGGATATTACCCATTCCTGTCAAGTACATAATGAGGCGTTCAAAACCGAGACCATATCCAGCGTGCTTTGTACCGCCATATTTCCTTAATTCTAAGTACCACCAATAATCCTCTTCATTCATCCCGAGCTCTTTAATTTTGTTGGCAAGGACATCCTCACGCTCTTCGCGCTGACTGCCCCCCACAAGTTCACCAATTCCTGGTACCAGCAAATCTGTTGCTGCAACCGTTTTGCCATCCTCATTTAACCGCATATAAAATGCCTTAATTTCTTTTGGATAGTCAGTTACAAACACAGGTTTCTTAAATATCTTTTCACACAAATACCGTTCATGTTCAGTTTGTAGGTCTGTACCCCATTCTACCGGATACTCGAACTTTTCACCAGATTGTTTTAACAACTCAATGGCTTCCGTGTAGGTTACACGGCCAAACTCCGCAGTAAAGGCATTGTTAAGACGTTCGAGTAATCCTTTTTCCACAAAGCTATTAAAGAATGCCATTTCTTCCGGTGCTTGCTCAAGGACGTATCCAATTACATATTTCACCATATCTTCAGCAATATCCATAATATCTGGCAGTTCAGCAAAAGCAACTTCCGGTTCAATCATCCAAAATTCAGCAGCGTGCCGGGCTGTATTGGAATTTTCCGCTCTAAATGTTGGACCAAATGTATACACATTGCGGAACGCCAATGCAAAGGCTTCAGCAGAGAGTTGGCCGCTTACAGTTAAATTGCTTGCTTTACCGAAAAAGTCTTTGGAGGCATCCGTTTTGCCTTCCTCGTCTTTAGGGAGATGATCCATATCCAAGGTGGTTACTCTAAACATTTCTCCCGCACCCTCTGTATCACTACCTGTGATAATTGGTGAGTGTACATAAACAAATCCTTGTTCTTGGAAAAACTTATGTATTGCATATGCTGCTAACGATCTTACACGAAAAACAGCTGCAAACGTATTAGTTCTTGGACGAAGATGGGCAACGGTCCGCAAGTATTCAAACGTATGACGTTTCTTTTGCAATGGATAGTCAACATTTGAAGTGCCTTCAATCGAAATCGCTGTTGCTTTAATTTCAAAAGGCTGTTTAGCTTGAGGTGTATGGATAAAATCTCCTTCTACCTTAATGGAAGAACTGATTGGCAGCTTCGCAATTTCTTTAAAATTTTCCATTTGCTCGTCAAACACAATCTGGACATTTTTAAAAAAGCTTCCATCATTTAATTCAATAAAACCAAAAGTCTTCGAATCACGTATGGTGCGGATCCAGCCTGAAACTTGTACTTTTTGGCCGATAAAACTTTCAGTATTTCTGTACAATTCTTTAACTAAAGATTGTTTCATGATTTCCCTCCTAAAACATACGGTTGAAAAGTTTCCTGGCATCTCCCTATTAGCCTGCCGTAAAATAAAAAACCTCCCATCCCCTTGGGAAGAAAGGCAATGCTTGTTTACCGCATGATTTATCCCTTCCATATTATATATAAATCGCCGCTAATAAGCAATAATCAACAAATTGCCTGCTAATTAAAGATAGAAGCTCTCTTTTCGTCTTTATTTTTAAAACTTTCCAGAATTATGGCAGGTGAATATATAATTAGGTCGAATTAATAACTATTGCTTCGATTCTTGTTCATTAAGGGGTGTTGATGTGGATAAAATTACTTGTATCGCCTATCTTCTTTACAACTCTTCCAGGGATCAAAACATCAAGAATAAAGCCATCCAATTATTGAATGGCGATGTTTCAATTCGAGATTTAAAAAGGGAACCATCATTGCAGACCCATATAGCATTTACAGAGTCCTTTCTGAAAAAAAATAAAATTGATAAAAATCAAGTACAGCAGTTTGCCGAAGAGTTTCTCGTGTTAGAGGTTTAATGCCGCTCATCCTTAATTTGCTTTTGATAACATAAAATTTCAATTTCATTTTTTATCATGGTTGTGTTATAATAGATGAATCCTAATTTTTCCCAAAACTGTTTAGCTTTTAGATTTTCTTTTATCACACCAATTCGAACCGTGTTAAAACCTCGTTTTATCATCTCATTTTCAAACAGAGCATATGCTTGCTCTCCAAAACCGAATCCTTGATAGTCAGCATGAATCATAAGCACGCCTAGCCACGGAAATTGATCATTTGGGTTTTCTTCCAAATAATCCAAAACTCCAATATAAGTATCATCTAGTTTTATAAACTTGCTCTGGGAAAATGAGTTTAGAAACTCACTTTCCATATCTGTAAAGCTTCTTGTAGAATGGCCATTTTCCATAATATTGTACGCTTGATTGGTATTGATAATTTCAAGCGCTATATACAGTGTGTCTTTCTTTATTTCTTCAAAATACATGGGCATCTCGTGACAACAACTCCTCATTTTTATTCATTATACCAACTTAAACATGAAAAATATTATAATTTTTTAAGAAGGGTGATAGATTATATGGTACAAGTAGAAGTCATGATTCAATTCGAAGGGAAAATATACCTAACTAATGTGATCGCAGACAACAGTACTCCTGATGAAGAAATTCAGCGTATGGCGTATGAACAAGTTCAAAAGCAATGGAAAAAGCTTAAATAAATTAAAAAGCTGTATGGATTTTTGAAATCCATACAGCTTTTTATGTTAATGATTGTCTATGAACAAATAGGTATCTTTTGAAGCATGTTCCATAAGCGGATTAATGCCAGCTGTGGTCAGCAAATGGAGTTCGTGCATGGCTCTTGTGCATACTGTATAGAACAATTTCCGCTCTCGTTCACTTTGATATTGTGAAATATCATAAAGAATAACGGCATCAAATTCAATCCCCTTTGCCAGGTATGATGGGATCACGAGAACACCTTTTTCATAAGAAAGGGTTCCCTTTTCAATTAAATGTACATCTACATCTTGCTTTATTGCTCCAAATACCTTTAAACTCTCATCAGCTGTTCTGCATATAACTGCGATGGTTCTATGACCCTCCTGCTTTAGTTCCTTCACCTTGGTTACAACTAATTCATTTAAGCTTTCCTTGTTGACCATCGTCACTGCTGGCTTCTTCCCAAAGCGGTTAAACGGCTTAATAGCTTCTCCTCCTTCAATCAATCCTTTTGTAAATTCAACTATTTCCTTTGTTGAACGATAGGTTTTCATTAAAACAAAAGTTTCCACTTCATCTTCTTTTAAGGATAGGTCAGTTAAAACCGTCTCAGCTCCAGTTGCACCTGAAAAGATAGCTTGATTAAAGTCTCCTAATAAAGTCATTCTGCTATATGGGAATAACCTTTGAATAAAGGCAAATTGAAAAGGAGTATAGTCCTGCGCTTCATCAACAAAAATATGGCGAATTCCAGTGTTCGTTCTCCGTCCCTCAAGCAAATCCTCCAAATAGACCAATGGTGTAGCATCCTCATATGGAATATAGAATATTTCCAACTTATCAATGGTTTGACTGCAAATTTCCTTCCAATCTTCCGGTAGGGAGTTTGCAGTTATATGACTTTGATTAAATAATTGTAGGTATATTTGCTGCAGATCCAGGAACTTTAATTGTTTTACCGCCTTAAACAGCGGTTTAAATTTTTCCTTTACCACCATTTCAGCAAGCAGCCTTTGTTCCCGGTCAAAATCATCAAATGAACTCTCAGTAAATTGATTTTGGGATTGAAGTTGTTTATAAACCTCTAGATAGTCTTCCTTTTCTAGAAACTGAATTTCCTCCTCCACCCATTCGCGTGAAAGCTCCCGCTTCATCCAGCGTCTCAATTCTTTTTTCAACCAATCCTGCACCTGCTGCAGCCGATTAGGAATAGAAATACTTCGGTCCAAAGAATAAAAGAAATCTCTAATTTCCTTTTTAGCTATTAACAAATCACCTCGAAAGGTTAAATCTTTAAAGATGAGCCCTCCTTCAGAAAGTGCTATTACATAGTCATCAATGATGTTTTTAAAATCTAGACTCGCTTTATAGCGAATCCCATTTACTCTTGTTTGATATCCTTCCTGAGCCTCAGCGTTTAATAAATATTCGATTTGCATGAAAGGATCTTCCACGTCATATTCCCTACCAAGACGCATATTTAGATATTCCTGGAATGTGGATTGCTGCATATTCTCCTCACCCAATTCAGGAAGCACAGTAGCAACATAGCTATTGAACAAAGGATTTGGTGAGAACAACATGATATTTTCTGATTTTATGGTTCCCCGATAACGATATAATAAGTAGGCAACCCGCTGTAGGGCAGCTGAAGTCTTACCGCTTCCAGCGACCCCTTGTACAATTAATACTTTACTACTTACATTACGGATAATAGCATTTTGTTCACGTTGGATCGTAGCCACAATGCTTTTCATTTGGGTGCTGGCATTATTTCCGAGTACTTCTTGAAGCATTTCATCCACAATCGTTACACCCGTATCAAACATACTCTTTATATCTGCATCGCGAATAATAAATTGCCGCTTTAATTCCATTTCTCCTTCAATCAGTCCCTCAGGTGTTTGATAACTAGCGAGACCTGGCGAGAAATCGTAATATATGCTCGAGATTGGCGCACGCCAGTCATAGATTAAAAAATCTTGTTCTTGTTCATCCATCAAAGAAGAGATGCCAAGATATATTTGATCTGGAGACTTTTCCCCTGCCTCCAAAAAATCGATCCGTCCAAAATACGGAGAGTATTTTAACCTTTCAAGGGTATTGAGTTGCTTATCCAACTGATTATGTGTCCGTTCTCGCTCAGATAACAGTTCAGACTGCTGTTTTATGCTGGCTGCAGTTTCAATTACATCATCTGGTTCATCTAAATTAACCGTTACATCCTGCCAAAAGGTTTTGCGAATCTCGAGGACATCTGAACTTACCTTACTGGTATTCCGTTTAAGTTTTTTGATTTTTTTATCTACTTCTTTAACAACCATTTCAACCCGTTCTTGTTCCTGCTGCCAGTCTTTGTTTTGTATGTCACTCATCTAACCACTCCTCGAAAAGTTTTAACAAAATGTTTGACAAATAGAATGAAAATGTGGTAATGTTATAATAGGGTTTTTATACAGCAAATAAATATGCGAGTGTAATACCAAAAGTCATTTTATCATTTTCAATTAAATATTTCAACAATTTAATTTAAAACTGTACTTAAAAACGCCAAATGGCGTTTTTTTTATTGGAGGTAATTTTTCTCCTTGACAGTAACAAGACGTACAATTTATAGTATTTGAAATCTCTTTAGAAAAATGAATAAAAAACGATTGACAATCAACATGTATCCCCTCTATAATTTATCTTGAATTAAATTATTTCAAATTCAAGATAAAAGATTTCAAAACAAAGGGAGAGATTATTCATGGCAAAAACTAAATGGGCATTAGACCCTGCGCACAGCAGTGTAGATTTTTCAGTTCGTCACATGATGATTGCAAATGTAAAAGGAACATTTAACAGCTTTAACGCAGTAATTGAAGCCGACCCAGCTGATTTAACAACTGCTTCCATCGAATTTACGGTTGAAACTTCAAGTGTTGACACCCGTAACGCTGATCGTGACGGGCATCTCGTTTCAGCAGATTTCTTTGATGTTGAAAATCACCCAACTATGACCTTCAAAGCAACAAATATTGAAAAAACAGACGAAGGTGAATATAAAGTAACCGGTGATTTAACTCTTCGCGGGGTGACTAAACAAGAAACATTCGAAGTTACCTTTGAAGGTCAAGGAAAAGACCCTTGGGGCAATGAAAAAGCTGGTTTTAGCGCTACTGGTTCATTAAACCGTTCCGACTATGGCTTAGTTTGGAACACAGCACTTGAAACTGGCGGAGTGCTGGTTGGAGACAAAGTAAAAATTAATCTTCAAATACAAGCAGCAAAAGCTGAATAGTTCAAAAAGAGGCTAACAATGTTAGCCTCTTTTTTAGAGGGATCCTTGGTTGTTGAAAGCGTTTCTGCCCCTTTTTATATTCAGATTAACTCTCTAGCCTAAAGTATGGCGTCATGTCTTCCCGTTTAAATTTAATAAAATAATAGTCATTATTAGAAGGGTCATATCGATAGTCTTTTTTCCAATGATCGATATTATCAATTATTTCCCGTAGTGCATGAACAAACAATAGCAGCTCCTCATCCGTCATAATTGGATGAAGTGAAAAACGAACCCAGCCTGGTTTTGCTGACATATCACCTTGATTAATCTTTTCTGTAATTTGTTTGGATGTTTTCTTGTCTATATTTAATAAGTAGTGTCCATACGTACCAGCACATGAACAGCCCCCCCTAACTTGTATCCCGTATCTGTCATTAAGGAGACGGACAATCAAATTGTAGTGGATATCCTCAATATAAAAGGAGATAATACCCAAGCGGTCTTTTATATACCCTTCCAAAATATGGAGATTTGGGAGCTTCTCCAGCTCGGCCATTACCAAAGCTGTCTGCTGCTTTTCCCGTTTCAAAAGATTGTCGATTCCCATTGACTCTTTTAAATTGAGACAGAAAGCTGTACGGATGGCTTGTAGAATCCCCGGCGTCCCCCCGTCCTCCCGAATCTCAATATCCTTATGGTATTGGTGTTCTGCCCAGGGATTTGTCCAAACCACAGTTCCGCCCCCCGGATGGTCCGGAACCTTGTTTGCGTAAATCCTAGAGTCAAACACCATTACCCCGCTCGTACCGGGTCCGCCCAAAAATTTATGGGGTGAAAAAAATATAGCATCCAATTTTTCAAGTGGATCTTTTGGATGCATATTTATTTTCACATAGGGTGCCGATGCCGCGAAATCCACTAGGCAAATACCACCGTTCTCATGCATAACTTTTGCCAGCTGGTGATAGGGTGTCTGTATCCCGGTCACATTAGAACAAGCCGTAAACGCCCCAATTTTCAATGGCCTATCTTGGTACGATTTCAGGCATTCTTTCAGATGGCCAATATTTACAAGACCAGAGGAATCCGGGTTAATTTTTACCACATCCCCTATGGTTTCCAGCCAAGAAGTCTGGTTCGAATGATGCTCCATATGGGTGATAAAAACAACGGGGCGATCTTTTTCCTGAATCCGAAGCCGGCCTTTCCAGCTTTCATGAACTCTAAGACCTAGCATTCGCTGAAACTTATTGATCACAGAAGTCATCCCAAAGCCATCCAGAATGACAACATCATTTGCATCCGCATTGACATGGTCCTTTATCATTTGTTTGGCTTGATGGTAAAGTCCTGTCATCATTAAACTAGTTATATTGGATTCTGTATGGGTATTGGCCATATACGGTCCAATAACCTCTGTGATTTTTTGTTCAATTGGACGGTACAATCTGCCGCTGGCAGTCCAGTCAGCATAAATAATCTCTTTGGTTCCATAAGGCGACTCAAACTTCTGGGCAATCCCAATTACATGGGGGCGAAAGGCTTTAAAATATGCTTCAAGATTTTCCGGGACTCGGAAAGATTTCGTTCCAATCTTTGCGTTAATCACAATCCCACCCCTTTATATAAGTCTTGTTATTACTATATGCATCAGCTTATATCATGTAGATAAATCAAAAAGAGCAAGTGGTCGAGAAGAATAAGCAAAAACCCGCCATCTGGCGGGTCATTCACACTTTAATTAATATGTTGTTACCTTAACCGATTCTTTGCGGTTTACTTCATCAATTTTCTGGACAAACATTTGAAACACTCTCTTTTTTTCCTCTAGGTCTCGTATGTATTCTTTTAGTTGGTTATAATTTTCCTCAAAAGGTTTATGATACATTTCTCGAATCTTTTCAATAATTTCTTCATTCACTGTCGATTGTATCACTTGTTTGGTTATGCCATATTTATACGAATATACCTTTAATTCCTGTGCTACTTCTTCGTATTCTTTTTCAATTTCATCAAGCACCTTGTGTATATCCTCTTTCCATTCCTCTAATGACTTTTGCACATAAGATTTCACCATTGTCTCTTCCATCTTTACACCGCCGTATTTAAATTTGCTCTTTTGTTTATTTTAGCAAAATTAGATTACACGGAAGTTTCGGACAGGTTACATTGGATTTTCATATCTTCTTTTCTTACTACTGCTCCCGTTATTTAGTTTGGACGATTTCTTTAAATTGATCTAGGGTTGTTGAGTATTTAATATACGTTCTTGGCAGCTGTAGATACTCATCTTTCAAACCGCTCTTAATATAAGGGCCTGGTGTAGTCGTCAAGCCGTATAAATAATATTTCTGAGTATGATGGATGATTTGATTATTATAGCTGCCAAATGGATATGCAAGAGCAATTACCGGCTTACCAGTGATTTGTTCAATTTTCAGTTTTGATCGCTTCAGTTCATCGTCTAGATTTGCAGCTTTGGTTAAATCCGGATGTGTAGCTGTATGAGATTGAATCGAAAACATCCCTGAGTTTGCGAGCATTTTCAAATCCCTGACTGATAATCGATTGTTCCGTCCAATGAAATCAGAGATGACAAATATCGTTGCAGCGGGTAGAAACTGGTCATTTTTAAGCTTATGGAAGATCTGATGAACATTAAGATTATTTTTATATCCATCATCAAAGGTGACAAAAATTGGTTTGCTTACGTTTTCTGTTTCTTGCCAGCTTTCAAAGGTCAGCATCGTATACCCGTTTTCCCGTAGATAACGCATTTGCATTTCAAAATTTTCCGGAGTTACGTACAATTCTTTCTGACCATGTCCAGTAAATTCCGCAATCGAGTGATAGACAAGAATAGGTACTTTTTCTGAAGCATTGGCAGTAGTCGAAATTCCTAATAAAAGCCATGTTACAAAAACTATAATCAACTGTTTCATAAAACCCCGCCTTCCCTAGGTATCATTTTATTATTATTTCACCAATAAATTCTCCCTAATCTTTAGTGGAAAATGTTCCTTTATGGATGAATGATTTTCGTGTAAACTAATCGTAGTGAATATAAAAGGAGAACTTTTATGACCCAATATAAAATTTTATTTTTAGATGTTGATGGGACCATATTCCCCCCTGATCACACCATTCAAGAATCAACCAAAAACGCAATTGCTCAAGTCCAGTCCATGGGCATTGAGGTGTTTATAGCAACAGGAAGACCGCTTCATGAGATGGAAGATTTGGCCCAACAATTAAATGTAAAAAGCTTTATTGGTTATAACGGTGCTTATGCCACCTATCACGGACAAGATTTATACCAGTTTCCTATGGAGGAGCCAATCGTCAAACAGTTTTTAAAAGTTGCAAAGGAAAACCAACATGAGGCGGTACTTTATACAAACAGCTCAAATGCTTTTACAGATTTACAGTCTCCTTTCATAAAAGAGTTCATTAAAGTTTTTTCGCTTTCTAAAAACCATTCTTACACTCCAGCCATTGATCACCGTGTGTTGGGGATGACCTTAATCAATTTAAGACCGGGAGACACATCTCTTTACACTAACAATGCAGGAATTCGCTTATCTCAAGTAAACATAGGCAACATGCAGCATTGTTATGATGTGATTCATGAACGAGTTAATAAAGGCTACGGAGTAAATCAAGTCTTACAGCATCTAGGAATTGATAAGGTACAGTCGATTGCTTTTGGCGATGGTATGAATGACAAAGAAATGCTACAAAGTGTCGGGGAAAGTTTTGCGATGGGAAATAGCCATCCAGACCTTTTTCGATATGCAAAACATAAAACTACAACAGTAACAAATTCGGGAATTTACAATGGCTTAAAGAAGATTGGTTTGGTGGAATAACTCCACGATTTTTACATAACAAGAGGATGACTCATAAAGAGTGATCCTCTTTTGTTTTTTTCTGCAAAATAAAACATTTTCATTAAAATTTTCGGCAATCAAGGACAATTACCTAAAAAAATGTTGTTATTTCAAGATTACAGTCTTGTTTTGATAGCTTTTGTCATGAAGCAGGAAAATTGACTATAAAATGGTGAATTACTAAAAGACAGATATTCCGAGATAAATAGAAAGGAATGGTTTTAGTGAAATCCTATACACTTAAAGAGGCAGCAAAAAAAATAAACGTAACTCCTGGGACCATCCGGCAGTGGGAAAAGGATTTAACAGGCTTACTTGAAATTCCGCGTTCAAAACAGGGCGCAAGGATTTATACTGTCACGGAAATTAATCAGATGAAAGAGATTAAACAACTGTATGCCCAAAAATTATCTAAGGAGCAAATCCGGCAAATACTTAATGGCAGCCAGGAAATCGAAATTACTAACGATAAACAGGAAAAAGAGGAGATGCGGGTTGAATATACCCCTCCTGATGAAATTAGTTTAGAAGTTATACCTGAACCAGAACCCCAAGCTATGGAGTTTACTGCTTCTAATACGAGTTTGTTCTTCGAGGCTATGGATACTTATTCCAAAAACTTTCTAAATGAGGTAAAGGAGGAAATCCGTACTACCGTCCGCAAAGAAGTCATCGACGAGGTAAAAAAGGAAATCTCAAAAGGAACATTACTAACGGTCAAATCAATATCGGATTCGGTATACAAATCTAATGCCAACACACAAGAAGAAATTAAGGAGCTTTCTCATAGCATCAATAAAGCCTCAGAGGTTACAGCTGATAGGATCCAATACCTATCAAAGAGCATTCAAAATGTTTCTATTGAGACCTATGAAGAGATCACCAATCTTTCCAAACAACTCGATGATACTACTGAGGAAATCACAAGATATTTCGATCATACCAATAATGAAATATACCAATTAGCAGAAAATTTAGCCCAAGACCGTGATTTTCTTATGGAGGACCGTGAGCAATTTCGTAGGGATATTCGACAAAGAGAAGCAGCTTTTCAACAAATGCTAACCAATTTTCGAGAGGTTGCTGCTGCTAAAGAAAAGAAATGGTGGAGATTTTGGGATTAAGCAATTTGTAACTCGTCACTCGTGTTTGAGGCCATTTTAAAAAAGTGGAGGTATGCTCATGAATACAGGTGAGGTGGCAAAATTATTAGGTGTCTCTGTTAGTACAATTCAACGGTGGATAAAACAGCTTGATTTACAAATGGAGCGAAACGAACGAGGCCATTACTTTTTTAGGGAAGAAGATATTAATGTATTAAAAAAAATTCACGATCAATTACAAAATGGGATTCTATTGCAGGAAATTACTCCCCCAAAGGATAAAACTGTTAGGAGAGGAACAATTAAAACTGCCGGATCAGATGAAGCAATTGAAATGCTAAATGCAAAAATAAAAAGCTTAGAAAAGGACTTGGATGGAAAAGCCGATTCCGTGGTATCCTATCAACTTCTTCAGCACAGGCGTGAAATAGAAGAATTGCAAAGTCATGTGACAGAATTAAGTCAGCAAATTGAACGTCTCCAATTAGAGCTGGCCGAAATGAAAGAAGAGCAGCTAAAGGATAAACCAATGGTGTTAAACAACGGAAAAGTGAAACGGAAGAAAAAAAACTTTGTCAGTTCCCTATTTGGTTTTTAATTCATGCAACCACCAGCTGGACATAGAAAATGTCCAGCTAATTTAATGCCTAAAAAAGGTAATCCCATCAAGGAATTACCTTCTCATGTTATTCAACTTCCTCCGCTACCTAGCCGCAATTTCGGCTCTACAATTGGTTTCGTATACTTCTTCACCAGATAACTTCCCAAAATCGTACAGATTATAAACGAGAACATTATCAGGATCAAGTAATTTCCAGAAACTAAATCTAAACTTTCTTCCGGTAAAACCGTCTGAATTGGTTTGATAATAAATCCATGGAACAAGTAGACATAAAGTGTTCTCTCGCCAATCTTTGTCAATTTTAATTTTGATGACGGAATTAAGGTTAGAAAGCCAAACGTTACAATAAGTGTGGCAAGATACTGGACGGCCCGCAACGCTCCATCATGCAGTTGCTCCCCTCCCATACCGGCATAGGAGGTATCACCCAATAGCCAAGGAATTGCACTATCAGGGAAACCAATAGCAAAATATATGATTGTTGAGACAATAATCACTAAGCCAATCGGAAGTGAAAATCGATTTCTGACTAGCTTTTTTAATTGATTCCCCTTAAGCATGTAGCCGATAAAAAAATAAGGAAAGAATACAAACGTTCTTGACAAGCTCAAGAAGCTTCCTATTTCATTCACGTATCCCACTGCAATCCCCATACCCACGGCCACAAAAAAGCCAGTCCATCCCAGTTTTGAAAACAGATATAGGAAAACATTCCAAAAGAACATACTCAGTAAAAACCACAAAGACCAATGCGGTTCCATAATATCAAAGTGAAGAGTTGATTCTTTGCCAATTACATAATAAAAGATGGAATAAATAAACTGGAATATAAAGTAAGGAATCAGTATTTTCTTGAATGTCTTTATTAAGTATCCCTTTTTTCTAAAATTCTTAGCAAAATACCCGGAAATCATGATAAATGCCGGCATATGAAATAAATAAATGAACGTATACAGCGTATACAAAACCTTATTGTACTCTTTCAACGGGCTAATGACATGTCCAAAGACGACAAGAAAAATTAAAATAAACTTAGCATTATCAAAGTATTCACTTCTTTTAGATCCAGAAGCCATTCTATCCCTCCTGATACGGATTTCAATCAAAAGGTATAGTAATATTGTTATTTTATTATCATATATGTTGGTTATAAAATAATATCTAGAAAGATAACTATTTTAATTTTAATACCTTTTTTATAGTTTACACCATAAATATTACAGAAATGTGTTTGTGCAATTACGTTTAATTTCAACTGATTTACATTTCCAATATAATAATAAAATATTACTACGATTAATTTCCTATTATTCCGCATTCACCTATTTGTCAGCAAAAAAAGGCATAGTGTCTATGCCTTTTTTGCAACCATGATATCAACTAGCCGGGAACTCATGATATCGGTGTAATTTTCTCTTAATTCTGCCACTGGAATTCCTAGCAACGCTGCTGTCTGCGGTAAGAATTCATTATCGTATCTAAGCCAAGCTGAGTAATTTCTTTTAACAAACTGTTCTGCTTCAGTAAAATTAGGGAAAGTATGTTCCACATTCACCCCATTATGGATTAGGTCATAGCCCCCACTCCCGTTTGGTATGATAAAGGAAAATTCCCCATTATGATTTATATAGCTTGTCCCAACATTGGACTCTTTCACGTTAAATTCGTTCCTGTCTGCGTCTGGTTTAAGCGGAAGTACATTAAATACATTAACAACAAAAGTTTGAAAAGCTTGCTTTGTCAATTCGGACCCTGACGCTTTGGGATGGCCCCCTCCTCCGAATTCTTTTGCAAATTGCGCGACATTTACCTCGTCATGAATTGTACGAAAGCCCATTTTCTTTGTACCCATATTTAATAGAGCAATCATATCCAAGTGAGGACTTAAATTGTTTAATGCATTCCCCAATTCAGAAAGATGCTGCTCAGCATGGACAATCCCAATGCAATAATCTCCAACAAATGTTTGCACCATTTGTCTACTCTTTGATTGGATATACCGATTGATTTTTTGATCTTCGATATCAAGAATCATCGTTTCAGTGTCCGTGAAAGAAAAATTCTCTTTATCTCCAGACAACCGTTTAATCATTTCTTCCTCAAATTGTTCCCTGTTCATTATGTAAAATAAGTCATTTAATCGTTTTGCGGCAATATTATTATTTTCATCCCACTCCCATGTATCGTACTGACGAACTAAATCAATAAATTCTTCTAGTGCTTTGTTCCGTTCCATTTGTTTATGCTCTATTAAGTAATCATAAAATAGAGAAGTAGCACATGTTTTTTTACCCGATTCGTATTTCGGAATCACACTGCCCCAAGCATAATCGTTAAAATGCATAGCCGTTACATGGTGGTCAATAACCTGAACATGCTTCCCTTCCTGATATCTACTTTGTAATTTTTTTTCAACATGCTCATTTACTGCTAAATCTGTAATAAATAGTTGTTCCTGATTATTGTCCGGATTAGCTAAAAACGCTTCAACCCTTTGATTTAAATTGCGGTATGAACAATACGACACTTTAACCTGGTCTCCGAATGCCAGTTTAGCGATTAACCCACAGCCCAGTCCATCTAAATCAATATCTGTAAAAAGTTTTACCATAGCGCGTACCACCATTCAATTTCTTTCCATGAAAGTTAGTGTATTATCGTTCGACCTATCTTATACATTTTTTCGACGATTTATAAATTATATTACTTAAAGCTTTCCCAGTAAAGAAAAGAGGAGAAAAAGATAGGATAAGCAAATACCCTTTTAAGCGGTACTCGCCTATCCTGCAGAAACAATATAGTCAAACATTTATACGATAATAGCCTCTTTTTAACCCAAAATATCCAAACCATAAAGCCTGAATAAAAAAGAATGCACCCCAAATGGGGGCTGGAACGATAAGTGATAGTCTGGCAAGATTGGCCGCGTCCCCGGCAGCACTAGGCTGAATAAAAGAAAGATAAAGAATTTCATAGGAACTTTTTATTGAATCTACCAGTAACACGGAAGCAATTAACAATAATAAATGGTTTCGTAAGCCTTGACTTCCTTTTATCAATAAATATAAGAAAAATAAAGCAAAAGATAACAACCAAAATACCCCATAAGGATTTCTAACCCAAAAGATTAGATTCAACGCAATAAACCCTAACAGAATATCTATTAACAGGTTTTGTTTTTTCTTCCCGATTAGTAAAAAAGATAAAAAGGCCATAAAAGATGAAAATATATATCCCGACATACTGGTTACAAAACTGCCAATCCAAGTAGTTTGCCTGCTATAGGTTGCACCTTCAGAGTTCATAAACAGAGATATTCGTTCAACCTTCCCTCCCATTAAAGCAACCAATGCATGACCGGATTCATGAAACAGGGTATTAATTACCCTAAAATAGTTCCCTATTAATGGTGCATGAATCAGTAAAAACGCCGCAATGAGGAAAATGAAAAATTTTAAACTTAAGTTTGCCCGAACAAACCTCACATTAACTTCCCCCATATTTCAAAATTGTATACTATTTTATTTTATCACGCTCTTTACTAGGAAGAACAATTTAAACTTATGCGGGATTATCTTTCAAGTACCCTTCCCTCCAGTAATTCAATTTTATCGACAAGTAACAACTTTAATGATATTGTTAAGTTGTTAGATATAGAAGGAGGAAACAATTTGATACAATTTAAAAACGTAGTGAAAAAATACAAAGCCAAAACAGTTATACAATCATTTTCGTTGGACATTGAATCCGGGCAATTAGTCGTGTTTATTGGTCCTAGTGGCTGTGGAAAAACCACATTACTTAAAATGATCAATAAACTTATCCAGCCATCCTCAGGGCAAATCCTTGTTAACGGAACTGAAATTTCAACGATGAACCCAATAGAGCTTCGAAGGAATATTGGTTATGTCATACAAAATACAGGACTTTTTCCACATATGACAATAAAAGAAAACCTAGAATTAATACCAAAACTAAAGGGGGAACGTCCTGAGGATATTGCGAAAAAAACGATTGAATTATTAGAGACAGTTGGACTTAGCCCACAAGAATATTTGCATCGGTACCCAAAAGAATTAAGCGGCGGCCAGCAGCAAAGAGTTGGTGTAGCTAGGGCCTTTTCTACGAATTCCGAAATTATTTTAATGGATGAGCCATTCAGCGCATTAGATCCTGTCACACGCACTTCCCTTCAAGACGAACTCTACCAGATGCAAAGAGAATTGAACAAAACCATCGTATTTGTTACCCACGATATGGATGAAGCTATTAAAATAGCAGATAAAATTTGTATTTTAAAAGATGGTGATATAGTACAATTCGATACACCCGAAAACATCCTAAAAAACCCTGCCAATGATTTCGTTGCCGATTTTATTGGTAAACGCAGAGTATGGAATAATCCTGAATTATTACTCGCTGAAGACATCATGATATCTAATCCTGTTAAAATACACGCAAAGCGGAATGTCTTGCAGGCAATTGAGATTATGAAAGAAAACAAAGTTGATAGTCTAATGGTTACTGACAAAAGCAACTGCCTTATCGGACTGATAACATTAAAAAGCATCCAACTAGTAAACCGTAATGCAACTATTGAAGAGGTCATGGAGCGGAATGTTCTGTCAGTCTCCGACGAAGCTAATTTACTGTCGGTGCTGGCTACAATGAATGAACATAAAATTGGCTACGTTCCAGTGGTAAACAACACAAATCAATTAACCGGTCTTATAACACGAAGCAGTATTTTATCCGCATTAAGCAGCCAGTTAATTGAAATGGAGGTGGCATTTTAGTGAGTACATTCTGGAATTATGTAACTGCAAATTACAATCAAATTCTCGATTTATTGGGCCAACATCTTTATCTAAGTATCATTTCCGTGTTCATAGCCGTTTTGATTGGGGTTCCGTTAGGGATTTTAATTTCTAGAGAGCAGAAACTGTCTAAGCCAATTATTGGTATCGCTAATATCATGCAGGCGATTCCCAGCTTAGCCTTGCTCGGATTTTTAATTCCATTCATTGGGATTGGAAGTACACCAGCTATCGTCATGGTTGTCCTTTATTCCCTGCTTCCAATTGTTAAAAATACGTATACAGGATTAACCAATATCGACCGGGATATTCTGGAAGCCGCCAAAGGTATCGGTTTAACTAAGAGTCAAACGATGAGAAAGGTCCAGCTTCCGCTAGCCTTCCCGATGATTATGGCGGGTATCAGAATTTCAGCTGTTACAGCTGTCGGTTTAATGACTATTGCTGCTTTTGTTGGTGCAGGCGGCCTTGGCTATCTTGTGTTCTCCGGAGTTCAGACCGTCGACAACGCCATGATTCTAGCTGGTGCGATCCCAGCCTGTATCCTCGCATTGTTGATTGACTTTGTTGTAGGTAAATTGGAGTCTTCCATTTCTTATGAACAAAAGCAAAAGACATCTAAAAAAATGGGTAAAACAGCAAAGAGGGTCATTATTTCTGCTGCATGCATTATTTTGATTTTCGCAGGCGGATTCACCA
The DNA here is from genome assembly GCF_000612665.1 of Neobacillus dielmonensis. Taxonomy (GTDB): domain Bacteria; phylum Bacillota; class Bacilli; order Bacillales; family Cytobacillaceae; genus Neobacillus; species Neobacillus dielmonensis. Next base: position 26,080 of record NZ_HG942042.1, read on the forward strand.
TTTATTCGAAGGCGCAGGCAGAAGATACGATTGTTGTTGGTTCCAAAAACTATACTGAACAGCTAATACTGGGAAATATGCTTGCTGATTTAATAGAAAATAAGACTGATATAAAAGTGGAGAGAAAGCTGAATCTTGGAGGTTCACAAGTAACATTCGGAGCCTTAAACAGCAGGGATATCGACTTATATGTTGAATACACAGGAACAGGTTTAGTCAACATTTTAAATCAACCACCCCAGAATAACCCAGAAAAAGTTTATAACCAGGTCCAAAAAGAGTTTAACAATAGGTATGGAATTCAATTATTGAAACCGCTCGGATTTAATAACACGTATGCATTGGCGATTCGCCAAGACACTGCTAACCAATTTGGTTTGAACACTATTTCTGATCTAGCAAAAGTCAGTAATGAATTAATTATCGGTCCGACAATTGAATTTCCAAATCGTGAGGATGGATTAAAAGGTCTTACTAAGACCTACCAAATGGGGTTTAAAGATGTAAAAGCGGTAGACGGGGGTTTGCGTTATACCGCACTGAACAACCATAAGAGCGATGTAATTGACGCATTCTCCACTGACGGGTTAATTGAGGCGTTTAAGTTAAAAGTCTTGAAGGATGATAAAAACTTCTTCCCTCCCTATTACGCAGTGCCAATTATTAAGGAAGATACCTTGAAGGAGCATCCAGAATTAAAAAAAGTAATCAACAGTATTGCCGGTAAACTTTCAGATGATAAAATGCGAGAACTTAACTATAAAGTTGACAGCTTAAAACAGTCGCCTGCTAAAGTGGCAAAAGAATTTTTGAAACAAGAAGGGTTAATCTAATATTTTGAAAAAGAAACTGGCATCCAGAATGCCAGTTTCTTTTTTGCCTATTCTTGTAGGAAATGGACTACTCGGTCATAAGATTTTTCATCACCAATGACAAGAAATACATCCCCTTCTAGGATTAATACATAAGGACCCGGTGAAATAATTAATTCTCCATTTCTTTTAATGCCGATGACCGTACCGCCGGTATTTTGCCAGAACTTCACTTCTGAAACAGTCTTACCGATATGGGCACAGCCGCGATGTATTTCCACCTCAATTGGTGCCAAAGGATTGGTATGACGCAGTTTTCCTGAATAGTCCATGATTTTTCTTAAGGCATCAAAAAGTTGCTCATCCAATTTATTTCGCTCGCCCATAATGGAATATATCTCTTTTTCAAGATCCTTAATACTTGCCAAATTGGAGAAACGAGAAATATATTTAAAAGCATTTTCCTTTGATGAGATGAGAATACCACTGCCTTTGGAAGACTGGACTATTTCAACATCCTCGAGTATTTTTATTGCGCGTCTGATCGTTTCTGGTGAAACTTTGTACTCACTTGCTAATGTAGATCGCCCATGAATTTTATCCCCTATTTTAAATTCACCATCGTTAATACGATTAGCGATATCAATTGCAATTCGTTCATATGTAGGTATCTGTGCCCTTTGCATAAAGACCCCCGTCAAAACTTTTTTATCCTTATCTTATCTTCGTTCATGATTCCACTATACCTGTTTATGCAGTTATTTGCGAGTCCCATTGCTTGATTTGTTAGTTTTTAATGTCTAAGGACATAATACTATTAATATGTAATCAACACTTTTTGAATGGAAGTTATGGAGGTGAAACCATGAAACGAAAAGTAATCATTATCTTAAGTATTGCTTTTATCCTTTTCATGGCCGTTTTATTTGTATATTATCTGGTGAAACATGATTCCTCAAGGTGGCAGGTGGCCCTTGGTGGCATTTTCGCTAGCGCTTTGCCCTTAATTTTATTAAAGGTAAAAAATAACCCATTTAATCTTCCTATCATTATTGGCTATTATTTATTTTTATTCTGTTCACTATTCCTAGGCTCCATCTCCACTTTTTATCTTCACTATAAGTGGTGGGATTCAACTCTTCATTTTGTTAAGGCATTTTACGTTGGCACAATTGCTGTTGTTTTGTATAAATTGTTTATTCCGGCCGAGGCACGCTCTAGTGTTTCCAAATGGATTATTTTTCTGTTTGTCCTTTCACTCGGTGTTCTTTCTAGTGCTCTTTGGGAAATCTACGAATTTTTAGGAGATATGACATTTACCCATACTATGCAAAGAGGCGGAAACAAAGATACCATGCTTGACCTCCTTTGCGGATTGGCTGGGAGTTTAATCATTGCATTTTATGCTTTCATTCGTAAACCAAAAGTATAGGTAAGGTGACAGACTGTGAAAAAAAAGCTCGTCATTTTGTTAAGTGGATTATATGTCATTTTTATGGCTTATTTAGCTTTTTCTTATTATGATCAACATGAAACTTTTAAAGCTTCTGTTGCCATTGGGGGTATTGTCTGTGGAGCCATCCCGCTATTATTAGCTGCTTTTACTAAACTTCAATTTAACCTGCCAATTGTAATTTCGTATTTGATTTTCTTAGTTGGTTCCCAATATTTAGGTTCTATTCGCGGCTGGTATGGGCTGGGCTGGTGGGATACTTTTCTTCATGCTATCAGCGGCATGATTTTGGCTTTCACTGGGATCGCTCTATATGAAAGACTCATTCACAGGACCGCAGGTGATGCAATATCACCATGGTTCATCTTTTTATTTACTCTGGGCTTTGCTGTACTAGGAGGAGTTTTATGGGAGGTTTATGAATTTAGCAGTGACCAACTATTTGGTATGACCCTGCAAGGTGGAGGTAACAAAGATACGATGATTGACTTAATTTCCGATACGGTCGGTGGTTTGTTAATTGCTTTATCGGCTGGGGTGCGAACGAAAAAAACTTAAGGAAAATGTATAAAACGGCTGACCCATTTCGTACAGATCAGCCGTTTTCGCCTATTTTAACACTTATACTGTTACTGGTGCAAAAAATTCATCATATAGAGCTTGAACGGCACGTTTTTCATCCACTTGTTTGACACCAAACATCATGCTGACTTCGGATGATCCTTGATTAATCATTTCAATATTTACATGGGCATTCGATAAGGCTTTCGAAGCTCTAGACATCGTACCAACATTGCGCCGCATACCTTCCCCTACCACCATGATGAGAGCCAAGCTGTGTTCAAATTTTACTTCATCGGCATGGAGCTCCTTCATGATTCGCTCCTTAATTTGCGCTTCAATTGTTTCATCCAACTGACTTTCTCTTAAAATAACCGAAATGTCATCTATTCCAGAAGGAGTATGTTCATAGCTGAGCCCAAAATCTTCTAAAATCCCTAACAATTTACGCCCGAAGCCAATTTCTCGGTTCATTAAATATTTACTAACATATATACTGCAGAAACCATCATCACTGGCTATTCCGATTACCGGGCCATTGGTATTGTCCCGTACTGCGACAATTCTCGTTCCGGGAGCGCTGGGGTTATTGGTATTTTTCACCTGCACTGGAATCCCGGCACGAAACGCAGGCACAAGTGCCTCATCATGCAGTACACTAAAACCAGCATAAGATAGCTCTCGCATTTCCCGATAGGTTAATTCTTTGATTTCCTTTGGCTTTTCCACAATAAACGGGTTAACCGAGTAAACAGCATCTACATCTGTGAAATTTTCGTACAATTCTGCCTTTAGTGCATTAGCTAAAATGGAGCCAGTGATATCCGAACCGCTTCTAGAAAAGGTATAAACATCTCCCTCTTTGCTGTATCCAAAAAAACCTGGAAAAATACTTATGCCAGGATAACTACGGAGTACCTGCAATTGTTCATATGCCTCAGGCAACGCTTGGGCATTCCCAGGCTCATCACTGACGAGTAAACCCGCTTTCTTGGGGTCAACATAGTAAGCCTCAACTCCCATTTTTCGGAAATAAGCGGCAACCAGCTTGGCATTATTGTCTTCCCCGCTTGCTTTGATTCTGTCCATGAACCGGTCAGGCTTGCTTTTGTCACTTTCAAGCCGCGATAATAAATCAGCACGGATTTCGTCCATGATAGCAAGAGGAAGTCTCAATTCTTCTGCAATTGTTGAATACCTCTGTAAAACTTTCTCAGCTAACTCCTGATAATCTTGTTCCAACAAACTTGCTTGACCACACTCAATTAATAAATCAGTTACTTTTGCATCATCTGGATATCTTTTCCCGGGAGCAGAAACCACGACCACTTTCCGCTCTGAGTCTGAAGTGACAATTTCAAATACTTTGTTTATCTGTCCACCAGACGCTAAGGAGGACCCACCAAACTTTACGACCTTCATTCCTACAACTCCCTAAACTACAAAATATAAGCTTAATTTTAGTGCATATTTTAAAATATTCAAGCACTTTTTCCTATCAATGCGTACAATTGTCCATATAAGAAATACTGTCAAAGTAATATCCACAAGCGAATTACTTTGAAAAAGGCTCAGTTAAATTTGGCTGTTGATTTCCCCTCCAGTCGCTCAGCGACCCGCGGGCGTGCCGGGGAGTCTCCTAGGCGATGAAAGAAAGCACCTGCGGGGTCTCCCCAGCCCCGCACGCGCGCAGGACATTGAAATTCATCCTCGAATCCGCCCACTCACGAAGAAAATGCGAAAGCATTTTCGAGGAGTCGAGCGCCTTCTCCTCCAATCAACAGAGTAAAAAATCAATATTCTTGTTTAACAGAGCCTTTAAAAAACTATTCGATAATCTCGATAAAATGGGCAAGAATTCTTGCCGTAAGTCCCCATATGACTTTATCTTCATAGCGGTAAAAATATTCTTCCATTCCCCTTGTTCTCCAATTGTAATTTACACCGCCGATAATTAAGTCAAAGGGAAAGTTTTTTTCCGGCTCGACTTTAAATTCTATATGATAGATTTCTGGCTTATGATTCATAAAATAAGCTAAGGGTACAGTAAATATTTCTCCAACCTCTGAGGGGTTCGGGCAAATCTTATCCGGATTGGCAATAATTCCTGCAAAAGGATAGACCATCATCTCAAAAGGGGTAACCATAAAATCTAATGGGAATACTTCAGTAATATCCTCTTTAGGAAGCCCCAATTCTTCCACTGTTTCACGGATCGCTGTAGATTTTTCGTCCGTATCACAAGAATCCATTCTTCCACCTGGGAAACAAATCTCCCCCGGCTGCCTTCTTAAATTAAGGGAACGTTTCTCAAATAATACATGTATTCCATCTTCCTTTTGGATTAGAGGAAGTAGTACAGCATATTTCGAATATTTATTACTGCCTAAAATGGTTGATGTATGATCTTTTAACTTAGCTAAAATCGTATCGAGTTCCATTTCGTCACCTCGCTTAGAAATTATCCTTAGTTATAGAATAACACTATATGTACTATAGTCACCTAATTTAAAAAACAATCCAACTAATAGTACAGTTGGATTGTCACTGTGTGGCGTTACCTTAAGCGAGAATTGCCCTGTCACTTGCCATTTGCGCACCGCGAATTCGTTTAAACTCGGCAAGAAGTCCTTCAATTGTAAGTTTATTCTTCTGTTCCTCATTGACTTCCAAAATAATTTGGCCTTTATCCATCATAATTAACCGGTTGCCTAGATCAATCGCCTGTTGCATATTATGTGTCACCATTAGGGTAGTCAGATGATATTTATCTACAATTTCCTTTGTCAAATTTGTAATTAATTCTGCTCTTGAAGGGTCAAGAGCGGCAGTATGTTCATCCAAAAGCAAAATAGAAGGTTCCGTAAACGTAGCCATCAATAATGATAATGCCTGTCTTTCTCCCCCTGATAATAGGCCTACTTTAGCGTTGAGCCGATTTTCAAGCCCCAAATGAAGGGATTCGAGGACCTCTCGGAAGTATTCTCTCCGTTTCTTCGTTACTCCTCTGCGGAGTGTACGTGTTTTATTTCGCGAATAGGCCATTGCTAGATTTTCTTCGATTGTCATACTAGGGGCAGTACCTGCCATCGGGTCCTGAAAAACACGACCAATCATTTTCGATCGATTGAATTCTGACATATTCGTAACATCTTTATCTGCAATACGAACTTCTCCTACGTCAGGTATTAAAACACCTGAAATGATATTCATTAAGGTAGACTTTCCGGCACCGTTGCTTCCAATTACCGTAACAAAATCACCGGGTTTAAGCGTAAGATCTACTTGGTTTATTGCCATTTTCTCGTCAGGGGTGCCTTCATTAAAAATCTTATGAATCTGATTTAATTGCAGCATGGTTCTCCCCCCTAGTCTGTGCAGACGCCTGTATCATGCGGGTCCGTTTTTGGGCTTTGCGCTTTTTTTCTTTTGAACTGTCGATAATCTTTGGAGTAGTTAGGGCAATAATGACGATAATGGCTGTAATTAATTTCATGTCCCCTGGATCTAAAAATTCAACTCTTAATGCCAAAGTTACGACTATGCGGTAAATAATTGAACCTCCAATTACTGCAAGAGTTGTCCTGGCAATCGTCTTGGTACCAAAGAGAGCTTCACCAATTATCACTGAAGCTAAACCGATTACAATCATGCCTATTCCCATTCCGACATCAGCGAAGCCGCCCTGCTGGGCAATCAGGGCACCAGAAAAAGCAACTAGGGCATTGGATAAACCTAATCCAAGCACGACAAGGATGCTTGTATTCGCTGACAAACTACGTATCATCCGTTTGTTATCCCCGGTAGCTCTAATAGCCAAACCAATCTCCGTTTGCAGAAACCAATCCGTAATGAATTTAATCACGAAAGTAACAAAAATCATCACAATGAGAATTCCCCAAGTTTCAGGAAGGCTGTCTGAAAGCCCTACTGTTGACAATATCCCGTTAAAGAATGAGTCAATTCCTGCCTCATCAAAGACACCTCTGATTTTCGTAAACGTAGTATCCGCATTTAATAGAGGAATATTGGACCTTCCCATGATTCGCAAATTAATGGAGTATAGTGCGATCATCATCAAAATTCCTGATAGCAAATTATTAATTTTTCCAAAAGTATGAAGCAGTCCTGTCATACAACCGGCTGCAAACCCAGCAAACAAAGCCATAATCGTTGCGTAGAATGGATTTGCTCCACCAGCAATCATCACCGCTGTAACAGCAGCTCCAGTTACAAAGCTTCCATCCACCGTTAAGTCTGGGAAATCCAGAATACGAAAGGAAAGATAGACGCCCAGTGCCATAATCGCATAGATGATACCTGCTTCAAATGATCCAAATATGGCTGTAAACATTGAGATCATCCTCTCTTTAGGACTATTTTGCAATCGCAGTCCTCGTTTCAATTAAAATAATCAAGGAGTCCCGTAGAAAAGGGCTCCTCTTGTTTTGTTTTATTTATTCATTTCCATCATAGAATTCGCCAAGACTTTTCCATTCATCTTTGACTTTCAGTCCTTGGGCTTCTGCAGCCTTTTTATTTATTACAAGTTTCAAGCTATTTGGCAGTTCAACTGGGATTTCTGATGGCTTTTTATTTCCGCTTAAAATATCTGCTGCCATAACTCCGGACTGGTAACCTAAATCATAGTAACTAAAACCACTAGCAGCTACAGCTCCCTTTTTCATAGAATCCAATTCACCGACGAATAGTGGTATTTTTTTCGAGTTGGCAACATCAATAACTGTATCGAGGGCTGTGACAACAGTATTATCTGTTGGTACATAGATAGCATCTACCCGTCCAACCAGTGATTCTGCAGCTTGTTTAACCTCTGCTGTGGTGGACACGGATACTTCTATTATTTTTGCGCCTTTATCTTCTGCTATCTTTTTGACTTCTTTTACTTGAACCTCAGAGTTCTGTTCACCCGAATTGTAAATGACACCAATATTTTTCGCTTTTACTTCATCCGAAATAAAGCTAATAGTCTTTTTGGTCGCTTCAGGATGGTTATCGGTTGTTCCCGTTATGTTTTTGCCTGGTTTATCAAACGCTTCCACCAATTCCGCCCCTACTGGGTCTGTTACCGAAGTAAAAACGATTGGAATATCCTTTGTGGCATTTAACGCAGCTGTGGCACTAGGTGTAGCATTAGCAAAAATTAAATCCACCTTGTCACCAACAAAGTTTTTAGCTATGGTCGCGGTGTTGTTCATATCCGCCTGAGCATTTTGCTCATCGTATTTCACCTTGATCCCTTTGTCTTCTAATGCCTTCTTAAATCCTTCAGTTGCCGCATCAAGTGATGGATGCGGAGCAAATTGGGAAATTCCTATCGTAAATTCGTTTTTTTCTTTACCTGAATCCGCCTCATTAGAGCCACTTGATGTCTCGCTTTTCCCACACCCTGATAAAAGCAACAGTCCCACTAATGCCAAGGAAAGTGCTGTTCTCCCTTTTTTCATTATAAAGATCCCCCTCAATACCCTTAATTTGATTTTTTAAAATATTTATTATATTAAAAATTATTCTAGTATTTTTCTGGTTCAAAAGCAATAGATATCCATAAATTAATTTTTTGCTTTAAAGCAGCAGAAGCATTAGATTATTTCCCAAACGATAATGTTGATTCATTACTCTGCTGATTGGAGCGGCGGAAGGCACTCGACTCCCGCGGGAATACGGGGCAGTGGTGGAACCCCGCGGATGCTTTCACCCCCGAGGTGTCCCCCAACACTTCTGCGGGTTGTGCTGCGTGACTGTGCAGAAATCAACAGCCTAGTAGAACAGAAAAAAACCCTCTAGTTCACTAGAGGGTTCATGTATGTATTTTTTCTATTTGGAGGAGCTTACGTTATTTACCAATCTTTTGTCCATTCAAGTAATTTATCAATTTCAACTCGTTTTATTATGTAATTATTTTTCTCAGATGGCAGATTGGATGTAGCCTCGAGTAATTTGTCGATATCAATGATTGTTGTTCCCATAGATCTAACCTCCCGAGTAACTTGATTTGTTTGATACCAAATTATTCGTTGTAACTGTCAATTCTATGGGGGTAAATTAAAGTTTTTTTTGCATCCGACAATGCCACTTTAAGAATATAAAAGAGAGAAGATTACTCTTCTCCCTCATCAATCACTTTCTGTTGTTTTTGTACTATCTGTTGTTTTTGCATTTTTAGTTGTTTTGCCTTTTGGTCCTAAATATTCATAATCATCAGGATTAATCGACGTATAGCCTTCTGGCTTGTAGAAACGTAACAAGTCTTTATAGACAATTTCATCTGACATTTGAAGCTCAGTATTTACTTTATCTTGAATAGCGCTACAAGCTTCGGCATTTTCGGATAACTCCCCAGTTAGCGTGGAATAACACTTACCTTTAACCTGTATCACATCAGGTGACATAAAGTCACCATTTCTAAATAGTGCCCAATTTCGATGGGTTGGTGATAAAAGGTCGGAACCAAACTCAAGGTAGTCTTTTGTATCAATTCCTAATAAATGCAGCACTGTAGGACGAACATCCACTTCACCACCGTATTGCTGCTGAATGCCGCCAGTTACTCCAGGAACATGGATAAATAATGGAACTCGCTGCAAATTAGCATTCGTAACTGGTGTAATCTCATCTACACCCAACACTTTTGACATCGCATCATTATGGTTCTCTGAAATTCCATAATGGTCACCATACATTACGACCATTGTATTGTCATATAAACCAGAGGCTTTTAAATCGTTAAAGAACTGTTCCAATGCTTGGTCCATATAATGGGCAGATTGGAAATACTGATTTACAACTTGGTCATCTGTATCTCCAGCAGGAAAATCAGTATCACCTGGATCCATTTCAAATGGGAAATGATTCGATAAAGTAATAAACTTCGTATAGAATGGCTGCTTTAAGCTAGACAACAGCGGCATAGATTCAGTAAAGAATGGTTTATCCTTCAAGCCATAGTTCTTTGTGTCTTCCTCTGTCATGTTGTAATACTCGGCATCAAAGAACTGGTCATAACCAAAGGCTTTATACATAACATTTCGGTTCCAGAATGTTTTGTAATTGCCATGGAATACGGCAGAAGTGTATCCCTGCCCTTTTAAAATAGCAGGCATCGCCTGGTAGGTATTTTGTGCTTTATTCACAAATACCGCTCCCTGGCTCATTGGGTAAAGCGAATTTTCCATTAAGAACTCGGCATCAGATGTTTTCCCCTGTCCAGTTTGGTGGAAAAAGTTAGGGAAATAAAATGTATTCTGGTTGCGTGTTAACGAGTTAAGGAATGGAGTAACTTCCTGTCCGTCAGGCATTTTGTAATCAATCATAAACGACTGGAAGGATTCCAGGGAAATATAAATTACGTTCATGCCTTTTGCCTTACCAAAATAATCTGGATTTGGAGCAGCGTAATTGGCTTTACGATAATTTTCAACCTCGGTTACATCACTAGAATCTGCTAAGGCACGCTGACTAGAAGAACGAATATTTTGTATTGCATCGTAAATTGTGAAATTATAAGCACCAAGATATTTGACTAAGTAATTTCTGTCAAAAGAACGTGTTAACAGCTGTGGACGATCCTTCTCAGCAAGCCCTAAATTAAATAAAAACGTAGTGATGGAAAACAATAGGACAATTTTATAGGACTTTCTATTTGTTTCCATAGTTTGTTTAAAGAGTGTTAAAGCTAGAACAATTAGAATGATAAAGTCCGTAAAATAAAAAACATCTAGCGGTGACATTAATGACAGGGCACTGTCTCCCAACTGACCTGCATTGGTTTTAGCTTGCATGATAACTGGAATTGTAATGAAATCACTAAAAAAGCGATAATAGGCAATATTTGCATATAGCAGGAATGACAAAATAAAGTTTGTGATAATCATAACAAGTTTAGTCCGTTTTTTAAACAACAAGGCGATTCCAAAGAAGAATAGCGCAGAGCTCAGTGGATTGATCACCAATAAAAATTCCTGAAGCTTATTATCAATTCCTAAATTAAATTCAATCTGATAGGCTGCGTAGGTTTTAATCCAAAATAACACTACTGCAATCACAAAAAATGTAAAATTATTTTTAGTTAATTTTTTTGTGAAACTTATTTGTTCCATTTTAATTCTCCTCTCACTTACCAGATTTAGCATCGGTAAACGAACCCCAATTACTATAGCACATTTTATAAAAAAAGAAAAACAATAAATCAGCGTTAATTTTACCAAAGCTTGGACTTTTTTTCCGGTCTTATAATCCCTTTTTATGTGTATGCACGGGGTTAATTGGACATGACTGTGTTTTCTCATTTATATAAGACGATAATATTGCTAATTAGTTTCAACATTTTCTTCTTTATTATTGCTTTTAGAATTGGTTTATATTTACAATTTTTTGACTGTTAGATTATTCTACATATCATATACTTGAACTGTTATTTGTGCAATACGATTTTAGACTCATATTTGTATGAATTATATTCGGGTTGTAAATCCTATTTTTGTATTAAGAAACTTGAAATGAGGGAGATGTAGTGCCGCGAATCAGGCCTGAATTTACAAAGAGTCCTTATTTTGTTGATGAACCCGGGAATTGGCATTTTAAACCTGGTGCACCCAAAGCACTCCAGGAAGAGCTTGATACTTATATTAAAGATTTAGAAACGATTGACGAGCCTGGAACGATAAACGGGATCAGGATCGACCCTTTATATCTATAAGGCTTTGTTAAATTTAGCTGTTGATTTCCGCTCCAGTCGCTCAGCGAATCCGAGGGCGTGCCGGGGAGTCTCCACGAAGATGAAAGCGCCCGCGGGATCCCCCATCCCTGTACTCCCGTAGGAATCGAGCTTATCCGTTCAAATCAACAGAGTTAAAAAATCTACATTATTGTTTAACAGAGTCAACTATAAAGAAAAAAATATCAAAATATAAGGAGTGGCAATATGGATACAAGACGAATTAAACAAATTTTATCTTCATCCGCAGATATTGAAGTAAAATACAATGGTGTTTCTATATGGATCGACCAATTGAATGAAGATGGCAGAACTGCTACTGTCCATTTGCGTGGACCTCTTGAAGAACGAACCGTTGTGGAAATAAATGAACTTGTGGAGGAATAAAAAATTAGGCAGGAATAAAGTTCCTGCCTAATTTTTATCTATATTGCTCGGGTGCGGTCGCTCATTTCCCACTATACCCGTTACCTTTTCTCTTCGATATTTACTCACATCTTTTCCGGCACCTGGCAGCGTATTGGCCATCGGAAGCTGCTCTAGTTCTTTGCCTCTTGGCATATCCCTCACCCCTTTGATTAATAAGGTATCCCACAAAGCATCATCTTACTCTTAACTTCTTCCTTTCAATTCTGAAGCTGTGAATTAATACTGTGTTTTGCAAGTAGTTGAATCGTCATATCATCCATTGGAGGGTTATGTAGTCCCGCTCTTACGTCACGATAATAGCGCTGCAGTGGATTTTTTAGAGAAAGACTTTTAGCACCAACCACTCGCATGGCTAAATCTACAACTGACAAGGCTAGGTTAGTAACGGTTAATTTTGCTGCCCCTAGGGCTGGTCCCATCGTATTCTTCTCTTCTAAATCGGCATTGTCCCACTGTTTAGCAGTTCCATACAAGAAGTATTCGGCTTGCATAATTTTCAATTCTATTTCGCCAATTTTTTGCTGAACATTCGGCAGGCTGATAATCGGCCCCTGTATACTATTTGGTGTGTATTCGTTGGCAAACGTAATCGCGTACTTCCTGGCAGCTTTGGCAATTCCAAGATAACAGGCAGGAATATGTAAGAGCCATCCTTGTGCACTTTTTTTGCTCGGTACTATTTTTTCTACAAGATTTTCCTCAGGAATTCTTATGTCCTCTAATACTAAATCATGGCTTCCTGTCCCTCGAAGGGCAATACTGTCCCACGTTTCTTCAATTGTTAACCCCTCGGCTTCTCTAGGAATCAGGAAGTTTGCAGTCTCATTTGTCCCTTCTATGCTGGCGCTAACAATAAAATAGTCTAAAACTGGGGACATAGTAGTGAAGGTCTTCCTTCCGTTAATAGTCCACTTACCATTAGACTTCTTTGCGGTGGTTTCCGGTCTCCCTCCCCTTGTTGGACTTCCAGTTCTTGGTTCGGTTGCAGCACTGTTTATCAATGCTCCTGATTTTACCTTTTCGCACATTTCCCTATAAATTGGCTCCTGCCAGCTTTGTTTTTCATGTAAATTCATGATAATTCCCATATGCCAGCCAATTGCTAATGCAGTGGAACCATCGCCCATTGCAATCAATTCTTGGAGGCGAATCAATTCGTTAAGCGTTATTTGTTGGCCGCCATATTCTTTTGGGACAGTTAAAGCCGTATAGCCTGTCTTCTTAAGATCCTGGATGTTTTCATAAGGAAATCGGCCATCCATATCTACTTCATGTGCTCTTGAAAGAAAACGATTGGATAGGTCCTTCATAATGTTGAGCCGTTCTTCACTTGTTACTGCCGTTTGGAAATTCAATGCGCTCTCCCCTTTTGATTTCTCTTTTTTTCGAAGTCAATTATACCATTATTATGATTTCATTATGATATAGAAAATCGTGTCCATGCTTCCTTGGTTTATTTTCTTATATTTATAGTAGGAACTGTCCTTATTTCCAAATGATACTAGCACTTTCCTAAAGATTTATCAGAAACTGCGAAGTATTGTGCCATTCGTCACTGATGGCAAAGAAAAATTGTATTATACTCGTTTAGAATATAAATAAACCTTTCTTATGTTTTTTAAGTACTTATTTTTCAAAAGGTATCAGGGGGGACCCCAATGAAAAAAGGAAACATACAACTTACCATACAAACTGGGAGTCTCGTTTCAGGATGTATGGTTTGGGTGGTTATTTCTTCTTTAATGCCATTTATTAATGCAGAAGTCCCACTATCTTCAACACAAATCTCCTGGGCTGCAGCCGTTCCAATTATCCTGGGTTCTTTGTTTCGAATTCCACTTAGCTACTGGACAAACCGTTTTGGAGCGAGGGTCGTTTTAACGATTAGTTTTTTCCTATTAATATTACCCATTATGATCATTAGTTACGCACATGCATTTTACTCGCTGATAGCAGGTGGCATCATTCTCGGTATCGGTGGTGCTTTATTTTCTGTTGGTGTAACATCTCTGCCTAAATATTTTCCAAAGTCAAGACAGGGGATAATTAATGGCATTTACGGAGCAGGAAATATCGGCACAGCGTTCACTTGTTTTTTGGCTCCATTTTTTGCTGATGCGTTTGGCTGGAGAACAACCATTAGGTTTTATTTGGTTGTTTTATTACTTTTTGCTTTTTTAAATTTTTGTTTTGGTGACAAAAAGGAACCTAAAGTTACTCTTCCAGTAAAGGAACAATTCCTTCATGTATATAAAAATCCAAAACTATGGTTTTTAAGCTTGTTTTATTTTATTACCTTTGGTTCGTTTTTGGCATTTACCATTTACCTTCCCTCCTTTTTGGTAAATCATTTTGAATTATCCAGTGTAGACGCGGGTTTAAGGACTGCAGGGTTTATCATTATCACCACCTTGCTAAGACCTTTGGGAGGGTGGCTAGGAGACAAGTTTAATCCTTTTTTAATTTTGATAGCCGTATTTTTTTGTTTAACTTTTGCTGGATTTTTGCTATCCTTTACACCCTCTTTGCCTATCTATTCATTTGGCTGCCTATTGGTTGCTATTTTTGCCGGCGTCGGAAACGGGACCATTTTCAAACTGGTGCCCTTTTATTTTTCAAGGCAAGACGGCATTGTGAATGGTATTGTATCATCTCTGGGAGCACTTGGTGGATTTTTCCCACCAGTCATTTTATCGGTTCTTTTTAATTTTACAGGATCTTATGCAATTGGGTTTATGTCACTATCGGAATTCTCATTAGCCAGTTTGGTCATTGTCTTTTGGCTTTACTATCATGATAAATTGGAGATTTCGGCTAAAATTGTGGACCAAACTATTGATGGTATTTGCATTACAGATGCAGATGGGATCATCGAACGGATTAACCCAGCCTTTACACGAATTACCGGATATACTCAAGATGATGTAGTCGGCAAAACGCCAAGTGTCCTGCAATCCGGAGAACACGACCTGCAGTTTTATAAAAATATGTGGAATAGTTTATTAACAAATGGGATTTGGGAAGGATACATCTGGAATAAGAGAAAAAATAATGATATTTACAAAGAGTGGCTAATCATAACTGCCATCAAGGACGAGTCCGGAAAAACTAAAAATTATGTAGGCAAATTTACAGAGGAGAAAGATTTATCCAAGTTTTTGGGATAAAAAAAACAAAGCTGCAAACAAACATGCAGCTTTGTTTTTTAATTTATTATTTGCAATTTTACTTCTTTTCGTCCCCAATCCATTGCATCCTGTTCTTCAGGTATAAAGACGTCAATACGATTTCCTTTTATGGCGCCTCCCGTATCAGCAGCAACCGCTTCCCCATACCCCTCCACATACACTTTCGTACCAAGAGGAATAACTTTAGGGTCGACAGCAATTACTTTTTGGTTAGGATCAGATTTTATGTTAACACCTGTGGCTGTAATTCCGGAGCAACCTTCGCAAGATGCTGTATAGGCTGTGGCTGTAACAGTTAGTTCTTTAGCAGTATTAGTGTCAGCCGTTTCGGAAGTTTCAGTGCTGGTATTTATCTCGTCTTCAGACGGAACCTGCTCGTCCACTTTTAATTCAGTATTAGCAACTTCCGGCAGTTCAGAAGGTGTTTCGCTTACAACCTTTTCTACAGGTTGTTCAGTAGCTTCGGCTATTTGCTCTGATTTTTGTTCAGTCTTGGTTTCTTCTACCTTGTTAGCCACATTCTCCTGAACTGAATCTGGTTGTGTCGCTACCAGTTGAGTATTTGATATAGTTGCAGGCATTGAGATTACACTTTGCTGTACATTCTCTGTTGAAGGTTCTGTGGTAATAACCGGTGCAGCTGTTTGAAGTGCATTTGTTTTCAACCAAAATGAATGACCAGCGTTCACTGTATTCTGATTAGCCTGTCCAATAATCGGTTGCAAATCAGTAGGAATTATTCTTGATGAAATCGTATTCCATTTTTCAAGATTTTTTACAGCAGATTGTTGGGCATCCAGCGAAAATCCACCGGTTCCAACAGTTAGTACTGCTGCTTGAACATTAGCGCCAACAGATATTGAGAGTACTGATGCAGCGATAAATGTTTTGAATTTATAAAGCATTTTCATACCTCCCATGTTCTTTAAAGCTAACTGTTAGGTTCATCTTAACATGAAATATGACGATTAAAAGAACAAGAGGATGATAATTGGTTTACAACCACTTCAATTATATTACAATAACATTTCCATCCGACCGATCCTTTCCTCCATTAGCAGGTATTTCATCTTTTGGTAAACACAACCGCCTTAGACATCGCCCTGTGACCTCCTAGCAAACGATATCGATTTTTTTAATATCTTGAATTTCAGACAAAAAAATAACGGAAAAAAGTTTTTCCGTTATTTTTAAGCGGTTTTGGCCGGCAGCAGTATATTAAACGTGGTCCCTTTATTTGGCTCACTCTCTACAAATACTTTCCCATTATGGCTTTCAATAATTTTAAAGCTCATCATGAGCCCTAGTCCATTGCCATTTTTCTTTGTGGTAAAGAACGGTTCACCTAATTTCGTCAATTTATCCTTAGGAATACCTACTCCCGTATCCTGTATGGAAATATGAACATTATCATCCTGTATCATGGTTTTCACATGGAGATCGCCGCCATTTGGCATCGCTTCAATACCGTTTTTGATAAAGTTTAAGAACACTTGCTTTAACCGATTTTCATCACACTCGATTTGAATAATCTCTCGATTGCAGTCAAAATGCACTCGGACATTTTTCTTTCTGGCTTCAAACTCAAGCAAGGACACAACATTTTTTATCACCGGTACGACATTCTTTTCTTCGAGTTCTACAGCTTTTGGTTTTGCCAATACCATAAAGTCCTCGACAATATTATTTACCCGATCTATTTCATCAAGAATAATATTCAAAAACTCCAAGCGCTCCGGATCTTTCTCATCTAGCTGTAAGAACTCGGCATACCCCTTCATGGACGTCAGAGGATTACGGATTTCATGGGCAACCCCTGCCGCGAGTTGGCCAACTGCAGCTAATTTGTCTTGACGATGAAGGACCTCTTCCTGACGTTTTCTCTCTGTAATATCATTGCGAATTGCCAAGTATTGGTATGGTTTCCCCTGTTCATTGATAAAAGGAACGATTGTCGTATCTACCCAATAATAACTGCCATCTTTTGCCTTGTTTCGGATTTCCCCTTTCCATACTTTACCTTGGCCGATTGTCCTCCACATATTCTTAAAAAATTCTTTTGAGTGATAACCGGAATTTAACATACTATGATCCTGACCGATAATTTCCTCACGGGTATACTTGGAAATTTCACAGAACTTGTCATTGACATTGGTAATTTTCCCTTTGGCATCCGTAAATGCCACTATTGCGGATTGATCCAAGGCGAATTTTATATCGGTCACTTCTTTAATCGTTTCTTTCAGATTTTCTTCCGCCAGTTTTCTATCTGATATATCCGTTCGTATTGCAACATATTGGTATGGTTTCCCTTTGTCATTTAAAAAAGGAACAATGGTGGTATCCACCCAATACAGCGAACCATCCTTCGCACGGTTGCAAATTTCACCGACCCAGACATTCCCGGTTCCAATAGTTCTCCATAAATCTTTAAAGAACTCTTTTGAATGATAACCGGAATTTAAAATTCTATGATCGTTACCAATCAATTCGTCTCGGGTGTATTTAGATATCTCACAAAACTTATCGTTTACCGTGGTAATTCTTCCTTTTTCATCTGTAATAGCAACAATCGAGGATTGATTAAGGGCAAACGTAATATCCCTTACTTCCTTGATGGATTCTAAAAGACTCTGCTCAGCTTGCTTCCGTTTGGTAATATCCGATCGTATCGCGATATATTGAAATGGTTTTCCTTTTTTATCCAAAAAAGGAACAATGGTCGTATCCACCCAATAAAGTGATCCATCTTTAGCTTTGTTTCGGATTTCCCCACGCCAAACTTTTCCGGATTGAATAGTTTTCCACATGTTATGGAAAAACTCTTTGGAGTGGTAGCCGGAATTAACGATCCGATGGTTCTTCCCAATTATTTCCTCCTGGGAATACTTGGATATTTCTTCAAATTTATCATTTACATACATAATCGTGCCGTTTGCATCGGTTATGGCGACAATCGTTGATGCATCTAATGCTGCTTTAATATCCTTTAAATTGGTATCACTGGCCGCCAGCTGTTTACTAATGAGGGTACTTGATACAATAAGACCGCCCATAATTAATATAGAAACAAATAATACTAAATAAATAATAAATATATTGGCTGAACTTGTCTTGGCCATTTCCTCAGCTGCAGAAATAACCGATGCTTTTTTCAAAAGAACATGCCCCTCGGCAAATGCTAAGGTAATAATAATTGCACTGACAGGCTTTAACCAAATGATATTATCTTTTGTAAAGCTTTTTGTGGAAAATAACATCCATAATGATAAGAACAGAGCAGCAAAAATGACTAAACATGAAAAGATAAATAAATAAATATTATACTGGATGTTGAGCCCCATCGAATAAATATTCACAACATGAATAGCAAGTACAGCAACTGTAAGAAACAAACTGCCTAATAGTAAGTGATAAACGCCAACTTTTCTTCCGTAAAATGGTAAAAATGCCATCGCTGTAAAGGCAATTCCAATAAAAATGGAAAGAATAGTAAGCGGAATATTATAATTGGCTAACAGCTTATCGTCTGATGTTAACAGCCCGAAGAAATTGGTAACCCATATACCAATTCCCATGGCAATGGTACCACCTAGGAACAACCAGCTTTTATTCTTCTCAGATGAACGAATAATGGAATACATATCTAATGCTGTATATGAAGCCATAAAGGTTAAACCTATAGCAATTATAAAAAAGTAAGGATAAAAATCCCCAATAAGACCATTCATTAATCCGCATCTCCCCTATCTCTTAAAGTTTCTAATACGATTGTAATGCAAACCAACAAGTTATGAAAGTATAAAAACAACAAGAAGGAAATGCTTTTCATTTAGTTTATCCGAATTTTAGTTTCCCAATTATATCACTCAGTGATCTTAAAGCTTGAAATGGGAAGGTAAAATGAACAGTAGACAAAAAGTCTTAATCTTCAAAAAAATCCTGTTTTTTTTTAAAAAAAGGCTACACATTTTTATTATTATTGTTTATACTGTACTATAACAAGATTAAATTTAACATTCTGTATTATAAAGGAGGCGGTTAAATGTTGTTAAGTCCAGTTGAGTTTTTTCGCAATTTACCCAAGAAGGAATGTCCTAAATGTGGTCAGGTAATGGAAGAACAGGCCGAGTCCTACATTATGGAGTGCGAAGGTTGTTTAGCAAAGAAAGTGGAATAAGCTATATTTTTTTATCCTTTCTGTATTATAACAAATCTGTATTTTTCAATCTGTATTATTAAAGGGAGGGGTTTTTGTGTTAATGAGTCCAGTTGAATTTTTCCGCAACATGCCTAAAAAGGAGTGTCCTGAGTGTGGTCAGGTAATGGAAGAACAAGCCGAATCCTACATGATGGAATGTGAGCGCTGTTTAGCCGAAAAAGCGGAATAATCCTTTTTATCCTTCCTGTATTACAACAAGTTTCATTACTTTTATCTGTATTATTAAAGGGAGAGGTTTTTGTGTTAATGAACCCAGTTGAATTTTTCCACAGCTCGCCTAAAATGGAATGTCCTGAATGTGGTCAGGTAGTGGAGGATCAAGCCGAGTCCTACATGATGGAATGTGAACGCTGTTTAGCAGAGAAAGTGGAATAATCCTATATTTTTTTCTATCCGTACTTTAACAAGTTTTAGTATTTTAATCTGTACTATTAAAGGGAGGGGTTTTTGTGTTAATGAGTCCAGTTGAATTCTTTCGTAACATACCTAAAAAGGAATGTCCTGAGTGTGGTCAGGTAATGGAAGAACAAGCCGAATCCTACATGATGGAATGTGAACGCTGTTTGGCTAAAAAAGCAGAATGACCAAAAAACTCTCCATATGGAGGGTTTTTATTTTATGACTTTGTCACAAAATAATTGTTGATTTTTTAAACTCTGGTGATTGGGGTGTAAAAACACTCGGTTCATGCAAGTGTATGGGATTGGAGGAGCCTACACGGCACGCCGCCGAAAAGCGAGCGGCTGGAGCAAAAATCAACAGTTAAGTTTAATAAGGCATATTTTTAAAAAATTACCTAAACAGAGAGAAAAAGCCAGACATAAATGACAGTTTCCTTGTAAAACCTGTTATATAAAGGGGATGATTGGGTGGCGAAGAAAAAGGACTATCTTACAACCGCGCCAAAAGATAGGTTATTTACCATTAATAATGGAGCTGTATTTCCAAACTTAAAAAACATACCTGGAGAATCAGTGGACGAACATGAATTCTTAGAAGAGGCTAATACACTGATAGCAGGGGCTGAAATTGGCCAGCAAAATGAGAACTTATAAAGGAAGGATACTGGATGGATTTTTTTAATATTAACGAAGCAAAACCCGGTGATGAAGTATTTGTGATTTATCGTAACCCTCATGTACCATCTGTGGCAAATGTTAAGCAAGCAGAAATTGTGCAGCATCCAAAAGATCCAAATTCACTAGCACTGTTTTTAAATGAGACCCTTCACGTTATTGAAGATGATGATGCGCTGTTTCCTTCGTTAGAGGCTGCTCAAAGAGCTTACGACGAGAACTACTTCGACTTTGAAGCAGAAT
Organism: Neobacillus dielmonensis; assembly: GCF_000612665.1. GTDB lineage: Bacteria > Bacillota > Bacilli > Bacillales > Cytobacillaceae > Neobacillus > Neobacillus dielmonensis. The sequence continues at coordinate 46,801 of NZ_HG942042.1, forward strand.
AAAAGACTGTCACTAAGACAGTCTTTTGCCTCTTTTTATTAAATTTTTGGTAACTCTCTAATTTCTAATAACATTTCTGTTCCACACATTGGACAAAGCAAATCGTCTGCTGCAAAATCCTTTCTCATCCAACCAATGCAGCTTTCATCCATACAAGAATAAATTTCGGTTTCTACCAGGACTGTTTCTATTTCTTCCTCTTTTGCCCGTTTACCAAAAAAAATTGGAACCGCCTCCTTTTACTTATAGTATGTCCAAAAAACTACTTTTTCATTGTCAATCATTATATAATTTATCGGAGGTATGATGGATATGTCATCTAATCAGAAAAGATATACAATAGTAGGAACAGACATCGAAGAGGTCCAAAGGCTAAATAGCCAATCTGGATTGAGCTATAACCAGGTGAAACAGCTGCTTGCAGCGAAATATTTCCAATCCAAGGAAAACCCTTCTACAAGCAATCCCCAAGGATGACAAAGCGAAGAAAACTAAGGGATGACACAAGATGTCATCCCTTTTTAATAAGCATTTAAAGCTGGTTGGAAGTTCAATCGTTTATGTCAATTATAATGTTGTCATCATGTCTTTTGGAGAGGATTTTACTCTTTTTACGATACTCCTTCGATTGAAAAATAATATCGAAATCATAATCAGGTGGGTATAAGTCTGCTGCAGGGATATAAAGTTTTAGCCTTTTATGATTGATTGTCAGCTTTTCACCTTTTATTTGAACGACATAATTTCCAAGGTGATCCGGTCCTTTATAAACGATTCCATATTCATTGCTCGGGGTTATTTTCACATTATCTCCTTGATGGAAGACAACAATGCTGTCTTTATTTGAAATTGACTTGTCAACTTTATGTTTATTGATAATAATCTGCCTATCTAGTTCCCTTTGTATCCAATAGTCCATTTTTTCAGAGCTATACTCTTTGTCTTCTTTATAAGTAACAAAATGTGCCCTTTCAATAATCTTCGGGTGTACCCCCAATTTTAATGCAATCGCAAACGCTTGGCTGTCACCACCTCGGCCAATCGTTAACCTGTAAGTCGGACTAAGGGTGTTTAAATCAAACTCCATCGATCCATTGATAAATCCCGGATGTTTTTCAGCAAAATCCTTTATTTCGCTATAATGAGTTGTAGCTAGCAGGGTTGCCCCTTTGTCATGTAATGTTTCTAGTATGGCCGTGGCTAGACCCATTCCCTCTCCCGGATCCGTCCCCGCTCCTAGTTCATCCAGCAAAGCTAATGTCTGATCATTTGCATCTTTTAATATTTCAATTATATTGACAATTCGCGAACTAAAGGTGCTTAAATTCTCAGTTATACTTTGACCGTCCCCAATATCAACCAGTATACGCTGGTAAATATTTATATTACTTGTTTCAGCTGCCGGAATATGAAGACCACACTGGACCATTAAAGTTAATAAACCAACCGTTTTCATCGTTACAGTTTTTCCTCCCGTATTAGGTCCAGTAATAACGAGTGAAGAATGATCTTGAGTCAATTTTAACGATAATGGTACCGCATTTTCCCCTAATAAGGGATGCTTTGCATCACATAACTCAAGAATGCCTAATTCATTAACAAACGGCTTACAGCCATTGATAGAACGGGAATACTTTGCTTTAGCAAATAGAAAATCATAATGAATCATCGTTTCAACGGCCAACCTAAGTTCGGGCTCCTTCTCCTCCACCAAACCTGTTAAATATTGGAGCACCTTTAGGACCTCCACCTTTTCTTCAGAAATTAGCCAATTTAATTGTTCTTGCAGGTTAGAAACCTCTTCGGGCTCGATGAAAAGAGTAGCACCAGATGCGGAGGTATCCAAAACTGTTCCCTTTATTTTACTCCGAAACTCCTTTTTAATTGGAACCACATAGCGGCCATTCCTCTGTCCGACAATATGCTCCTGCAAATAAGTTTTATATTTGTTCGAGCGAATCATTTGCATGACTCTTTCCTTTAATCGTTCTTCCTGAAGCACAATTTGTTTTCTAATCTTTAATAATTCCCTGTTTGCATAATCGTCTACCCTTCCATTCCTAATACAACGAGTAATTTCTTTACCTAATTCTGGCAATTCTTCGATGGAATGGATATAGGAAGATACCCTGGGAGCATCATATGCTTTTTCCTTCATGTAACGCCGCATTTTTGCACAGCTATCTAAAAAGTTATAAAGCTTGGTTAATTGATCCGGCCTTAAAGCCGTACCTTTATTTAAAGATCCTAGAATCTGTCCTAAGCCGTCCAATCCATGAACAGGAACACTGGCACTTTTATTTAATAACTGTACTGCCTCCGAAACTTCTTCCAACCATGCCTCTATTTGGTTCTTATTCACGGACGGTTTCATTTGTTCAATTCTGCTCTTGCCTTCCACAGTTAATGCATATCGAGTTATACAATTTTTAATTTGATTAAATTCCAATGTTTCAAATGTATTTAGATTCAACTTGTTTTTCCTCCCAGAAATAAAATAGCCGCACTGAACTAGTCAATGCGGCAAATATAGCTTAAGTGTAATCATCTTGCATACTCTTACTTGAACAAAATAAAAACTGTCTACACGAGTGTACACAGCTACATAATTTTGATGTATGCTTATGTTTTGCCCATTGTTCTTAACTACATTTCAATCCATAGTTAATAAAACCCGGATTCCATCTTTAAAAATGGGGTCAGATTGAAATGAAATTATCCAATTGTTTGGATTAGTTAAGAACGACACCTAACATAAAAACATACTCCTATATTTTAATTTTCAAGTAAGGGCTTACATTTTTTAGCATAAATCGTATGGAACCATTTGTCAATCCCGATTCCTTAAACTGTTAGTTTAGTTCACAAAATATCCATACCTTTTTTAAATAAACTTGATTATCTTTATTATAGGAGGGGATTCAATGAAAAGGATTTATATCATATGCAGTTTAGCAATTTTTATAGGGGTAACATCTGGAATATCGTTTTTCCTAATCCGTGATGCTAATGCCTCTATTCCCGGAGATGCTGCCTTAATCGATCAAAATGGAGAAAAATATACATTTGGAGAAGACAAAACCAAGTTAAAACTGGTGGAATTTGTTTATACTCATTGCCCAGATGTTTGCCCAATGACAACCCAAAAAATGGTCGAGTTAAAACAGGATTTAGAAAAGAACAGTGTCTTTGGCAAGAATATCGAATTTATTACAGTCACTATAGATCCGTATCGCGACCGACCAGGAGAATTAACAGAGTATATGAATGGATTTAAAATTGAAAACAATGGAGATTGGCTGTTTTTAACTGGGGAAAACAAGAATATTGAAACCGATCAAAAAACGCTTCGAAAAATAACCGAACCCTTACAGTTTCAATATAAGGACCCCGGCAACGGCCAGTTTATTCATACTACCTTTGCCTATTTGGTTAATGAAGATAACAAATTTGTGACAAAGTTTCCAATGGGAAAAGATTTTAACAAACAGGAAGTCTATGACAAAATTATGGACCAGCTTCAATAGCCCTCTTCATTATAAAAAAACGGTTAATCTATAAGATTAACCGTTTTGTCCAATTAACCAATATTAATTTACGGAAGTTGGGGTTTTAAGCTGCAACAAGGATAAATGGTAATTGGATTTAGGTTTCGTTAAACTTGCTTTAATGCCAGCCTTTTTTAATTTGTTAACGAGTTCAGAAAGCTGTTTTTTTGCCATCCTTCTCACCTTCTTCTACTTCATAAATCAATTCTACAACAAATTTATGAATAAAGTGTGAAAACTTGAAAATTTTTTTTGGGAAATTCCCCTTGGTTTATTTATTAAAATTTAGTTTGCATATCTTTCCACCTTGAAAAGTTCGCTCTTACGGTGAATAAATGGTATAATTTAAAGCAATATGTTTTTTGGAGGATGCAATTAAATGATAACTGTAAGTAATGTAAGTTTAAGATATGGTGACCGTAAATTATTTGAGGATGTTAATATTAAATTTACACCTGGTAACTGCTATGGGCTAATTGGGGCAAATGGTGCCGGCAAATCTACCTTTTTAAAAATCCTTGCCGGAGATATTGAAGCCCAAACAGGTTCTGTTCAAATGGGACCGAACGAACGAATGGCTGTGTTAAAGCAAAACCATTTTGAATACGAAGAATTTCCTGTTCTGCAAACTGTTATCATGGGACACACACGGCTCTATGAGGTCATGAAAGAAAAAGACGCCATTTATATGAAAGAAAATTTCACTGATGAGGATGGCATGAAAGCAGCTGAATTAGAGGGAGAATTTGCAGAATTAAATGGTTGGGAAGCCGAGTCTGAGGCTGCAATCCTTTTAAAAGGACTGGGAATTGGTGAAGATTTACATGACAAAAAAATGGCTGATCTGTCCGGTTCTGAAAAGGTTAAGGTATTGCTGGCCCAAGCTTTATTCGGCAAACCTGACGTTTTACTATTAGATGAGCCGACCAACCACTTGGATATTAAAGCAATCCAATGGCTGGAAGAGTTTTTAATTAACTTTGAAAATACTGTTATTGTTGTTTCCCATGACCGTCACTTTTTAAATAAAGTTTGTACCCATATTGCCGATTTGGATTTTGGAAAAATTCAAATCTACGTTGGCAACTACGATTTCTGGTATGAGTCAAGCCAATTGGCATTAAAGATGTCTCAAGATGCTAATAAAAAGAAAGAAGAAAAAATCAAGGAATTACAAAGCTTTATCGCTCGGTTTAGTGCCAATGCTTCAAAATCAAAACAGGCAACTTCTCGGAAAAAACTACTCGATAAAATTACTCTTGAAGATATCCGGCCATCTTCCCGCCGTTATCCATATGTAGGTTTTACACCGGACCGGGAAATTGGTAATGATTTATTAAGGGTCGAAGGATTATCTAAAACCATTGATGGAGTAAAAGTTTTAGACAATATTAGTTTTATTATGAACAAAGGCGATAAGATTGCTTTAGTCGGGGCTAATGAGCTTGCAAAAACTACTTTGTTTAAAATCTTAATGGGTGAGATGGAAGCGGACAGTGGTACCTTTAAATGGGGGATCACTACCTCACAAGCGTACTTTCCTAAAGATAACTCCGAATTCTTTGAGAACTGTGAATTAAGCTTAGTTGATTGGCTGCGTCAATTCTCTCCAAAAGATGATAGTGAGAGTTTCTTGCGTGGGTTCCTAGGCAGAATGCTGTTCTCAGGTGAAGAGGTGTTAAAGAAAGCCTCAGTTTTATCTGGTGGCGAAAAAGTTCGTTGTATGCTTTCTAAAATGATGTTAAGCGGAGCAAATGTTTTGCTACTCGATGAGCCTACGAACCATTTAGATTTAGAGTCGATTACTGCTCTAAATAATGGACTAATTAATTTCAAAGGTTCGTTGTTGTTTGCATCCCATGATCATCAATTCATTCAAACCTTAGCAAACCGTATTTTTGAATTAACACCAAACGGGTTAATTGATAAGCAAATGAGCTATGATGAATATCTTGAGAGCAGTGAGATACAGAAGCTTGCTGCTGAAATGTATAAGTAATTTTATGGGGCACCGATTATGGTGCCCTTTTATATGATTATGGTCGTTTCTGTTTTTTTCTCGATGACGGTTCCATCCTAGAGCCAGTTTCAGTTGTAGTGGTTCCTTGTCCTTCCACTTCCGGTGAACCAAGTACCATTTTAGATGGATTTTTTTTATGTTTGCCCACTATCTACACCTCCCTATCATAGTTTTAGAAACAATATCCTTGATTATGCGGAATATTTCTGAAACCCCGTGGCATCCTAATTAATAGGAGGAGGTGTTTGATATGGCTAGAGTTGGAGTAGAACAATCTCTTACAAATATTACACAAGCTCTTAGGAATAAAGGGCATGAGGTAGTGGAATTAAAGCAAGAGACAGATGCACAAAACTGTGATTGCTGTGTTGTTACAGGCCTTGATTCTAATGTGATGGGTATGCAGGATACTGTAACCAAAGCTCCTGTCATTGATGCAAATGGAATGTCAGCTGACGAAGTATGTCAAGCTGTAGAGAGCAGACTTTCCTAATTACATTTTTAAGACTAAAGGTTTTACTTTAGTCTTTTTTATTGCATAAGTGATGGCAATAATTAAGTACCTGAAAAAATACCTGAACTATTCATTATTGTTACGATTTCATAGATGTTTGCAGGATAATATCCCGATAGGACCCGACAGCCATATACTCGCCATAGAGTCCGGCAATATGGGCCTTGCTTGCTTTACTTTATCGCCATGATTATGTTCCTCTTTTCATGTTATTAGCCTCAACCTATAAAAAAAGCCATGATTGTTCATGGCTTTTTCGTTTGCCTATAAATTTCGGTTAAACTTCCTGCCTGCACCAAATAATATCGCAATAAATGCAATCAAAATGAGTCCAAACCCTCCAGCACTATATACAAGCGGAGAACTAGAACTTGACTCCTTGGTTTGTTTCTTCGGTAATTCCTTTTTAACTATTGGTTTCTTGTAGGTTAACTGAACCTGTTGGAGGACTTGTCCACTTTTATTTTCAATCGATAACAGGCCATTTTCATCCACTTTTTTTACTGCTCCATCCTTTTCCTCGGTTATCATAAGGTCATGATCAGGAACAAAATCTTTATCATCCACCTTAAAAATATCTCCCTGCTTAATGCTAGCATGTTGAAAATGAGCAGTTCCATAATCAAACAACATGGCTGTATCGTCATATTTATCTTTTTTTAGGTCTGATTTTAATACCACAGCTGTCATTTTCAGATTGCCATTATCTACTGTAGTAGCCAAGGTTTGTTTTGACTCTGTTACATAGCCTGTTTTCCCACCTGTTATTCCTGGATAAGGCAGTTCCCCTTTTAACATCAAGTGGTGTGTGTAAAGCTGAGTCTGCCAGGATTGTCCTTGCCATTGCAATTCTTTAGTTCCGAATATCTCAGCAAAGACAGGGTTTTTCATAGCGTAATTCGTAATTATTGCCAAGTCCATTGCAGTAGTATAATGGTTTTCATCAAACAATCCATTAGGGTTTGCAAAATGAGTATTTTTTACACCAATAACCGTTTGCAAATACTGATTTATATTCTCTGAGAATTTTTCTACACTTCCATCAATATGTTCAGCAATGGCGACGGCTGCATCATTTCCTGAGTTAATCAGCATTCCCTGGATCAGTTTCTTAAGTGGAACTTGTTCCCCTTCTTCTAGGTATACCCTCGTCCCATCTTGCCTTACAGCGTTAGCACTGACTTGCACAATGCTATCTAAATCTCCTTTATCAATTGCATAAATGGCCGTAGCAATTTTAGTTAAGCTTGCTGGATACATACGCTGATCAGCATTTTTTGCATAGAGAACAGCATTAGTCTCAGTGTCCAACAGCGCAGCAGCCTCGCTCTTTAGTTGTAACTCTTGATCCTGTGAAGATTGTGCCAATACATCTATTTTTGGAGTCGAACTTAAATAAATGACAAAAAATAGAATAAGTAGTTTTTTCAAATAAAACACCCTAACTCGTTATTATGGTATACGTGGACTTGCCCTAAATTTGGCTGTTGATTTCCGCTCCAGTCGCTCAGCGAACCCGCCGATGTGCGCCGGGGGAGCCTCCTGCGAGAGTACCGCGCCTGTAGTGTCTCCTTAGCCCCGTACTCCCGCAGGAGTCGAGCGCCTTCCGCTCCAATCTACAGATTAAAAAATTATTTTCGTTTAACAGTGCAAAAAAAAATATTCATACTAAACCGTTTCATTATCTATGGTCTTCCTCTAGAAATCAATAGGGTAATTTGTGCCATTGTGATTGGCAAAGAAGATTTTTTTCGATATGCTAAATATTTTGGCTCCCATATTTCGGTGTATTTTTGCTTAAATTTTCGTAAGCCTTGAAATTGGTAGATAAAGTGTCCATGCAAAAAGATTTGCGCGGCAATTTTTTCACTCAAAAAAGCAAACTTTGACAGACCTACATTTGCCAATGGAGCCATTCCCATATTAAAACGTTGATATCCCTGTTCTTTTGCCCACTCCATCACTGCCAAGAAGGCATAATCAATAATTTCAGATGGCAGTTCCGCCCTAAATCGAATTAAATCCACAGAAATGGTTTGTTTCTCATCATATACATACATAATACTCATAAATCCAAGCATTTGATTGTTTGAATCACGAACTACAGCAACAGGTGCCTTGTTCAAATAATCTTCATCAAAGCACCCAAGGGAGAAACCTTTCTCTCTTCTCCCCTGAAGCCACTCGGTTGAAACCGTTCGCAATTCATTGAATAGTTCTTTAGAAATCGGTGGTTTTACTACTTCAAATGAATATTGTTTTTTTAGATTCCCGAAGATCTCACTATCGGAAAGTGAAAACTGGATTAAATCGACAATACCTTCTTCTCCTAGCTTAAAAAAAGCAAACCCATGATTATGGAGATACGGCAGCATTGCCTCCCCCACTTCGTAAAATACCAAGGTAAATCCGTGCAAATCTGCCAATTCTTGAAATTCTTCAATTGCATTTGAAAGTTCGCTTTTTTCCCCTATCGGTTCCCCCAAGATAATGAATTTATCAGCATACCTTTGATAGGTGATTAATACGTTCTTTTTCTGATTCCAAAAAATAAATTTATCATGCAGGAAAATTAAATGGGCAAGCCCCTTCCCGCTGTATTTGTGAATATGTCGATAAATTTCATCTTCCTGATTGGAAGACAAAAGATATTTCCATTTCTCGGGTTTACTTATCAGGTACCCCACTAGCAATATAGCAGATGCAATGATTAACCCAATTAATGCACTAATAAATAAATCCCGATAATCGACCAGTATGTATGGTTCAAGTGTTCTGGGGATTCCCATTTTTGCTGTAGGTAAATTTACATAACCAATGAACAAATACATAGAAGTAATAACCAAAATAACGGCAATATCAAAGGTGGTTTTCCCCCATGTCAAACAATAGTTTTCCCGATAAAAATGCCCTTTTGAAGCTCTCAAGAGCAAAGCCACGGCGATTAAAAAGATAGCTTCCTCATAATCAATACCTTTAAAGATTGAAAATAAAGCGGCAAGGATTAATGCCAGCATGGTTAATTCATACGTTCTTTTTACCCGATATTCAATTCCGCGTGATAACCCCAAGAGTAAAAAACCCGCTGCTACAGAAAGCTGATGGGAAATATTAATAACAGGAAAAGCTACTAACTCCTTGGCTATTTTAAGCCTAGAAATGATTCCCGGTATACTTGCAGATAAAAGCAAAATTAAACCCGATAAAAATACAAGTATCGTTAAAATAACATGACTTAAACCTTGTAAAATCGTTTTCGGAATGCCATTCCAGGACTGGTTCCACTTTTTCCATGATATTTTCACAAAGAAAATAAAACTAAAGATAAACGGAATGATATAGTACCCAATCCGATATAACAATAACAAGACCAAGACTTTTTCCTGTGGAAGATTTAATTCCTGCATCCCCCAAATAAAAACTAAATCGAAGGAACCCAAGCCTCCAGGAATCATACTAATAATCCCGGCACATGCGGCCGCAACGTAGATTGGAAATAGCTCCCCTGCTGAAATTCGGATCCCTAAAATAATCGATAATAAATAGATAGCTCCAAATACTGCCGCCCACTCGAAAACAGAAACAACGATAAGCGCAGTTCTTGTTTTCACGGTAATCAACGATACAGCGTCTTTTTGTGCCTTATAGGAATGAAAAGCCAAAAATATTGGCAAGTACAAACATACACCGAGAACAGCAAGAAAAAGCCACTTACTATCACTAAATAGCGGAAAATGTGGAAAGCCGATAGCTGTGACCCACGCGAGAACAGATATTCCCGTTAGGTAAAATAGCGATACAGCTGCTATAGCTCCAAGAAGCCGACGTTTATCCTGTTCGAGCTTACTTAGAAAATAGGCTCTTAACATTGCACCCGCTATTCCTCCAAATCCTATTAAATTCGAAAAGGAATTCGCTATAAACGATTTTTCCAACAGCTCTACTTTGGATACCCTTTTTCCTAAGATCCGAACAAGGATAAAATCATAGAGGACCATTGGAATTAAGGCTGCAAATGTAATGACTACAATAAGAATCAACATCCAGAGATGCAGCTGACTTACTTCATTTTCTAGGAGCTCCACATTTAAATGGCTTATAAACTTTTTTATTTCAGCCAGTGCAAGAATTAACAAACACATCGGGATAATTATTTTGAGTAGATTAACAATCTTTTCTTTACTTAACCGCAACAACATGACCACCCATTTTTTGTTCCTGAATTTACTATAAACGTTTCCACAGGAAAATGGTATTGAATTCTGTATAAAACTTCTTTATACCATCATTGACCTTTTAGCTATTGGTCAATCCTTCATCAAGTTTTTTTAATAGACAAATTTTAAAAAAGAGACAAGTTTTCCATCCCTTACAGCATAGATATAAATAGGACAAATTATCAGAGGGGGTTTATAAGTGAAATTCTTGGTATTAAAGAAAGAGACACTATTATTTTTTTTGACGGCAGGAATCATGCTGGCAGCTATTTCGGCATGGTTTATGCTTAAAGCTGGGGATGCGGCTGTGTTTAACCAGGCAGCCACTGAAGGAAAAATACGTGAAATCCATATGGTGACAGTAGAATACAAAGCGAACCTGAAAGACGGCAAGGAAATCGAGGTATACCGATGGGATCCTGGTACCATCTCTTTAAAAACCGGAGAAAAAGTACAATTGTATATCACAGGAATAAACGGTGAAAAGCATCCATTTTATATTGAAGGAACAGAGATTAAGGGCACTGTAAAAAAGGGGGAGGAAACACTTGTCCCACTGCAGTTCGACAAACCCGGAACGTATAGATTGGTTTGTGAAACCCATTCTAATCTCAAAACTAACGGACCAATGGTAGCTGATATTGTAGTGAACGACTAACAGGGGTATTTCCCCTGTTTTTTTATGCTGTTTCAACTGTTTACACTATGGAAATGTTGTTATTTTAGGCTTTTCTGTATATAACAGATGGATTATGCATTCTGTTTTTTATAGTACAGATAATATATCAGCTTGATACAGAATAAAAAAAACGTCACACATTATTCAAAAAGTCCTTTTTAAAACGCTAGTTTCACAATTTATTAACATTTGTATGTTGTTTCGCAAAATGACGCTGTTATACTTGAAGTGTGGAAGAAAAACAATCCTGTTATAAAAATTGTTTTTATTAAACCAAGAGGTGAATAATGATGGAACAATGGCAAGGATTTAAAACGGGTGTTTGGACGAAAGAAGTAAATGTACGCGACTTCATTCTCAAAAACGTGTCTCCCTATACTGGTGATGAAAGCTTCTTAGAAGGGGCTACTGAGGCAACTAAAAAACTATGGGAACAAGTAATGGAACTTTCCAATAAGGAACGTGATGCTGGCGGCGTATTAGATGCCGATACCAAAGTGGTATCTACCATTACTTCACACGATCCTGGATACTTAAATAAGGAACTAGAACAAATCGTTGGATTTCAAACTGACAAACCTTTCAAACGTTCACTCATGCCATTCGGCGGAATCCGCATGGCAAAAACTGCTTTGGAATCATATGGATATGAACTAGATCCAGAAGTTGAACACATCTTTACAGATTATCGCAAAACTCACAACCAAGGTGTATTTGATGCCTACACACCAGAGATGAGAGCTGCACGCCATGCAGGTGTTATTACTGGACTTCCTGATGCTTATGGCCGCGGCCGCATCATCGGCGACTACCGCCGTGTTGCATTATATGGTGTAGATTTCCTAATGAAAGAAAAACTAAGAGAATATAACTATATTGGCAGCCGCACGATGTCCGATGATGTGATTCGTGACCGCGAAGAATACAGCGAACAATACCGTGCATTAAAAGAATTGAAACAAATGGCTGCCTCCTATGGTTATGATATCTCAAAACCGGCTAGCAATGCAAAAGAAGCGATTCAATGGTTATACTTTGGCTATTTAGCTGCCATTAAAGAACAAAATGGTGCTGCAATGAGCCTTGGCCGTACTTCTACATTCTTAGATATTTATGTTGAAAGAGATATACAGAATGGTACTTTAACAGAACAAGAAGCACAAGAATTAGTTGACCATTTTGTAATGAAACTCCGACTTGTTAAATTTGCTAGAACCCCAGAATATAACGAATTATACAGCGGTGACCCTACTTGGGTGACTGAATCTATTGCCGGTATGGCTCTAGACGGCCGTCCATTAGTGACTAAAAACTCTTTCCGCTTCTTGCATACTTTAGATAACTTAGGACCAGCCCCAGAACCAAACTTGACGATCCTTTGGTCTACTAAGTTACCTGAAGGTTTTAAACAATATGCAGCAAAAATGTCTATCAAATCAAGTGCAATTCAGTACGAGAATGATGATATGATGAGAGAAATTTATGGCGATGATTATGGTATTGCCTGCTGCGTATCCGCAATGAAAATTGGTAAACAAATGCAATTCTTCGGTGCCCGCGTAAACATTGCTAAAGCATTGCTTTATGCAATTAATGGCGGTGTTGATGAAAGATACAAAACCCAAGTCGGACCATCATACCAGCCTATCACTTCAGAGTATTTAGAGTATGATGAAGTAATGAAAAAATATGATGTGATGCTTGACTGGTTAACTGAGCTGTATGTTAACACACTAAATGTCATTCACTATATGCATGATAAATACAGCTATGAAAGAATTGAAATGGCACTTCATGACCGGGAAATTCTACGTACGATGGCTTGTGGTATTGCTGGACTTTCTGTTGCAGCTGATTCTCTCAGCGCAATCAAATATGCAAAAGTTAAAACAATTCGCGATGAAAATGGTTTGGTTGTGGACTACGAAATTGAAGGCGACTATCCTAAATACGGCAACAACGATGATCGTGTAGACGAAATTGCAGTTGGTCTTGTAAATGAAATCATGAACAAAATCAGAAAACACAAAACTTACCGTGGTGCTGTTGCTACACAATCCGTTTTGACCATCACTTCCAACGTGGTATACGGTAAAAAAACAGGTGCAACTCCTGATGGACGTGAAGCTGGCGTTCCATTCGCTCCAGGTGCTAACCCAATGCATGGCCGTGATTCAAAAGGTGCCCTTGCTTCCCTAACTTCCGTAGCAAAACTGCCTTATGAATCTTCATTAGACGGTATTTCTAATACGTTCACGATTACGCCAAAAGCACTTGGCCGTGAAGATGAAACGCAAGTGAAAAACACAGTAGCGATGCTTGATGGCTATATGACAAAGCGTGGACACCACCTCAATGTTAACGTGTTAAACCGTGACACATTGTTAGATGCTATGGATCACCCAGAGTTGTATCCACAATTAACCATCCGTGTTTCTGGATATGCTGTTAACTTTATAAAACTTACGCGCGAACAACAAATTGATGTTATCAATCGTACGTTCCATGAAAGCTTAAGTGCCGCAAAGGAACCTGTAACTATTAGCTAATTAGGCACGGGGAAGGAATTTATCCCTTCCCCCCTGTTTTTCTCGTTAATTGAGAATGAATTACAATATCAAAAAACAAATAGCTTAAGAGCCTCACTTATTTGAGGGCGCTTGATATTTGAAGGGGGATTAGTTTTATGAACGGAAATATTCATTCCATTGAGTCATTTGGTACGGTTGATGGGCCAGGCATTCGCTATGTAATTTTTACCCAAGGATGCTTGCTCCGCTGCCAGTTTTGCCATAATGCCGATACATGGGAAATTGGTACAGGAAAACAAATGTCAGTGGAAGAAATCATCCAAGACTTAACTTCCTACCTTCCTTTTATTGAAGCGTCAGGCGGAGGCGTTACGGTTACAGGCGGCGAGCCTTTATTGCAATTGCCATTCCTTTTGGAGTTATTTAAGGAATGCAAAAAGCTTGGCATTCATACAACGATTGATTCATCAGGCGGCTGTTATTCACATGCCCCTCTGTTTCAAGAGCAATTAAATGAAGTACTGAAATATACGGACTTAATCTTATTAGATTTAAAACATATTAATCGTAAAAAGCATATTGCTTTAACTGGAATGGGCAATGATCATATATTGGAATTTGCCAAACTATTATCCGATCGAAAACTGCCGATATGGGTACGACATGTATTGGTCCCAACGGTAACGGATGATCCAGAAGATTTGGAGAAACTGGGTGAATTCATCGGTACGTTAGAAAATGTAGAGAAAATCGAAATACTTCCTTATCATCAGCTAGGTGTCTATAAATGGGAAGCACTTGGATATGAATACCCATTAAAAGATGTAGATCCGCCAAGTCAAGAACAAGTAAATTATGCCTATAATATGTTAACTGCCCATTGGAATAATTTAAAAAACACTAATTCCATCTAGGAACTAGTGTTTTTTTACTATTCTCAAGTCGGCCTGTTCATGCAGGAATAACTCCCCTAAATACGGCAAGTTTACAGAGATTCATTGATTATTTAGCCAATCTCTTATATACTCATATCATTGGTTCTGGTTAGAGAGGTGAAAATTTTGTTTCAATTAATAATAGAACATCTTGATATAACTACTTTTTACGCCATAACGTTCAGTTTTTATTTCGGTCTTGTCTTAAGATCGTTTTGGCAATGGGGAGTTAAGTATTCCTTTTTTGGAGTAACAAATCCCGAGAAAACAAAAGTTTTTCAACCTCTGTTTTTTTATCAAATAAATAATTGCCTAACCGGAAGCCTTATATTGATTCGAATTGTAAAATACATCCGCAGGAAACAATGCCAAATGGATGATTCTGAGGATCCATTTTCCTCCACACTCACAACAAATATATAATCACTTTTAGGAGGAAATATGAGAAAAAAATACTCTTCAGCTATTTTACTTATACTATTATCTTTAACGGTCCTAGTATTGTCAGCATGTTCAGGACAATCAACTCAAGCAGCACAGACCGGAAATAATGATGGATTTTTCCATACTTATTTTGTCGAGCCGTTTACGTTTGTCATTGGCTTTTTTGCAGACTTTTTTAATGGAAATTACGGTTTAGCCATCATCCTTGTCACCATTATTGTTCGGCTTATATTAATGCCACTAATGCTGCGCCAGTATAAAAATTCAATGGCTATGAAGGAAAAAATGGATAAATTGAAGCCGGAGATGGACGAAATCCAGAAGCGGCTAAAGGCCGAAAAGGATCCACAAAAACAGCGTGCCATCCAGGCAGAAATGATGGGTCTGTACAAAAAGCACGGTGTAAATCCACTCAATATGGGATGTTTACCTCTGCTGATTCAAATGCCAATTTTAACAGGATTTTATTATGCCATCCGAGGATCAAAAGAAATTGCCTCTCACAAATTCTTATGGTTTAGTCTTGGCCAGCCAGATATCGTAATAACCATCCTAGCTGGTGTCATTTACTTTTTGCAATTTAAGGTTCAACAATCCACAATGCCTGAAGCCCAGCGCCAGCAAATGAAAATCATGGGGCTAATGTCACCACTAATGATTGTCATGTTTTCTTTTAGTGCACCTGCAGCCCTTCCGCTTTATTGGGTAGTCGGTGGAACTTTCTTAACGATCCAAACGATGATTAGCCAAAGACTATACAAACCAAAAACGACAAATGAAGTAACCGCAAAACAAAAATAGAGTTAATAAAAGAAAGCATCGGTGCAGGAGCCGATGCTTTCTAACTTATTTGTGCCTCTTTTCAAACTCCCAATCCCCCTTTCCATCCTTACATATAAAAGTAGTCCCTATCAACACTTTATTATTGAATTAAAGTATTCCATTCAAGGAAACCTATATTTAACCAAGAAGTTTTAGGAGTGATAAAATATGCCAATGAAACAAGTAATAACTGGATTGTTACTCCTTGTTCTCTTTGTTGCCGGGTGTTCTAATCAAAACGGTACTGATAACTCCAGCAATAGTATTTCTGATGAAACCGGCCCGGCTAGAGACGATAATATCCCTAACCATGGCGGCCCCGCCATAACAGGCGTTGATTCCAGCAATCCAACACTTGACAGGGGTAGCCAGCAAAACAAGCTAAACAATCGTAAGCATAAGAGCCATCAAACCACGATTCGAGTATCAGATGCTGCCGCTAACAAAGCTGCAGACTTACCTGATGTCAACCGTGCTGTGGTTATTGTAGTGGACAATAATGCTTATGTCGCAGCAGTTCTTGACCGTTCCTCACCTAACTTCCAGACTAACGGGATTGAAAATAGTATAACAAGAACCATAAAACAAGTAGATAAAAACGTTAACAATGTATATATTACATCCAGCCCTAAATTCTATAGATCGTTTCAGGGCTTTGCCAGAAAGATTCGAAGCAACAGCCCTAGTTCTGATTATTATAATGATTTGACTGATACAATACGGCAGGCATTTCCAGATGTAAAGTAAAAAAAGAGGCTGACATAAGCGTCAGCCTCAGATTGTCGAGA
>NZ_HG942043.1 GCF_000612665.1 Neobacillus dielmonensis
CACCCCCTCCTACTCGATTGGGGTTACCGATCAACAGTGAAAATTTAGTACTACGAGAGTTGCTTCATTTTATTCTGAATGGGTGTACGTGGCTTTGGATCAGGAATGACATCCGGATACCCAACACCCAAAACGCCAATCACCTCGTAATCATCCGGTACACCAAGAATCTGACGATTTTTCGGGTTACCACCCATAGAAGACCAGAACGTTCCCACACCTTCTGACCAAGCTGCTAAATTAAAATTCTGAACAAAACAAGCGGTGGCTAGTGCATTTTCCTCTGTTTCAATGTCAGTCGTGCCATGCTTGGACAATACGGCTAACACAACAGGAGCATTCCCAAAGTTTGTTTTATGGTTTAACTTTGCCCTAGTGTCTGGACCGACAATATAAATTTCCCAGGGTTCTGTCATCCGGTGATTAGGAGCCATAGCAGCCGTTTGCAGCCATAATTGAATTTTTTCAAGGCCCACAGAATCAGACTTGAAAATTTTTATATTACGGCGAGATTGGATTAATTTTAAAAGATCCAAGTGATTTCCCTCCAAGTATTCGTATAATATTATACAATCATATATATCCATCCTATGCAACGGTTCTGGTTGGGAATGAGTCATTCAAGCTGTACGATACTAAAAATACATCAAAAAAGCAGAGCGAGTACATACGACTCACTCTGCCAAACTGACTTATAGTCTAAGCAAGTTCCTCTTTTTTTAGCACCGTGGATTTTTGTAAATGATCAGAGCGCAAACTATAGGCGGTTAATTTTTTCTTATACTGTTTCACAACATCAATTTGGTCCTCATTGCAGAATACAAATAATCTTACAACCTGTTTGCCTCTTATGGCATCAATGATAATGGAAGTACCGTTGTTTTCCGGATGTAAAAACTGATCCTCGGTACCAGGATAGATATAATGCTTTTCTAAAAATGCCGCTTCGTTCAAATGACGAATAATTTGTGATTTGCCTTCCCCTTCTAGCGTTTTTCCCTCAATGGTCAAGGTAACATCCGCTTCATTCAATTTTGGATGAACTTCAAATTTGCTGGTAATCCACTCTACCACTCCGGTGGGCATGCAGGTTATTAAAATCTTAATCAGACTTATGATAACGATCCAAAAAATCGTCCATGCCATCTGTCATCAACTCCAATCATTACCTGAGGTCATTATGTCAGCCAAATATAAATACCTAAAGAAGCCAAAGCTAAAAAAATAACGGCTGCGTAGATCAAGGTTAGGTTCGTTGTATTTCGTTTCGTGGAGCTGCTATAGTCTTCATCAGGTTTCTTGGTGACTAATAGAGTCGTAACTGCTGATATCACTAATATGGCAATAACCAATCCAATTAATATATTCATAGAGCACCTCGAATCATAGGAAATCTTAAATAATACATTTATACTACTATATATTAACGTAACTGGCCCACTATTTGACCATCCAGTTCACTAAAAAATGGACCATCCACTTCGAGATGTCTGGCCCACCCTCTTCAAATTTGGTAAAAAACACGATCAAATGTAAGCGCTATGATTGCGCTGCTTTTTTAAAGTCGATATCATAGGAGTAGAAAGGGGTGTGAACTCATGAATTTAAACGAATGGTTTGAAAAAGGTATGTCAGCCGAAGCTTATATAAACTCGATGACCAAGAATAAAGAGGGAATGCTGTCAATTTATAACCAGTTTTCCATATCAGAACAGGATCAAAGCAGGCTGGAGCAAGTGAAACAACAGAATTTGCGGGCTATTGTCCTGTCGGAAGATTGGTGCGGAGATGCAATGTTAAATAACCCAATCCTGCTGCGCATTGCAGAGGGGGCAGGAATGGAAGTCCGCTTTCTTCTCCGCGACCAAAATTTGGAGTTAATGGACCAGTACTTAACTAATGGAACATCCAGGGCAATCCCGATATTCATTTTTATCGACCAGGATGGGAATGAACGAGGCAAATGGGGACCGCGGGCGCCGGAAATGCAGGAGCTGGTTGATAAAGGCCGTGCAGCCCTTCCAGATAAAGAGGACCCAGATTTTCAAAAACAGCAGCTGCAATTGTATAGAAGCCTTGGTCAGGCTTATCAAACGGACCCTGCCATTTGGCAGACAGTTGCAGCTAGCATCCTATCGAAACTTTTATAAAAATGAAACCCCGGCTGAATTTATATGCCGGGGTTGTTTCTTTAGATTTTAAAACCGCTGTTTTTGGGCGGCAGCCGGTCTTTTAACAAATGTTTATCGTTTACTTTAGGTTCCACTCCAAGAATGAAATTCCGGATATTCGAACGGTGCAGAAAGACTAAAAGTAAAGAAAATAATAAAAAAATAAGTTCAAAGTTAAGGTTTGGTGTGAAATAATCATAAACAAGCATACTCAGACCGACAGAAATCGAACCGAAAAATACATACTTGGTTAAAAAGCTAATAGAGAAAAACGAGATATAGGCAATGATGAACAGGGGGATATTGGCCACTATGAGCGCCCCAGCTGTAGTGGCAATCGCCTTGCCGCCTCTAAACCCTGCAAAAATCGGAAAGCAATGGCCAATCACGGCAGCCAGTCCAAAATAGATGGGCTCGGCATCAAGCTTGAAGTAAATCGGCAATGCCGCAGCAACAGCACCTTTCCCAAGGTCGATGAGCAGGACAAAAATAGCTGATTTTTTGCCAAGGACTCTAAGCGTGTTAGTAGCACCGGGATTTTTACTGCCATGGTCGCGGATATCGACTCCAAAAACGACCTTGCCAACAATCAGTGCAGTAGGAATACTTCCTAGGACATAAGACGCAAAAAGTAGAATCCAGAACATATTTCCACCCCCTATAAATCGATTTTTCTTTTATTCTATCATAAATAAATGGTATTATTTTGTTGAATTTTCATGTATTGGAAATTAAAGGAGCGCTTAAAATGGATACGTTAGATTTTGGCCAAGTTGCTAATAGTTATGCCCGCTCAAGAGAAGATATTCCTATATCGCTAATGGAAAGTCTGCTATTCCGAAATATTTATTTTGATGGTAAAAAGGTTGCTGACCTTGGTGCTGGAACGGGGGCATTGACTAGGAAGATCGCGATGAGAAAGGCCGATGTCGTTGGAATAGAGCCGTCCCCGGAATTAATTAAACACGCAATGGCATTTAATCACACCAAAAATTTCACCATTCCCTATTTGCCAGCTACAGCCGAACAAACCGGATTGGCAGATTCCGAGTTTGATATTGTAACCGTCATGCGTGCTTGGCACTGGTTTGATCGGGCCAAGGCGATAAAAGAAATCAAGAGAATTCTAAAGCCAAATGGAAAGCTGATTGTGGTGGATTCTGGCTTCTTGACTGAACATGAACTAGTGCAGCAATCGCTAGCTGTTGTCTCCAAGTATGCAGCAGGAGGGCTGAGACCGGCCGGTTCAAAGGCCGATGCTAACCAGCGAATTAACGGTTTCCCAGTGGAGTGGTTTGTAGAATGGCAGCAAAGCGGATTCGATTTGACAGACTTTTACAAGTTGAATTATACGGTCCGGTTTACCAAACAGGAGTGGGTACATCGAATTCGGTCTATTTCATGGCTTGCCGCCATGGAGGAGAATGTTCGAGAACAGGCGATGAAGGAATTATTGGACACACTCCCCGACCAAGAACCTTACGATGTTCCTCATGAATGCAATGTTTGTATTTTAAGATATAAATAGTATTTGTTGTTTCAGTGCCCCAAAAGGTTAAATAAATGGTGTAACGGAATTGAGCAGTCCTC
This sequence comes from Neobacillus dielmonensis, assembly GCF_000612665.1. Taxonomy (GTDB): domain Bacteria; phylum Bacillota; class Bacilli; order Bacillales; family Cytobacillaceae; genus Neobacillus; species Neobacillus dielmonensis. The sequence continues at coordinate 3,762 of NZ_HG942043.1, forward strand.
TCAGTGCCCAAAGCAAGCAAATAGACATGGAAATGTTACTGATGAAGCGTCTCAATGACGGGGAAAGCTAAATAACTAGATGACGGTCACTGACCGTTTACGGACGCGCTCTCCACCAAGGCAGCGTGTTCTTTTTTTGCCGACAAAAAATTTTTTCAAAAATAGTGTAGGGGTTATTCTGGCATTATTCGTCTATTAAGATGTGAGACAAAGCAGAAAGGGGGAGAGGACCATCAATGATTCGGTTTTAATAGAAAAAGTCCTTCAGGGCAGCGACCACGCCTTCCGCCTTTTGGTCGAGAAGTATCGCAACGATGTGTTCCGGACGGTCTTTGCCGTTCTTCGCGACCAAAAAGAAGCAGAAGATGCCGCCCAGGAAGTCTTCATTAAACTATATACGTCTCTCCCCCAATACGAAAACCAAGGATTTAAGACCTGGCTCACCCGCATCGCTGTTAACTTTGCCATTGACGTCAAAAGAAAACAGGCGAGGAGTTTAGAGGAAGTAGTAGAAGACACGGAGCAGTCGGGGGCAGTATCTACTCCGGATAGCGTGGAAAAACAGGTCATTAACAATGAACAAAGGAGACTTGTCAGAAAAAGATTAGATGAATTGCCGGAAAACTATCGCGATGTGATTTATGGATTTTATATAGCTGAAAAAAGCTACCAGCAAATGGCGGAAGAACAAAATGTTCAAGTAAAAACCATTGAAACAAAACTATACCGGGCCAGACATTGGATGAAGAGGAATTGGAAGGAGGATGATTTTTAATGAGACATTATACCGTCGATGAATGGGTGCAATACGTAAAAAACGAACTCAGGGAATCGGATCGAATGGAACTGGAAGATCATTTATATACATGTGACCAATGTCTCGAACTCTATCTTCAGGCGATTGCCGACCATGAATCTTCCCTTCCGATCCTTGCCGACGAAAATGGTTTTACCGACCTGATCATGGCTGCACTGCCAAAAACGATGCCTGAAAACAGTCAGTACAGCAAAATGTCTCAAAAGCAGGTTGATAATCGGAAAACCAAACGGTTTTATCAACAAGCAGGATTCCATTACTTCCTGGCAGCGGCAGCCACCATACTACTTACTTTTACAGGTGCCTTCCAGTCACTTGCTAAATATGCGAGTTCTTTTGAGACACAACATATACAGGAGAAAAAGCCGTCAGTCACAGAGGGCGTGATGAATAAAACTTTTGCATGGATGGATTCATTTGAAAAAAAGGAGGCAAATAAGAAATGAAAAGTTCAACGAAGGCTCTCACTTTATCGCTATTTCCAGGCCTCGGTCATATTTACTTTGGTAATCCTGTCAGAGGTATCCTATACCTATTCTTTGTCATGGGCTGTGCATTCGTAACAGTAACAGGCTTTGCAGTCCTTGGCGGGCAAGAACTGGCAATAGTAGCATTTCTCGCCGGAGTGTTTGTTTATGTAGTGAGTTTTATCGACATGGGTTTGCAGATTTCTAAACAGAAGAAGCTGGTAATGGCGCAAGCAGCAGATAACCAACAGCTGCCAGTCCCTGGGCAGGAATCAGAACGGTTTTATACGATTTTGTTGTCATTTCTTCCAGGCCTTGGGCACTTCCAGCTAGGGTTAGTGAACCGCGGCCTCACGCTTTTGGCCACCTTTATCGGCCTCTCAGTCATGATTATCTTTATTGCCATCATTAGCAACCGGAGCGAGTTCCTCGTATTCTTGGCGGTGCTGCCAATCATTTGGGTTTATGGATTTTTCGATGTCGTCCAGCAGGTTAACAAAAAGCAGCGTGGCGAGGAATTAGTCGATAAAACCATTTATGAGGATTTGGAAAAACTGCGGCAGGATGGGAAAAAGAGCAAATCGATTGCCACCTTTCTCTCGATTTTCCCCGGTGCTGGTCATTTATATTTAGGTCTGCAGCGCCGTGGCATCCAGCTGATGGCAGCCTTCTTGTTCTCCATCTATATATTGGATGTATTAAGACTGGGAATCTTCCTTTTCTTAATACCAATCATTTGGTTTTATAGCTTTTTCGATGCCTTGCAAAAAATCTCCAAGCAAGGAGAAGAACCACTAGAGGACACGCCAATCATTTCCTATTTTATCAACCACCAGAAATGGGTCGGTATCGGTTTGATCTTAATGGGGACGTACTATTTAGTTATGAATATTCTTTTTCCGGCTATATCGCCAATGCTTCAGCGGTTTTTCAATACTGATATCGGGTACTGGCTGCAGAGCTATATCCAGACGGGTGTTGTCTGTCTGCTGCTAATTGGCGGAGGTATCAAACTTTTATCCGGAAGTAAACAAAAAAGGGAGGAAAAGTCATGAGAAAACGGCAAATCGGGGTAGCAGCCGCTATCCTAATTGGAGCAGGAATCGGGTTCTTTTTTAGAAAGAGAAAAGAAGGGAGTACCCCAGAATGATGCGAACATGGCGTGTTGGGACGTTTTCTATGGGTGCCCTGCTGGTCCTTCTCGGGCTGTTCCTGTTTATGGCAAGGTTCCTTGGCTTTAACTTCCTCCAGGTGATGACTGCTTGGTGGCCGGTGTTGCTAGTTGTGCTAGGAATTGAGATTTTAGCCTATTTGTTTTTGTCCCGCCAGGAATCGCCTGTGCTACGTTATGACTTTTTAAGCATTTTCTTTGTTGGATTGATTGGAACAGTGGGAATTGGGTTTGCAGTGTTAAGCTCAACCGGGCTGCTCGACCAGGCCGAGGAGCTCGTCTCCCGGGAAGAGCGCTCATTTGAACTTCCAGAGTTTTCTCAACCGGTTGAAGACAATGTTAAACGGGTAGTGGTGAGAACCACAGGGTATGACGTGACGATTGAGGCGTCCAATGAAAGAGAGGTCTCCATGTTTGGAACCTATCGGGTTCAAACCTCTAAACATACCAGTGTGATAAATGATGCAAAGGATTACGTGGCTGTCACTCAAAAAGGGGATACTCTTTACCTAAACGTGAAGTCTCTGCCAAATAAACTCGGGCCGTTCAATTCGTCTCATGAACTAGCAGCAACCATCTTGGTACCGAATGATGTGAAGCTTGAGGTGCTTGGAACGGACAATCAGCTTACTTTAAAACCACGCATGCTGTCTAATAATTGGAATATCGAAAATGCATCCCAGGTCGTAGTTGATACATCGGAAACAAAGGATATGGTCGTGGCAGCATCAGGAGTGGAGGATATCCGTGGCAAGGAGGATGAATGGAAGATTTCAGAGCCATCCGATCAAGACAGTCAAGGGGATCGGGGGAAAAGCGCGGTATATCAGTCCGGTGAAGCCAAGTACCGGATCAATATTGCAAATGCGTTTCAGGTTAGTTTACTGTCAGGGCATTAAGACAGGGTGAATAAGCAAAGAATAAGAGGCGTCGTGGCTTAAGCGGCGCTTTTCTATTTACTAGGAGAATGCCCTAGAATCAGGTCCTAATACGATGTCACTACTTATTTTTTGCAAATAAGTCAAAAACGGTTATGATAGGATATGATGTTGGGAAATAGTGAGGTTGATTGTAACTTCACCTAACAATTGGTAAAATATTGAATTAATAGAACGTTTTTTGATTTCAAGATATAGGATGATGATGATGAAAAGAGCTAGATTAATTTACAATCCTACCTCGGGGCGTGAAATGATTAAGCGACATTTGCCAGAGATTCTTGAAAAATTAGAGTTGGCTGGCTATGAGGCTTCTTGCCATGCGACAATCGGTGCTGGTGATGCGACGAAAGCTGCACGGATCGCTGTGGAACGCCAATATGATGTAGTGATTGCCGCTGGCGGTGACGGGACGATTAATGAAGTAGTCAATGGTCTTGCGGAACAGGAATATCGGCCAAAGCTAGGAATCATTCCAGCTGGAACGACAAACGATTTTGCCCGTGCATTGCAAATTCCGAGGGATGTCCCATCCGCAGTTGATATCATCACGAAGGGCGAGGTTATACCTGTCGACATTGGCCGGTTTAATGACAAATACTTTATTAACATTGCCGGTGGTGGCAGACTGACGGAGCTCACCTATGAGGTCCCCAGCAAGTTAAAAACCGTGCTTGGGCAGCTAGCGTACTATTTAAAAGGAATTGAGATGCTCCCTTCCATTAAGGCCACCAATTTAAGTATTGAGTACGATGGTAAGCTTTATGAAGGGGAGACCATGCTATTCTTGATAGGCTTAACGAATTCGATTGGCGGCTTTGAAAGATTGGCACCTGATGCTTCAATTAACGATGGACTTTTTTCCCTGTTAATTTTGAAAAAAGTCAATTTAGCTGAGTTTATCCGTATAGTTACTTTGGCAGTTCGCGGTGAACATGTGAATGATCCGAATGTGATTTATACAAAGGCCAATCGCGTGAAGGTTTATTCGGAGGAAAAGGTTCAGTTAAATTTAGACGGAGAGTACGGTGGCTTACTTCCCGCAGAATTTGTTAATCTATATCGTCATTTAGAGGTTTTTGTCCCGCTTGCCGATATTCGGCCAAATGATATGCCGACTGACTGGGTTCCAGGCACAAGATATAGTTAAAGATACTCGTTCCATTGGGACGAGTTTTTTTGTAAGTTTACTCTCTCGGATGGACGTGAAAAACTCTCGGATTTAGGAGGGATCCTCTCGCCAAGGAAAACGTCGAGAACCTTTTTTCTTTCCGTAAATTGGAAATCTGTGTATAATGAGAAAAAAGACAGTAGTCATGACAGGGGTAAAGGAGTGTCCATTCCATGAAAGCATTCATTAATATTGATTATACAAATGATTTTGTTGCCGATGCCGGGGCCTTAACCTGCGGCAAGCCGGGTCAGGAAATCGAAGAAAAAATCACTACTCTGACCAAAGAATTTATTGAGCAGGGGGACTACGTCGTGTTTGCCATTGATGTTCATGACAAAGGCGATGAATACCATCCGGAAACCAAGCTATTCCCGCCCCACAATTTGCGTGGTACCGCTGGCAGGGACTTATTCGGCTCGCTTCAGGAAGTTTATGAAGCCAATAAAGAGCGCGAAAACGTCCTCTATTTGGACAAAACCCGCTATTCTGCCTTTGCTGGTACCGATTTAGAAATCAAGCTTCGGGAACGCGGGATTACGGAAGTTCACCTAGTGGGTGTTTGTACCGATATTTGTGTGCTTCACACCGCTGTAGACGCTTATAATAAAGGTTTTAAAATCGTCATTTATAAAGATGCTGTAGCATCCTTTAACCAGGCAGGACATGATTGGGCCCTCGGACATTTCGAACAATCGCTTGGTGCGCTGGTGAAATAGTCTTATTAATGGTATTATTGGTAATAATGTTGGATAGCTGTAGTAGTATACGGAGGGCCGATTATGAAACATATATATCAAGATGACAGTTTTACTCTGCATACGGATTTGTACCAGATTAACATGGCAGAGACGTATTGGAGAGATGGCATCCATGATAAGCGTGCCGTATTTGAACTGTATTTCCGGAAGTTGCCGTTTGGAAACGGCTATGCGGTTTTTGCCGGATTGGAAAAAGTCATTCAATATATTCAGGGCTTTCGCTTCACGGAGGATGACCTTGAATATTTAAAAAACGAAGTCGGATATGAGGACGACTTTTTAGAGTACCTGAAGGATCTACGGTTTACCGGATCCATCCGGGCCATGAAAGAGGGCGAATTAGTATTTGGCGATGAAGCGATGTTACGGGTAGATGCCCCGCTGGCGGAAGCGCAGCTGGTGGAAACAGCCTTACTTAACATTGTGAATTACCAAACATTAATAGCCACGAAAGCATCCCGGATTAAGCAAGTAGTCGGAAATGAATCTGCAGCCGAGTTTGGTACAAGACGTGCTCAAGAAATGGATGCGGCCATTTGGGGCACACGCGCAGCCTACCTTGGGGGTTTTGACTCGACCAGTAATGTAAGGGCCGGCAAATTATTTGGCATTCCTGTATCAGGAACTCATGCCCATGCCATGGTGCAAGCCTATAAAGACGAGTACACGGCATTTCATAAATATGCTGAAACCCATAAAAATTGCGTATTCCTTGTGGATACCTATGATACGCTGCGCCTTGGTGTGCCGAATGCGATTAAAGTGGCTAAAGAGTTAGGCGATAAAATTAATTTTATCGGTATTCGCCTTGATAGCGGCGACTTGACCTATCTATCGAAACAAGCCCGCAAAATGCTGGATGAGGCAGGCTTTAAGGATGCGAAAATCTTTGCCTCTAGTGATTTGGATGAGTACACCATCGTTAACCTTAAGGCACAAGGAGCAAAAATTGATAGTTGGGGAATCGGTACTAAATTAATCACCGCCTATGATCAAGCAGCACTTGGTGCGGTTTATAAGTTGGTGGCAATTGAAAATACTGATGGTCAATTGGAGGACACTATTAAAATTTCCTCCAATCCAGAGAAAGTAACAACCCCTGGGTTGAAAAAGATTTATCGGATTATTAATAATCAGAACCATCATGCGGAAGGCGATTATATTGCGATGGAAGAGGAGGAACTACCAGAAAAACGTCTGCGTATGTTCCATCCAACTCATACGTATTTGAAAAAAGTCGTCACCAATTTTACAGCCAAAGAACTTCATGTAGATATTTTTAAGGAAGGCCAATTGGTTTACGAAGTCCCATGCCTAGAAGAGTCCCGTGAATACTTAAAGCAAAATTTGGACTCCCTATGGGATGAGTACAAACGGACGATGAATCCGGAACATTATCCTGTCGATTTAAGCCAGAAGTGCTGGGATAACAAGATGAAAAATATCGAAGAAGTGAAAGAAAAAGTCGCTGAAATGGAATAAATGGTTATAATCAGAAGACGTCCTAGTGGGCGTCTTTTTGTGTGTAAGAGATATTTCGTTTATCGGGAAAATCTTTAATATATCGGGAAAAATTGAATTTTATCAGGAAAAAATCAAATATATCGGGAAAAACCACCATTATATCGGGAAATTCTATTTTCTATGCATCCCCACAAGGTAATTCAGAAATAAATAAAGCAGCCAAAGACTGATGATGAAGCCCTTGACTGCCTGTTTAGTTATTTTTGCTTAAAGTAGTCCATAAAGGCATGGGTAATTTCTATGCCTTGAAAAGCAAGCAGACTGACTGCTGAAAGCGAAAAGAATCCAATCATTAAGAAACGGAACCACATATATTTTTTCCTCCCCTTTGTTCAAATTTTATTTAGAACCGGAGAGGGCGAATAATGTAATTAGATTGATGAAAGATCGGGACTAAAAATAGGAAGCGCTGAAGCTGTCTAACTGGATAAGCAATAACCCATTGCACTAGTCTTATTAAGATAAGACTCGTAACGAATAGGAATGGCAGGTCAAACGGCTGCTTCTTCTTGTCATCCCATTGTGCCTTTTCCATTAAGTCATCCAAGCTAATGATTGCCTTTGCAACGGGGTGTGGGTGTGCGGGTAAATGTGCATGATTTTGCTGAAAGAGGCTAAAGGACAAAAAGGCAAGGAGCATCATGATGGAGAGGCGTTTTGACATCTTCATCGTCTTCACTCCTTCCAGAGGGATTGTATTAATCATAAACACTTTCCATATGTTTGAAAATAGAAATGTTCTGACATAATTCTATTCCTTGTGACATTAATATATGCAAACTCCTGTAGACTGTCTGTACAACATGACCATGAAATGAAATCAATGGTATGCTATATAGAAACTTATATAGGGGATGAAAAGGACATGGGGAAACTACATTATTCAATAGTAGATGTGTTTTCACAGGGGAAATACACAGGGAATCAGCTAGCTGTTTTTAAGCGGGCCGGAAACCTACCAGACTCAGAAATGCAGCAAATTGCCAAAGAGGTGAATTATTCCGAAACTACATTCATCCTATCTGATACAGAAAAAGACGGCGGATACGATGTGAGGATTTTTACGCCAAATGAGGAAGTTCCCTTTGCTGGGCATCCGACTTTGGGAACGGCTTTTGTGATTCAAAAGGAAATGTTGGAAAAACCTTCAGAAAAAATTGTCTTAAATTATAAAGCGGGGCAGATTTCCGTTACGTTTGACCAGCAAGAGGAAATTCTATGGATGAAACAAAATCAGCCAACGTTTGGCCGTATTCTTGAAGTTGATCCAGTTTCTAAGGTGTTAAATATAGCGAAACAATACATAGATGATAGATTTCCAATTCAAGAGGTTTCCACGGGGCTGCCGGTAATAATAGTACCATTAAAGTCTTTGGAAGCCGTCAGGAAAGTAAAAATTGATAAAACAAAATACTTCAAGCTTATTGAAAAAACAGATGCCAAAGCGATCATGGTCTTTACTTCTGAAACCTATCATCCTGAAAATCATTTAAATGTCCGCGACTTTGCGGAATACTACGGAATACCGGAAGATGCCGCAACCGGGAGTTCAAATGGCTGTTTAGCCGCTTATTTACTAAACTACAATTACTTTGGTAAGAAAGAAATAAGCTTAAGAGTCGAGCAAGGCTACGAAATGAACCGGAAATCACTGTTATTTTTAAAGGCGGCAGACGAGGATGGAAAACTGGTCATAAATGTAGGAGGAAAAGTTGAAAAAATTGCCCAGGGAGAATGGTATCTCTCCTAATCGAAAACGGAAAAAGCCGCCCAGTCTTGAGGATTGAGCGGCAAAGCTTATTTTTTAACAGCATGGATGTAATGTATGGTTTCAAAAGCGGACAAATAATCCGACCTGTTCTGGAAGAAAGAATCATGTATCTCGTCCGGAGATAAATGTTCAAAAATTAGTAAGCTGGACTCTTCCAGCATTTTCTCCATTTCATGATAGCTGTAACAGGATTTCATTGGCTCTCCACCGGTTGCAACCATTTTCAACATATTTTCCACACGATTAGATATGCCTTTCTCTTTAAAAAGGTTTTCATCGGCATAATCGAATACAATCGAGCTTCCTTCGGGGGCCATAGCAAATAAATGCTGTAACAAATTTGAAAGCTCCTGTTTGGTTAAATAATAAGAAACACCCAGAAGACTAAAAAAGGTTTTATGTTCACCGAACCCTTCTTGTTTAAGCTCTTGATAGGAAAACTGTCCAGTGAAATCCATTGGCACAAAATGAAGGTGGTTGGGGATTTCTAAATTGGCCGCTTCCAGTCTTTGTTTTTTAAATGCCTGTGTAGCTGGGTGATCGACTTCAAAGATTTCAATACGTTCCTTCAATTCTAGATGGCGAAAACTAAACGTATCCAGCCCTGCCCCAAGTATGACAACTTGTTTTATCCCCAGCGATACTTCGTTCATGAGTACTTTTTCACAAAACGCAGCCCGTGCTAATGGTGTGGGGGAAAGCTGGACTTGGGTAATCCACTTTAATATTTCATCTGGATCATCCTGATAGCGTCTGGCGATCTCCTGATTGAAAAACTGGATTCCTTGAATCATATTGTTACTTATATCTGAAAACTCTGTTGGGGTAATGAGCTCCTTGGCAATAAAATCGTCAAAAATTTTGGGTGAATCGTAGTTGCTGTGGTAGGCGCGCCCAAATGCTGAGACTAAGGAAGTTAAACTGGATTCATTTTGCTTCATCAATAATCCTCCTACATAAAAAATAAGATTCCCCTGGCCAGGAGAATCTTATTATACACAGCAATATTTAACTTGTAAATTATAGCATAAATAACTTTTTTTGTCAAGTTCCGCACATCCTTTAAATGGATTATTAAAAATCAATTAGAGATTTTTCCTCCTGAACAGTATAATCAGGGATGGGAGTTGAATGAAATGAATAAAAAAGATATCGCAAATATTCGCAAACAGTTTAAATTAGATAACGAACACATTTTAAAAATTAAAGAAATTTTCAATGTTTATGTACAAAAAGAAACAGGCGAGATTTATCACCATGTCAGCCAACCGTTCCAAATGCTAGAGCAGGAAGCCCAAGAATTGTTCCTAGCCAATTTTAAGAAAGTCCTGACAGGCCATCTTGATGCCAAACTGTTTGAGCTGAAATTCCAACGGGATGTAGAAGACAGCACCCAAATGTTCCTTTTTGAAGGATTGCAGGCAGAATCAGACGATTGGAAAGAATACATGCTCGAAATCGTAACGAAAATGTTTGCGATGACAATTTATGAATTTGATACCGTGGTGACGTTTATCCGTGGGGAATACCGGAAGCCGACCCGAAAGCGGGGTCAGGAATCGGAAGAAGGCGGGGATGACGAAGTTTACTACAGCCAGTTTATTCTTTGCAGCCTCAATAAGACTGATCAGCCGAAGAAGGCCTTGACGTTTGATTATGTGGAAAAGGAATTCAAACCCCATCATTTCTTTGATCCGATTATTAATTTAGATTCACCATTGTCCGGCTTTTTGTTCCCAGCATTCAATGACAACGCGGCCGATGTGAACCATATTCTTTACTGTGCAGGGAAAAATAATCAGCCCGATTACCGATTTATGGACGAGGTTCTCAATTGCGAAGAAATCATTACAGCTCAAGAAGATAAAGACAGCTTCGACCTGATATTAAAAGAGGTCATTGGAGATCAAGTGGAATCCCAGGTCATCTCGAATGTTTATGAAGAAATTGATAAGTTGGTTCAGGAGAATCTGGAAAAAGAAGAAAGTGAAATTCCCACGCTGGATCATCGCGACATCGAACGCATTTTAACTGTCAGCGGCGTGGAGAATGTTGAGCCGGCTAAAGTGGAGCATGCCTTCAAATCTGTCATCGATGATGAAAGACACGAAATCAAGACCAGCAGTTTGGTTCCGAAAACAATAAAGATTGAAACCAAGGTAGCCAATGTGACCATCAACCCGAAAGACCTGAAATATGTAAAATATATTACGTATCAGGGCAAACGGTGTTTGTTGCTGGAGGTCGACGAAGAAGTTGTTGTAGAAGGATTCCGGCTGGAATCGGAGACACTCTAACGGGTAGGGCTTTTGGAATTAAATAGTTGGTTTACTATTATAGATGAGGGGCTTTGCTGGAAGCAGCAAAGCCTCTTGGTAATAAGGCGTTTATCTTATAGTTCTATGGAAGACAGAGGCAAAAACAATTTAATTCCCCGTTTGTTAAAGGGAAGTATTTTTAAATCCGCAATCAGGTGACTGATGTATCCACCTAAACAGGTATAGAAAACACCCTGGATCCCAAGTGAAGCCTCAAAATGAAAAGCGATAAATCCAAAGAAAATAACGCCTAAAATGGAATGAGTATAGCTGCGGTGCGACGAAAAAGAGGCAACGACTATGTAAATTCCTAACAGGATGATCCATAACTCATCTAAAGAGAGTCCTCCCACCAAGACAGCAACTCCTGTAATCGTCAGCATGTGTTTTTGCTTAATTAACGAGGAGATCACCATTATCAAACATCCAAACCCCATCCCAAACCAGCGCTCTGCTGCTGTTTTCTCAAAGACACTATATAAAATCATTATCATACCAATTACCATGGCAGATAGACGAATCATCTTGTGGGACAAGGTGATTTTCCCCCGTAGTTTTCCGTCAATATCTAAATCAGGAATTAAACCGGAGACGCCTCCTAGTCCGACGAGCAAAAGAGTCGCAGATGGAGTGGTTTGGAATGTATTAGCCACAATAAATCCTGTTGCTGAACCGATGACTGCATGTGATGTACCATTCAATGTAATTCCACCTCTAAAACTTTTAATATAGTAAAAAACAGACAATACTCATTTTACATCAAATGAGTAAATAATTGGTGAAAAGCTGAGCATATGAGTAAAATAATCTATAGGCAATATAGCGTTCTAAATATTGAGGTGACAAAATGAGAGTAACGATAACAAATGACGCCAAACAGCAACTTATCAACCAACTTGGCGAGAAACCAACCATTCGCATGAATGAAATCCGAACATCTGGTTGAGGTGCCACATATGTGTACGAACTTGCTCAGGTTGAGCATGGAGAAAATATAGATGAAATTCTAAACGCCGGAGAAATTACAATCGTAATCGATCCAGTGGTCGTTGACCATCTTGATGGGGACATCGTGATTGACCATAATAAAAATTATGGTTTTATCCTAAAAAATAATTTCGAGGTCTTAACCTTTGGAATGAATTTAATCAAAGCTAATTAAGACAAGATTAAGCTAAAATGGATAAGATACAAACAAGAAAGTGCGAGACACTTTTTCCCCCATAATATATTTTGTTTAGCCCTCGGATACAGCCTACAGGAGTTTCCAAGGGCATTTTTTATGTTCATTTTTCTATTTTACTGAGAAGTTTTTTTAAGTTGCATTTTATTTTGATGGATTCCAAAAACTATAGAGAAAGGATGAAATAAAACCATGAAAAGGGGACGTGTTTATGCACGTTGCTATTGCCGTTTTAACCATAATCGCCTCCTTTAAGTGGGGAGACTGGAAAAACTGGAGAGAATATCATGCCAGTATGTTTTTCATTGCCACAGGAGGCTTGCTGTACGAATACATTGTAAAAGAGAATACCTTATGGAAGTTTTATCCTGACTTGCTCTATGGACTTGAGATGGTTGTGATTGTATATGCGTTGATTACTATGCCTATTAGTATCTTCCTGTTTCTATCCCATTTTCCTAATAGATGGGGGCAAAGATTTATCTATATATTGGTCTGGTCTGGAATTTACATAGCGGTTGAGTGGATTTTATTGTTATTTGATAGGATTTCCTATCAAAACGGATGGCAATTTTGGTATTCCTTCTTATTTGATTTGGTTATGTTTTCGGTAATTGCCTTGCACCAGTATAAACCGATTCCTGCTTATATCATATCTCTGTTTGTCATCATCTTCTTAATAGCCTACTTCGATGTTCCTTTTAAATTTATTAAATGATCCAGTGAAACAATGGCAGTGAAAACTTTTGGCCATAAATATTTGTTACTATATATACAAGGAAGACCACGTTTATGTTGTGGAAAAGGAGGAGATTTCAATGATATTAGAAGCTGTCATGCTGCATGTAAAAGAAGGTATGGAGAATGAATATGAATAGGCATTTCGCAGCGCCTCAGGAATTATTTCCTCGATGAAAGGATACGTTTCGCACAAGTTGCAGCGTTGCATGGAAGTTAAGGGGAAATATTTGCTGCTCGTTCGATGGGAAACCTTAGAAGACCACACGGTTGGATTTAGACAATCCAATGAATATCAGGAATGGAAAAAGCAATTGCATCATTTTTATGGTCCATTCCCGACTGTTGAACATTTTGATGGCGTAAAACTCTAATAAGAAAATACAGAGGTCTGGCATCTTGACTCCGGTAAGTCTGCGAAATAAAAGCCATATATTCCAACAAATAGCAGGCTAGTTTATTACTAACTTGCTATTTTCCTGTTACAATAAGGTATTGTATCCAGAAGGAGAGAAGATTTATGGCTAACACCCACACCTTCAGCAAAGGCGAGGAAATTGCCAATTCAGTTACACACGGAATTGGTGTTCTTCTAAGTATAGCGGCATTAGTATTATTAATTGTGCTTTCCTCATTGCACGGAAACGCTTGGCATATAGTTAGTTTTACCCTATTTGGAGCGACCATGCTCCTGATGTATACTTCATCGACATTGTTGCATGCCTTCCCTGAAGGCAGCAAAGTGAAAGACCTCTTCGAAATATTTGACCATTCTTCTATCTATTTTTTTATCGCCGGAACGTATACACCATACATGTTTGTAGCAGTTAAAGGTTGGATAGGCTGGACGATTTTTGGTATCGTATGGGGAATGGCCATAGGCGGGACTGTCTTTAAGTCTTTCTTCGTCAAAAGGTTCTTGTTTATGTCCACTCTTGTTTACGTTTTAATGGGCTGGTTAATTGTCTTCACTTGGAAACCGTTAACGGCAGCCTTGGCGACAGCCGGGTTGATGTATTTAGTAATAGGCGGGCTGCTTTATACTTTAGGGTCGATATTCTATATCTGGAGAGGCTTCAAGTATCATCATGCTGTCTGGCATTTGTTCGTCATGGCTGGCAGTATCATGCACTTCTTCAGCGTGCTGACCCTTTTGAGTTAAGATTTTCTACCATTAAGGTCGGGGTATATATAACGGATTAACCGTATTTGCAGGGATGATATACGAAGTACTATAATTCTAATAACGTTTAAGAGAATAAAGGGATGGTGTATGATGGAAAAACAGCTTCCACCTGGCCAATTTGAAACAGAAAAGTGGCCGATACTTCACAAAGGGGATGTTCCCAAGTTTAACAGCGCCACATGGAATTTCAGGCTTTTTGGTGAGATCAAAGAAGAAAAAGTCTTATCCTATAAAGAATTTATGGAGCTTCCCAAGACCATTTCAACCGTAAATATGCATTGTGTTACCACCTGGTCTAAATTTGATACGACTTTTGAAGGGATCGCCCTTAGAGAGTTATTGAATTTTGTTGCAATCAATGAGGGTGTCAAATACATAAAGATTTACGGTTATTATAATGGGGATCCCTTTGGTTATTCTGCCAACTTACCGCTGGAGCCTTTATTAGGGGACGATTCTTTGTTTGTATACCGTTGGAAAGACCAATACCATGATTGGCAAGATATTGATCCCAAGCATGGTTATCCGCTGAGATTTATCCCACCGGAAACATTCTATTTATGGAAAGGCTCAAAATGGGTGTCAGGGATTGAGTTTATGAAAGAAGACGAGGCTGGCTTTTGGGAAGAGTTTGGCTATTCCATGACGGCAAATCCATTTAAAGAAGAACGATACCGTTAGCAGTAAAAAATGCTTTGCTTCTAATAAGGAGCAGAGCATTTTTTATTTTAGCCAGCTTTTTTATGTTTGGACATGTTCTTCTAGTTCTCTTTAAACATTGCTTGATAGCCTAATCCCCATTCTGCCATTACGTCAATAATAGGCCGGAGGGTATCGCCTAGGTCAGTAAGAGTTTGGTGGAACCTCAGCATAAACCTGGCGTTCTATGATACCGTCCTCTTCCATTTGAGGTGGTCTCGTTGATGGGTGGACTTGGCCGTCAATTTGCTGGGAGCTATGCAGAATATGCTTTAATCCCTGCCAGTCAGGTATATCCGGTTAAAAAGGAAATGGATTGGGTCAGGTCAGATTGGCGGCCGTTCCGGAAATGTATTATAAGGCCTATGCGTCCCTTTTTGATGCTTTGATGTTAAAGGGAGAGGACCATCTCCTTTCGCGGGGGAACCAGTTCGGTTGGGTTGGCTGCATTACAGCTTGCCAAAAGTATCGGGGTAACGGTTATTTCAACGACTCGGGACAAAAATAAGATAGAGATTTTAAAACAAAATGGTGCAGATTTTGTGTTAGTAGATGAAGAGTATATAGAACCTGGGCTGTTTTCATTATTTCCACAAGGAATAAACAAGATTTTAGAACTAGTAGGAACGGTTACTCTCAAAAATTCATTAGCCATGCTTGCAGAAAAAGGGATCCTCTGCATGACAGGAATTTTAGGGGGGGATGGGTGTTAGAGAATTTCGAACCGATGGTGGACATTCCTTCCGGTGCGTATGTTACCTATTTTGACAGCAGAGTAAATTTTAAACAGGGATTGCTTAACGATTTATTCCAACATATCGACCAATATGGGGTGGAAGTTAGTCAGGCGCACCTGCTAATGGAAAGTAACCAAGCCAATGGGATATTGTTATAGTGAATCCTTAAGTAAGGGAGAGATTAGATGATTCAATTTGAAAATGTTTCAAAACGATTTGATGATGGTACTACTGCCGTTAAGTCAGTAAACCTTACCATAAATCAAGGAGAATTTTTTGTTCTAATTGGACCCAGTGGCAGCGGAAAAACCACTACCCTTAAAATGATCAATCGTTTGATTAATATCTCTGATGGAACAATTTTTATAAATGGCAAAAAAATAAGTGATTACGATATTCATGAACTGCGTTGGAATATTGGCTATGTGCTTCAGCAAATTGCTCTATTTCCTCATATGACTATCGAAGAAAATATCGCTGTGGTTCCAGAAATGAAAAAATGGAACAAAGAGAAAATCGGCAAACGTGTCGATGAGCTGCTCGAAATGGTTGGCTTAGAGCCTAAAGTATATAAACCCAGAAAGCCTATTGAGTTATCGGGTGGACAGCAGCAAAGAATTGGAGTTGTAAGGGCATTAGCAGCCGATCCAGAAATTATTCTGATGGATGAACCGTTCAGTGCTCTTGATCCTATTAGCAGAGAGAAGCTGCAGGATGATATTTTAAAACTGCAAAAAACAATAAAGAAAACCATCGTATTCGTTACGCATGATATGCAGGAGGCCCTCAAGTTAGGCGATCGTATATGCATTATGAAGGATGGAGAAATTGTCCAAGTGGGGACCCCTAATGAATTAATCTATCATCCCATTAATGATTTTGTCAGAGAGTTTATTGGAAAAACAGATCGTACAGCACTTCATTTTAACCTAGAGGTAGTACTGTCTAACACTAATGAAGACAATATTGATGAGAAAATGAAAATCCTAACGGTTCATAGTTCATTGGAGCAAACCTTAGAGGCATTAGCAGAACAAGACCAAATAGGTGTAGAAAAAGATGGGAAACTCATTGGTACTGTTACAAGACAGTCGCTGATTCAGCATCTTTCCAGCAGTCTGAAAGAAGGTGAGTACCAATGAACGAATTAATTCAAACTTTTTTGATGAGAAAAGGTGATTTATTAAGTGGTTTAATTCAGCATATCGAAATATCCTTTATTGCCTTGTTTTTTGCGTTAGTCATTGCCATTCCTCTTGGGATATACCTGACGAGAAAAAAGAAAGCAGCAGAGATTGTCATTGGAATTGCTGCTGTCTTTCAAACGATTCCATCTTTAGCTTTATTAGGATTGCTTATCCCGCTTGTAGGAATAGGGACTGTACCAACGATTATCGCACTTGTCATTTATGCATTACTTCCTATTTTAAGAAACATCTACACCGGTATAAAGGAGGTTGACCCCAATTTAATAGAAGCCGCAAAAGGTCTGGGAATGAATAACCGCAGACTGCTGGTCAGGGTAGAATTGCCACTTGCCATGCCAGTGATTATGGCCGGAATCAGAACGGCAATGGTTCTGATTATTGGTACAGCTACGATTGCTGCTCTTATTGGAGCCGGCGGGTTAGGGGATTTAATTACAGTGGGGATCAGCCGGAATGATACAAACCTCATCCTATTAGGAGCCATTCCAGCCGCACTATTGGCATTATTTTTTGACTTTTTATTAAGGCAAATGGAGAAAATGTCTTTTAAAAAATCACTTATCTCCATAGCCTCTGTTATAGTTGTGGCTTTTTTAATCATCTCTGTGTCATCGTTCAGCCAGCCTAAAAAAGCAGACCTTATTATAGGAGGCAAGTTGGGGGCTGAGCCAGAAATCTTGATGAATATGTATAAGCAGTTGATTGAAAAGAATTCGTCCCTTTCGGTGGAGCTCAAACCAAATATGGGAGGAACGACATTTGTCTATAATGCCTTGAAGTCGGGAAGTATTGATATTTATCCTGAATTCACCGGAACGGTAATCGCTGACCTGTTAAAGGAGCAGCCAAAAAGTACGAACCAAAGTGAAGTTTACCAACAAGCCAAGGATGGACTGTTACATAAATTAGGCTTCGTCTTGCTTAAGCCAATGAAATTTAATGATACTTATGCATTGGCAGTCCCTGCTTCGCTCGCTAAACAATATAACCTAAAGGCGATTTCTGACTTAAAACCAATTGAAGGCACCGTAAAAGCAGGATTTACACCAGAATTTCCAGAGCGGGAAGATGGCTACCTGGGTATCCAGAAGATTTATGGAATTCAGTTTTCTACCATTACAATCATGCAACCGGAATTAAGATATGCAGCGATTAAATCTGGGGAAATCAATGTCGTGGATGCCTACTCCACGGACAGTGAACTTCAAAGAAATAATCTTGTCGTCCTAGAGGATGATCAACATTTATTTCCGCCCTATCAAGGAGCGCCTTTATTAAAGAAAGAGACCTTAAAGGAATATCCAGAGCTAGAAGAAATATTGAATAAATTATCCGGACAAATAACTGATGATGAAATGAGAAAAATGAATTATGAGGTGGCTGTAAACAAGAAAAAGGCTAGTGCTGTAGCTAGAGAGTTTTTAGAAAAGAATAATTTACTGAAGTAAGCGAAAAACGTTTTATCCACGTAGGAGTTTTAACCGTTTAAGTTGCCTGGAGGAGACTGTCACCAAGGGAAAGTTCTACCCTTAGGTGCAGTCTTTTTATGTGCATTTCATCATCTCGGGCTGGATGAAATAAGGAATTTGGGGATTCAGATTGCAATTGATGATTTTGGGACAGGCTATTCCTGGTTAAGTTATTTGAAAAACCTGCCAGTAAATTGCCTGAAGATTGATAAGGCGTTTATAGATGAACTGTCAAGCAATGGCGGAGGACCGATTGTTAAAACGATTATCGATAAGGGCCGGAATATGAATTATACGGTAATCGCCGAAGGGGTGGAAACAAAGGACCATGGTTCTTTTTTTAGGAACAACCAGTGTTTTGCGGGACAGGGATTATCAATAGATGAGTTGTGGCTAATCCGGGTGACCTTTTTATATATCCCTAGTATTAATGATTTATGAAGATTAGGGAAAATTAAAATTTACCAGTGGGCTATCTAATTGGAAACACTACTATTGGTTAATCTAAAACTGGCAAGGAGTGTGACACATGGCAAAAAGTCAATATGCAGTAATAGGTCTTGGGAGATTTGGCTCAAGCATTGCCTGGAGATTAAATAAGGCTGGCCAGGAGGTTTTAGGTATTGATTTGAATGAAGAACGAGTCGAGGAAGCGGAGATATTTCTAACCCATGCAGTAATCGCAGATTCGACGGACCAGAAAGCTCTGGCATCACTCGGCATAACCAATTTTGACTGTGTCATTGTCGCGATAGGAGATGATATGCAGTCTAGTATTTTAACGGTTTTACTGCTAAAAGAAATGGGGGTAAAAAAGGTGATTGCGAAGGCGATAGGCAAACGGCATGGTAAAGTGTTAGAAAAAGTAGGAGCGGATTGGATTGTTTATCCTGAAAGAGATATGGGTGAACGTGTCGCTAATCAGCTTCTTTCACCGAATATGCTGAATTATATCGAGCTGTCAAAAGAGTATAACATAGAAGAAATGAACATTCCTTCAAGCATGGCCGGAAAAAGTTTAAGAGAACTTGATCTTCGTGCTATGTATAATGTAAGTGTTATTACTGTTGTTCGCAACGGAAACATCATTGTCTCACCATCTCCGGATGAAATTATTCATTCTACTGATTTATTAGTGGTGATAGGAAACAGGGATGATTTGTCGAGGTTTTCTAATATAGAGTAATGTGTTATTGTATTCACTGTTTCAGGATAATGAAAAATTATGTTGCAATATAATCATGTCGGTGTTATGATAACAAAGTCGCTTTTGAAAGAGAGAAGAGTTAAATGTTTTGGAAAAAATTTTGTTGCTTCTTTTATTAAAAGGTGATATGATATTAAACGTTGCTCGCGGAGAAAGCGAGTAAGTCAATCTTAATTAAAATAATTTAAGGTTGATGGATTGATAGAAATGTGATACAATAACATTCCTGTCGCGTTCGGCAGTTAATGAATTGCTCTTTGAAAACTAA
>NZ_HG942044.1:0-12830 GCF_000612665.1 Neobacillus dielmonensis
TTTGTCTACAATCTGAATGCAAAACTGCTAACAGTTTTGCATTTTTTACATTTTGCTAGTGTTATAAAATTAGTTTTAACCATAAAAAGGAATTTATTCTTTTTATGTAGAATTATAACATATATATTCAGGCTTAATTCTGTTGCAGGCGGGGTGGCATTTTAGTGGAAAGGCAGTACAAACAGGAAGATGCTCAACCTCTTAATGAATGTGTTAGCACAATTGAGAGTATCAACTTTGAACAATTATATAATCGTATTCTTGAGAATTCTATAAATGGTCTAATCATTTGGGATCATCAATACCGAATTATCGATGTAAATCCTGCTGTGGAGCTGCTATTAGAAACGTCTAAAGAAAAGCTAGTCGGGCAGCTACTATACGAACCATTTTACAGGCAGGAAAGCCAAGTACAACAAATAAAACAACATATCCAAAATACATTTGAAAATGGTCGTTATACTTCAGTAGTGATTTTTGTAAGCAAATTAGGCAGGAAACAGCACTTTGAATATCATTCCCAACATTCAGCTGATGATCAGTTCAACATTACAGTAGTAAAAGATATTACAGAAATGGTAGAAATGCAGGAGCAGCTGCGCAAATCGGATACTCTAAGTGTTATTGGTGAACTTGCTGCTGGTATTGCTCATGAAATCAGAAATCCCATGACTGCATTAAAGGGATTTATCCAATTGCTGGAAGGGAGCATCAGGCGGGAGCATTCCATGTATTATGAGGTGATTACGACAGAACTGCAGCGAATTGATACCATTATTAACGAGTTTTTACTCTTAGCAAAACCTCAGGCATCAAAGTTTCAGTTAAAAGATGTTAAACAAATTATGCGTGAAACTATTGATTTGTTAAATGCTCAGGCTGTTCTTCACAATATCCAATTCATTACAGAATATGGTGAACAGTTGCCTCTAATTTACTGTGAATCCAATCAATTAAAAAAGGTGTTTATTAACTTAATAAAAAATGCCATTGAGGGAATGCCTGCTGGAGGAAAGATCACGGTAATAATTAATCAGCAAGTGGAGGGGAATGGTCAGATTCATATTGCTATTCAAGATGAAGGCATGGGGATACCGAAGGAGCAGCTAAAGCGGCTGGGAGAACCGTTTTACACTACAAAGGAACGTGGAACGGGACTGGGGTTAATGGTCAGTTATAAAATAATTGAAGAACATAAAGGAAGCATATGGGCAGAAAGCGATGAAGGCCAAGGAACAATTTTTCATATTATCCTGCCTATTGATTTTAAACAGGAAAACTTATAATTAATCTGTTTTTAGGCGTAAACGGGAAGTTTAAGGAATATAGTAAACATCAATATTTGGCAGAGCATTTTTTTAAAACATTTGTTAAATGATTGGGAAGAATGACAACAATTATGGCGAAGTCAGGCATGTGTCATTAGTTGTTGCAATAAGAGGATTGAAGGGAAAACCTTCATTGGATAGAAAGAAACTAAAAAAGACCGTCAATAGACGGCTTTTTTATTGGCTATTTGGTTTCAAAAATTATCCATTGGTTTGCGAATTTAGTTATGGATGGTCAGACTCATTATAATTTTGTTATTAACATTATTTATAGTATTCCGGCCTTCGGTCTTCGAAAATAGGGATTTCATTTCTTATTGCTTTCACTTTATCCATTTCTATAACAGCTGTTAAAATTTCCTGTTTTTCCCCTGCTTCAGCGACTATTTCTCCCCAGGGATCAATAATCATCGAATGCCCGGCAAATTGATTTTTGGGGTCCACCCCTGAACGGTTACAAGCAATAACGTAGCACTGATTTTCAATTGCCCTTGCAATTAATAGTGACCGCCAATGCATAAGTCTGGGAGCAGGCCACTCAGCAACGACAAACAGTACCTCAGCGCCGCTAGATGTATGGGCACGGATCCATTCGGGGAACCGGATATCATAACATATAACACCGGCAAACTGGCAACCTTCCAGCTGGAATAGTCCTTTATCCACACCTGCATTTAAATAGAGGTGCTCCTCCATAAGTTTAAACAAGTGAAGCTTACTGTATTGGTGAACGAGTTCTCCAAGTTTATTTATAATAAGCAGTGTATTCTTTACTCCATTTTTTCCTTGGTTAGCAACGGAACCTCCGACAAAATTCACCTTGAATTTTTGCGCAGCTTGTTTGAAAAATTGGATTGTTTGTTCTGCATTTTTATCTGCAATTTCCTCAAGACGGGTTAAATCATAACCTGTTGTCCATAACTCTGGAAGAACAATAATATCGGGTTGATTCTCAATCGCTTTTTCAATCAGTTTTTCAGCATTTTGAACGTTTTTCTGTGGGTTGCCATAGGCAATATCCATTTGAATACAGGAAACTTTTAATTTCACCTATTCTCACCTCAAGAACTTTCTAAATTTTTACTTTACAAGCTAATATAAAAGTTATAACATTTGTGACTAGAAATTCAACCATAATTTGAAAATAAATGAAGCAGGTGAGAAAGTGAAACAATTTCCAACATCGGATTTATTAAAAAGCTTGCCAAGGCAATTCTTTGCTTCTCTGGTTAAAAAAGCTGGTCAATATATAGACCAAGGTTTTGATGTTATTAATTTGGGTCAAGGAAATCCTGACCAGCCGACGCCACAGCATATCGTTGCCAAGCTGCAAGAAGCTGCGGCGGATCCAATTAATCATAGGTATTCACCATTCCAAGGGTTTAATTATTTAAAGCAGGCAGCAGCGGATTTCTATTGGAGGGAATATGGGGTAGAAATTGACCCGAATAAAGAAGTGGCTATTTTATTTGGAGGAAAAGCCGGGTTAGTAGAAATACCACAATGTATCGTAAATCCCGGTGATACGATCCTTGTGCCGGATCCTGGATATCCTGATTATTTGTCAGGGATTACCCTAGCTAGGGCCAAGATGGCTGTTATGCCACTTCGCGAGAGTAATGGATTCCTTCCTGATTATCATGATTTAGGTTCAGAGATGTTACAAAAGGCTAAGATGATGTTCCTTAATTATCCTAATAATCCAACAGGGGCCATTGCTACAACTAATTTTTTCGAAGAAACAGTTAAGCTGGCATGTGAGCATGATATATGTATTGTCCATGATTTTGCTTATGGGGCAATCGGCTTTGATCAGCATAAACCAATTAGTTTCTTACAAACCGAAGGTGCAAAGGACGTTGGAGTAGAAATATATACGCTGTCAAAAACCTATAATATGGCAGGATGGCGTGTAGGTTTTGCGATCGGTAATGCGAGTGTGATTTCGGCAATTGAATTAATCCAGGATCACTTATATGTGAGCTTATTCGGTGCCATTCAGGAAGCAGCAGCCGAAGCATTAACGGGACCACAGGACTGTGTTAAGGAGATTAGAGAAAGATATGAACGAAGAAGAAATGTTTTGATTAGCGGACTTCGGTCCATTGGCTGGAATGTCAGTGCGCCAAGTGGGTCTTTCTTTGCTTGGCTTAAAGTGCCATCTGGATATACATCTGAAGAATTTGCCGCCATATTGCTTGAACAGGCACATATTATCGTAGCACCAGGAAATGGCTTTGGAAATTTCGGAGAAGGATATGTTAGAGTGGGACTACTATCCTCAGAAGATCGTCTTCTTGAAGCAGTCCGAAGAATGGAGAGTCTAGAAATATTCCAATAAGATATAGATGAAAAAAATATACACATAATGATTTACTGGCTTTGGTAACACTAAAAGCCAGTTTTTTTATATTCAATTATGTCTATAGAACTACTTAGTTGCAGGGTGAATGTGGTTATTTTTACCCATAAAAATATTTTGGTAAAATATCAGCAAAGCATTTCCTGAAGCAGGTCTTATAAACTTTTGGCTGCAAGAGAAGAGTTGATGAATCCGCTTTCATTCATTGCAGAAATGTGCGATAACATACTTGTCGCAAAAACAAGAAAAACATCAAATAAATTGTCGAATATCGAGAGAAATAGATTGTTTTGTCTTCTTTTGCGATTGTATTTACTTTTATATAAATTCTTGTCATAATTCTTCAAGTAGTCTATTAATTTAATGGATTACAGTAATAGGGTAAAAGGTAGGAGGATAACATTGTACGAGTATAGTAATAGCAGCAGTCATCAATGGGATCAAAATTACATGATAGAAGAGATTAAAGCAAAAAGAGAGCTTATGATTAGAAGTGCAAATACTTTAGGATATACTAGTGATGAAACTGTTAGATACAGTCAAGAGTTGGACGAACTGATTAATCAGTATCAAAGAATAATGGGACAAGCCCCAAGGCCAAATGATGAAGTGAAAATTGCTTTCAAACAAATGATTATGATCTGGCCAAAAATATTAGTATGATGGACAAAGATTGAGGCCTTCTGTATAATGGAAATAAAAGGCAACTAAAAAGAAGGCCTTTAAGTATTCCAATAGATTCGAACGAATTATTCGGTTTCCTCGTTTTAAACGCAAAATCAACAATGCCTCGCTTAAAATAAAAGAGAAAACATAGGGCAAAAAAAGAGTAACATATTTTAATGCAATTTAACTACATTTATATAAAACTGTCTTCTATAGAATAATTGCTGATCTAGTTCCCGCATATATAAAAGAATCCTTTCACAAAACCTTTCGCTCCCTCATAGAATTCACTTATTGTGCATTTGTATAATCTTTATCTCAGGCTTTAAAGAAGAAAACTGCATCGGTGGGGAATATGCTTCTATTACGATACATATATCGTTAATAAAAGCATTTTTTATAGTGAAACAAGCAAACGCTTTCATTGTCCCAAAAAGAGATGGAGGAGGGAAATTTTAAAATGCATATTGTCGTATGTGTCAAACAAGTACCTGACACGAAAATCATTAAGATTAATCCGAAAACGAACACCCTAGACCGCCGCAGCGCCCCAGCAATTTTAAATCCTTATGATGCCCATGCCGTACAAGAAGCTGTAAAAATCAGAGAAAAAACAGGAGGAACAATTTCTGTCTTATCAATGGGTCCGCCGCAAGCTACCGCCGTCATAAAAAAGAGCATAGAAATAGGAGCAGACAGAGGCTATTTAATTACCGATCGTGCTTTTGCGGGTGCTGATACCTTAGCAACCAGCTACGCTTTATCAAAAGCTTTAGAGAGGATTGGCAAGGAACTTCCCGTTGATATAGTCATTTGCGGCAAGCATGCCATAGATGGTGATACTGGGCAGGTTGGTCCGGGAATTGCGAGAAGGTTAGATATTCCACCGATCACAAATGTGATCGAGGTTGTCGAAGTGAACCAACAGGAACAAACAGTATTAATGAAACGAAAATTAGCAAATGGCTATGAGCTAATCCAAACAGAAATACCATGCCTTATGACCGTTGAAAAAGAGATAAATGAAATAGAATATTCCCCCATGCCTAATATGATCAAAGCAGCGCGATATGAACCGATTATTTGGGCAGTAAGCGACCTTGAAAATGTGGACCGTACTCAGCTTGGGCTGAAAGGATCGCCGACAATTGTTGGAAAGATGTTTACACCTCCTAGACCCGAAGGTGGAAAGAAACTCGAAGGAACCACCGATGAGCAAGTCAATCAATTGATGGATATTTTATTAGAAAACAAGGACTTGTTCACCCTGCAGTCTTCTAATTAATGAGAAAAATCTTTTGTTGGAGGGGTACGCATGAATTTGGATGATTACCGTGGAGTCTGGGTTTTTATTGAGCAAAATAATCAAAAAATCGAAGATGTTTCACTAGAACTGCTTGGTGCCGGCAGAAAGCTTGCTGATAAATTGAATGTACCGTTAGCTGGATTTTTATTGGGCGACGAAATTAAACCGTTAGCCAACCAGGTGATTGCTTACGGGGCTGACGAGGTATATGTAATTGACCATCCGGTTTTAAAACATTATCGAACGGAATCGTTCATGAAAGGTGTTATGTTGCTGGCGCAAAAATATATGCCTGAAATAATCCTTTATGGAGCAACACCAAATGGAAAAGACCTGGCAAGTGCCGTAGCAACTGATTTAGTCACAGGACTGACTGCTGATACTACGATGCTGGATGTGGATGTGGACAGCAGATTACTTGAGGCAAGTCGGCCAGCATTTGGCGGAAATATCATGGCAACTATTCTTTGTAAAAAGCACCGTCCCCAGATGGCGACAGTCCGTCCAAAGGTGATGAAGGCTTTAGAGCCTGATTCCAGTAGACATGGCAAAATTATTGAAGAAAAAATTACGTTGAACGAAGAGGATATGCGGACAAAAGTACTTCAAATTGTGAATGATGTAACAAAAAAAACAAACCTGGCGGACGCACATGTTATTGTTTGCGGCGGTAAAGGAATGGGGGATTACCAAAACTTTCAATTGATTCATGACTTTGCTGAAACGATTGGTGCGAGTGTCGGGGGCACAAGGGATGTTGTGGAAGCAGGATGGCTGCCCCACGAACAGCAGGTTGGTCAGACGGGGGAAACGGTGACTCCGAAAATTTATTTTGCTATTGGTATATCTGGAGCAATACAGCATGTTGTCGGAATGAAGAATTCAGAGTTAATCATCGCCATTAATAAAGACCCTAATGCACCGATATTTGATGTTGCAACCTACGGCATAGTAGGTGATGCTTTGGAAATTGTGCCCGTATTAATTGAACAGTTTAAGCGGCTAAAAAATGAAAAAGGCGGTGAGATAACCTATGCCTGAAAAATTTGATGTCATTGTGGTAGGTGCCGGACCTGCCGGTACAGCATGTGCGTTGACGTGTGCAAGGGCCGGTCTGGATGTGTTATTGATTGAAAGAGGAGAATATCCTGGCTCGAAAAACGTTATGGGTGGGGTACTATACCGAAAACAAATGGAAGATTTAATTCCAGAATTTTGGAAGGAAGCACCGTTGGAGAGGCCTGTCATTGAGCAGCGCTTTTGGGTAATGGATAAGGAATCCGTTGCTTCGTTTGGTTATAAAGGCCTTGAATGGGGGGTTGAACCTTATAACAATTTTACGGTTTTAAGAGCAAAGTTTGACCAATGGTTCGCAGGTAAGGCTGTGGAGGCCGGGGCACTGCTGATTAATGAAACGGTTGTGACGGAGTGTTTGGTCGAAAACGGCAAGGTAATTGGTGTTCGTACCGACCGGCCAAATGGAGAGGTTTTAGCCGACGTCGTTGTACTGGCGGATGGAGTAAACTCCCTGCTGTCTAAACAACTGGGTTTTCATAAAGAATTTCGCCCTGATGAGGTTGCCCTAACGGTAATGGAGGTCATCAATCTTTCAAAGGATAAAATTAACGAGCGGTTTAATTTAGAAGACAATCAGGGATGTACCATTGAAATCTTCGGGGACTCAACCAAGGGCAATCTGGGTACCGCATTCCTTTATACAAATAAAGATAGTTTGAATATCGGGGTGGGCACTACCCTATCGAGTATGATTAAAGCGAAATTAAAGCCTTATGAGCTCCTGGATTACTTGAAGAATCATCCAATGGTAAAACCTTTGCTTGCTGGTGGCGAATCAGCAGAATATTTGGCTCACCTTATCCCTGAAGGAGGGTATCATTCCGTACCGAGGGTGGCAGGAAATGGGGTTGTCGTTGTGGGGGATGCTGCCCAGCTAGTCAACGCCATTCATCGTGAAGGGTCGAACATGGCGATGCATTCAGGACTATTAGCGGGTGAATCCATCATTGAAGCGAAGAACCGGGGAAACTTTAGTGAATCGACTTTAAATATTTATCGTGATAAACTGCACGATAGTTTTATTATCAAAGATTTAGAGAAATACAAAGATGCTGCGCATACATTTGAAAGCTATCCACAATATTTTAAAGAATACCTCCCGATGATGAATCAAGCGATGAGTACTTTCTTTACAGTGGACGGGACGCCAAAACGGGAAAAGCAGAAACAAATTATTAAGAGTGTAACAGCCGAAAAAGGAAGACTGCGTGTACTGCAGGATATTTATCGAGCTTGGAAGGCGGTGAAATAATGTCAACGAAGAATATTGAAGAAAAACAGTATCTTCTAAGATTCAAGTGTGATACAAAGTCCCATTTGACCGTACTTGACCATGACGTTTGCATGACTCAATGCCCTGATAAAATTTGCACTGTATTTTGCCCTGCTGAAGTTTATAAATGGGAAGGTACCCGGATGCAGGTTGGCTATGAAGGCTGTCATGAGTGCGGCAGCTGCCGAATTGGTTGTCCATATCAAAACATTAAATGGGAATATCCAAAAGGCGGGCATGGAATTGTGTTCCGTTTGGCCTAACACATCAGACATCTATTAACAATCTCTAAAAAGTGCTGTTTCCTCTTTAGGTAAGCAGCATTTTTTTATTCTTTTCATGTAGCTTTTTTCACAAGGGATGTCAAAAAAGAGGTGAAGCAAAAGGGATGGTGTTTGTTTTGAGGGTTAAGAGATTTTTTCTAGCTTTGTAGAGAAGATGAGGCTATCATTTTTACTCGATGAAACTAAGTTAGAGGCAAGCTTAATAGCAATATCCATACTTTCTGATGCTGTTGAAACAAAGTAGGGTCTCTGCCAATTGAAATCTCCCTCACAATCAGCGGGGTAAATGGTTACTCTCCAGTGGAAGTAGATTTTTGGATCAGGGAGTTGTACCCCTTCTACGGCAATGAGCCAATGCGTATAATTTCTGCCTGAACAGGAGTCAGATTCTTTAAGTACCTTTAAATCATTCATTCCAATTGGAACTAGAGCAACCTGATAAAAGTCGTGATAATTTGGGGTTTTCAAACAATTGATACCTCCCTAAGATGAGTTGTATCTATATTATATGAAACTTTTAACTATTATTGAGTTAAAAAGGGCAAATTTTTTGAAAATTTTGGCGCAAAAAAATAAGGCCTGCCGGTGCCAGCCCTTATTTCCCTTCATTCATCTCTAATAGTTTTTTGTCAGCAGGAAGGAGAAATGCAGTTAATCCTAAAATAGGTAAAATTCCCACTGCTCTAATCATGGATGGTAATCCAATTAAATCTGCAATAGATCCTAATCCAACTGAGCCAATAGCCCCCATCCCAAACGCCAAGCCGACTGTCAGTCCAGACATCATGCCAATTTTCCCTGGAACCAATTCCTGGGCATATACCACTGTAACTGAAAAACTAGTCATTAAAATAAATCCTGTTAAAACCAGTAAAATAAACGCCAATAGAGGTGGCACATAAGGAATCATAATGGAAAGCGGAAGGGTTCCCAGCATGGAAAAAGAAATGATTCTCTTCTTACCATACCTGTCGGCTAGAGGTCCCCCAAAGAATGTCCCAACAGCTCCAGCCACTAAAAAGGCAAATAAGAAAATCTGTGCCTCTTTAATAGAGAACCCATACTTTTCCATACCGTAAAAAGAGTAAAAATTGGTCATTCCAGAAATATACCATGAACGGGCAAAAATGAGCAGTAAAATGAGAACCAGTGCTTTTTTTATGCCTTTTGGCAGCCCCTCTCCCTTAACGGATTGAGTGGGATCCTTCGCCGCCAGTGGTCGCTCAGGATCGAATAACCTTCGACGATACCAAGCGGCAATATAGATTAATAAGACTACTGCAGCTGCGGCTACAATCGTAAACAATGAGGCCCCCCTTTGACCTAAAGGGACTAAAATTAAAGCTGTAATCAACGGGGCAAATGCCTGCCCTGTATTTCCGCCTACTTGGTAGATTGATTGCGCAAGTCCTCTCCGTTTGCCTGCTGCCATATGCGCAACCCTGGAACCTTCCGGATGGAAAACGGCAGACCCAATCCCAATAAAAATAACGGATAGGACCACTGTGATAAAATGAGGGGCAAATGCCAGTGACAATATTCCAATCAAACTAAAGGCCAGCCCAACGGGTAATGCATAGGGCATCGGCCGTTTATCTGTATAATTTCCAACAGCGGGCTGCATGACTGAGGAAACCATGTTTAATGAAAACGCAATAATGCCAAGCTGTGTATAAGACAAACCCATTGATTTCTCTAGAATGGGAAACATCGCGGGCACTACAGATTGTAGGGCGTCATTGAGCATATGGCAAAGTCCAAGAATAACCAGAATCTTAAAATGAGTTGTATGGTTAGGCACACTAGGATTATTTGGTAGAGTTGCTTGTTGAGCCACTTATTCAACCCCTCTCCGAATATTTTAATTATTTCTATAATACTACGATAAGTTCTATAGGGAAATATTGATTTTATAAGGCAAAGGATGGATTTGCGTATAGAAGCACCCAGTCAAATTGACAGGGATTGATAATTTTTTTATAATAATTTTGAAATCGAGATATTAAATAGTAAGGTCATATAGGAAATCAAAACCTAAAAGGTGGGTTTAGAATGGAAAATGATTCAACTGCTGTCTCTTTAAAGCTTTTTATTGTTCTTTCTAGAGCCTATAAAGCCATAAATGAGCATGTTAATAAAGTAATTCAAGCAAATGGTTTAAATCCAACAGAGTTTGCTGTTTTGGAGCTGTTATATCATAAGGGCGATCAGCCGCTGCAACAGATTGGCGGTAAAATTTTGTTGGCAAGCGGCAGCATTACCTATGTGGTTGATAAGCTGGAACAGAAGAGACTGCTGCAAAGAATTGCCTGCCCGAGTGACCGAAGAGTTACTTATGCGTCCATAACGGATGAGGGAAAAGCATTGATTCAGGAAATCTTCCCGGAACATGCAGAGCAAATAAATAAATTAATGTCTAGTCTAACCGACTCAGAAAAATTGACGGCAATTGATTTATTGAAAAAATTAGGAATACCTGCCGGCAAATTTTAAAGACCACGAATGGCGATACTGATTGGGTCGTGAGGCAGGGTGCATTTTTAGTTTAAGACGGCCAGCCGGCCGTTTTTTATTCCACGTAATTAGTATATAATGGTATAGATTACATGATAACTTCAGAAGGGGGATGTTTGGAATGGGGTTTGAAAATTATACATATGCTCGTCCTGATTTAACAGAGGTAACATCGAAATTTGAAGCTGTATTAAAGCGCTTTCGTGATGCTAATTCTGCTGATGAGCAAAGCCTCGCGATGGATCAGATAAATCAGATTAGAAATGACCTTGGGACCATGTTTAATTTATGCAATATTCGTCATACGATAGATACGAATGATGAATTTTATAAAGCAGAGCAAGATTATATGGATGAACTAGAACCTGAAATTGAAGGCTTGGTAACAAAATACTATCAAGCGCTTGTTGAGTCAAAATTCAGAACAGAGCTGGAAGCTAAATTTGGCAGGCAGCTGTTCGCTCTGGCCGAGAGTCAATTAAAAACATTTAAGCCAGAAATTGTCCCGCTCCTCCAAAAAGAGAACCGTTTAGTGACTGAATACACGAAATTAGTCGCATCGGCTAAAATTCAGTTTGAAGGAGAAGAGCGGACACTTGCACAAATTGATCCCTTTATTGAGTCAACAGACAGAGAGATGAGAAGAAGGGCTAGTGAGGCGAAATTCGGTTTCTTTGCTGAGCATGAGGAAGACTTGGACCGTATTTATGATGATCTTGTAAAGGTGCGCACAGAGATTGCCCAAAAATTGGGCTATAAGAATTTCGTGGAGCTTGGCTACCACAGAATGATGCGGACAGATTATAATGCAGAAATGGTTGCCAATTTCCGTCAGCAGGTAGAAGACTATATCGTGCCTATTGCCACGAAATTGAAAGAGCGCCAACGGGAGCGGCTCGGACTTGACCAATTAAAATACTATGATGAAAACATCATTTATCAAACGGGAAATGCTATCCCGAAAGGAAGTCCGGAATGGATTATAAACAATGGTCAACAAATGTACGAAGATTTATCAAAGGAAACCGGCGAATTTTTTAAATTTATGCGGGAAAATAATCTAATGGACTTAGTTGCAAAAAAAGGCAAGGCCAGCGGTGGTTATTGCACCTATATTGAGAACTATAAAGCCCCATTTATTTTTTCGAATTTCAACGGAACTTCCGGCGATATTGGCGTATTGACACATGAGGCGGGCCATGCGTTTCAGGTATATTCAAGCCGCCATTATGAAATTCCGGAATATAACTGGCCTACTTATGAAGCATGTGAAATCCACTCTATGAGTATGGAGTTCTTTACTTGGCCGTGGATGGAGTTGTTTTTTAAAGAAGATACCGATAAGTACAAATTTTCTCATCTTAGTGATGCCTTGCTATTCCTTCCATATGGGGTGTCAGTGGATGAGTTTCAGCATTGGGTGTATGAGCATCCTGAGGCTTCACCAACGGAACGGAAACTAGCTTGGAGAAACATAGAAAAGAAATACTTGCCCCATAAAGATTATGCTGGCAATGAGTACCTCGAAAACGGCGGATTTTGGCAGCGACAAGGTCATATTTATAATTCTCCGTTCTATTATATTGACTATACCCTTGCCCAAATTTGTGCCTTCCAATTCTGGAAACGGTCCAGAGAAAACATGGAAGAGGCATGGTCAGATTATCTTAATCTTTGCCAGTTAGGGGGCAGCATGTCATTCACAAAGCTTGTTGAGGCCGCTCATTTAATTTCACCATTCGAAAATGGCTGTGTGGAATCAGTGGTTGGTGAAATTGAAAACTGGTTGAATTCAGTGGATGATAAAAAGCTGTGAGAAAACAAAAAAGCGAAGCCAGGCTTCGCTCAGATTGTCGAGAAAGGTTATTTTTCTCGGCAATTTTTCATTTCACTTGAATTAAAATATGATTTTTAGAATTGATTATCGCCTGCAATGGGGCCTATTGATTTCCGCTCCAGGTGCTTCGCTTTCCGCGGGCGTGCCGGGGAGCCTCCTCGGCGCTTTAGCGCCTGCGGGGTC
>NZ_HG942044.1:13434-108371 GCF_000612665.1 Neobacillus dielmonensis
GGGCGGACTCTTTAGGTTTAAACAATGCCATTCACCTCATTAATAATCTATTGTTAATGATATTATATCATATTAACGCGGTGAACTGTTAAAGTAATTAGATGTAATAAGAGGCTGCCGAAGGGTTTTTCGACAGCCTGAGCGAAGCCAGGCTTCGCTTTTTTTATTGAACTTCTATGGAATCTGCAGTCACTTTTAACTCGCCGTTTTCTAAAATGGCTGTTAGTTTGTTCACTTCTGGCTGATCAAGGATATAGTCAGCTATTTTATCCTCCAACTGTTCTTGGATGACACGTCTTAATGGGCGTGCACCAAAGGCAGGGTGGTAACCAAGCTCTGCCAATTTTTCCTTGACATCGCCAGTAATCGATAGCTCAATATTTTGTTCTATTAAAGTTTCTTGAAGCTCATTTACCATTAAATCAACGATTGATAAAATATGCTCTTTATCAAGTGAATTGAATTCAATAATGCTGTCGAAACGGTTTAAGAATTCTGGCTTAAAGAAGCTGCCGAGTGAATCGAGAATATTTGCCTCCTCTATTGCATCGCTGGCTCCAAAGCCTACATGGATGGGCTTATACCCTGTACCAGCATTACTTGTCATGATGATGACAGTATCTTTAAAGCTTACCACTCTTCCTTGGCTGTCCGTAAGCCGGCCGTCTTCAAGAATTTGCAGAAACATATGCTGCACATCAGGATGCGCTTTTTCAATCTCGTCCAACAGAATAATGCTGTATGGGTTTCGGCGCACTTTTTCGGTAAGCTGGCCTGCTTCTTCATGGCCAACATAACCTGGAGGTGAACCAATTAATTTTGAAACACTGTGTTTTTCCATGTATTCGCTCATGTCGAGGCGAATCATCGAGTCTTTAGTGCCAAATAATTCTTCAGCTAATGTTTTGGTTAATTCCGTTTTACCAACACCTGTTGGCCCGACAAACAGGAAGGAACCAATTGGGCGGTTTTTGGATTTTAAACCGGCACGGCTGCGACGGATGGCTTTCGACACTTTATGGACCGCTTTTTCCTGGCCAATTACCATTTTATTTAAAGATTCTTCAAGTTCTTTCATTTTGACCTGTTCATCGTGCTGTAATTTTCCAACTGGTATGCCTGTTTTTTGTTCCACAATCTCTTGGATAAGGGAAACTGTGACAACAGGTCGTTCGGAACTGAAGTCATCATTTAAGGCTTTCTCCAGTTTTGCTTCTTCATCCCGTAGTTTTGCGGCTTGTTCATAATACTCTTGTTTCAGCGCATCCTCTTTTTCCGAAGCGATTTCTTTTAGGCGTGTCTCAATATGTTCCTTGCTCTTGTAATCAGATGTTAGGTTTAATTTAGAACCGGCTTCATCCATTAAATCAATCGCTTTATCCGGCAAGAAGCGGTCTTGGATATATCGTTGTGATAATTGGACGCAAGCCTTGATGGCTTCATCTGAAAAAGTCACTTCATGGAAATCTTCATACTTACTCTGCAGTCCTTTTAATATTTCAACAGCTGCATCTTCGCTAGGCTCTTGGATATGAACCGGCTGGAAGCGTCGTTCAAGGGCAGCATCTTTTTCAATTTGGCGATACTCTTTTAACGTGGTGGCGCCCACTACATGCAATTCACCTCGGGCAAGAGCTGGTTTTAATATATTGCCTGCATCCATTGAGCCTTCGGCGGACCCAGCACCAACAAGTAAATGAATTTCATCGATAAACAGGATAATGTTTTTCCGCTCTTGTAATTCGGTGATTAACTGCTTCATTCTTTCTTCGAATTGACCGCGTATACCCGTATTGGCAACAAGAGAAGCAACATCCAATAAATAGATTTGCTTATTTTGGAGTTTTGCCGGTACATCGCCTTCAGCTATTTTTAAGGCCAAGCCTTCGGCAATCGCCGTTTTACCAACACCTGGTTCACCGATTAACACAGGATTATTTTTATTCCTTCTATTTAAAATTTCAATGACTTGCTTGATCTCTTTATCACGGCCGATCACAGGGTCAATTAAGCCTGCCTGCGCCATTTGTGTCAGGTTTCGGCCAAATTGATTAATAAATCCTCCATGGGAAGACTGTGACCCTGCTTGTGACTGCAACTGTCCTGTCATGCCATGGTCGGCCCCCTTAGCTGCGTTTTGGAATAAATCCTCAAAAGGGGAACCGGTGAAAGGATTAAAGTTCATCCCAAATCCGGAGCCTAATGCTTGTTTTTCCTTCGCATAGCAATCATGGCAAAGGATGATCTCTTTTTGGTGTCCGTTAACATTCATTTTTAATTGCACATTTGCTTGATTTTGATGGCATCGTTGACAAAGCATAATCATACCTCCATGTTATTATTGCTTTTACTAATTTGACTTTGACTATCTTTGACCTTATGTCTACAGTATACTCTGACCTTTTTTGACTTTCAAGAGATTTGCCTAAAGAATTTGTTTCCAATTGAGGTAAAAGCTCGTCATTGTTTGTCCCTTTATTCATATATTGATGATAAGGGGGAGATGGTGTGAGAAAGAACTGGAACCAGGCCTTTCAAATTGCGGCAGTTTATGTCGGAACGGTTGTTGGAGCGGGATTTGCTACCGGAAGGGAAATTGTTGAGTTCTTTTCCCGGTTTGGTTTCTTTGGCTTCATAAGTATATTAATGAGCGGATATCTTTTTATTATGCTTGGCTCGAAACTAATGCGGACAGCTGCACATATTGGCGCAAAATCCTATCAGGAGTTTAATACCTATTTATTTGGTAAATGGGCAGGTACTGTCATCAATTTGTTTATGCTTTTTATGCTCCTTGGGGTAAGTGCGGTAATGCTGTCAGGAGCAGGAGCGGTTTTTGAAGAACAACTAGGTCTGTCCAAAAATATCGGGGTTTTTCTAACAATCATACTTTCTTATATTGTCATGTTGGTAGGTTCAAAGGGGTTATTTGCTGTCAATACGTTTGTGGTGCCATTAATGATTGGATTTAGTTTATTTTTAATGGTCTTATCACTTAAAATGCCGAATTTCATGCCGCAATTATTATATATTCCACATGCGGAGGACGGTTGGAAAACGGTAATATCCCCGTTTTCTTATGCAGCCTTAAACCTCGGGCTGGCACAGGCTGTTCTAGTGCCAATAGCCACTGAAGTAAAGGATGACTGGACAATCAAATGGGGAGGGATTTTGGGGGGACTGGCACTAACAGTTATATTAATTGGAAGCCATTTTACACTGATTATGCTGCCCAACTTGGAATTATATCAAATTCCGATGGCCATTATTATGAAAACCCATGCCCCGTATTTGTATAGTATTTTTGTGTTAATTATCTATGGAGAGATATTTACATCTGTAATAGGGAACGTTTTTGGGCTTGACAGACAATTGCAGCAGTACCAAAAGGTTCCTGCGATGATTTCAGTGACAGCTATTTTCACGGTTTCTTACCTCATTAGTCTGGTCAATTACGGTACCCTATTGTCGTATCTTTATCCTTTATTTGGATACATATGTATGACTTTTTTTGTTTTGCTCTGGATGAAGCCGTTTCCGCCATCAGACAAATCAAATAAAAAGCAGCTGCCGTTTTAGGAGCTGCATCTATTTTAAAGGTAAAAGGATAAAAATCATGATGTCAAAAATGATATGGGAGACAATTACCAAAGGCATACTTTTTTTCCAATAATATAAAAATCCCCATGCTAACCCTGACAGAAGGGCAGCAAGCATGAGTAATAAAGAACCTGAGTAGACATGGACGGAAGTATATAGGACAGAACCTATTATAATTCCCCAGACAGGTTTAGTATAACTCATTATTTTTTTTTGGATAAATCCTCGCCAAAATAGTTCTTCCCCTGGGGCAGCCACTAATATGAGGGCAAGATATTCCCAGAAAATGGATGGGGCATACCATTTATAAAGCCGCCTAATTTCTTTCGCAATTGGTATGTCCATTATATGCATAACTTTTATACCTAACCAAAAAATAAAATACAATAGTATCCCCGAAACAAGCCCATATAGGAAATACCGAAAAAAGGATAGTTGGTCATCGACCTCTCCTTGATACATGGCGTAGGCAATTAAAATCAGGATAGATCCTGAAAAGATATACCAAAATATCGACTTATCATGAAAGGAAAAGTAAATAAGTACATGAGCAAGTAGAAAACCGACAATAAGACGAAAGTCAAGGAACAGTTTTTTCATGCTTTCAGCTCCTTTTAAAAATCAATAAAATTCATTTTAACAAATTATACTTAAAAAGAAAATGAATTCATTCACCATTTTAACCAAATACTTAAATCGTAACGGGGATTATAAAAAAATTATAGGGAAGGAGTGGACCCATTGAGTAAATCGAAACGTCAAGAAGAAAGAGAGTGGGCAATAAGAAAACAGGACCAGCAACCTCACGGAAAAGTACAATCTTTTAAACAACTGTCAAAAGATACAGACCAAGAAAAGTAGTATAAAAAACAATAGGCTGACCCTCTAAAAAGGGTCAGCCAGTAATGCCTAACATGATTAGTTTATCCGTGTAAAGCGCTTTCTTTAATAACCTTATAATTTTTATGATTTACAACTGTCCGCTGATCTAGTTCTAAATCACGATAATTATCCATATATGTTAAGTCAACAATCACCGAGTTCTCATTCACCTTTTCTACTATACCTTGAAGGCCGTCACGGAATTCTATGATATTCCCTACTTCTGCTCTTTTCAAATTGCCTCTCTCCTTTATCAAACTATTAACTATTTACATAACAGTTTGCACCATTTTAATTCATTCGTAAAGGGATTATTTTTACAATTTCGTTAATTCCTACAATTATTTTATGATACATAAGAAAGCCTTATCATTTTTTGCGTAATTATAGTGGCTTATCAATGCGCAATTAAGTTAAAATAACGTTGGAAAGGAGGCAGTTAAGGTGAATGAAGAACAAGTGAATGACATACTGAACCAGCTAATGGAGGGGGACCTGTCCGAGTATTTTGTGAAAAATGAAGATTTTATGGATTTTCGTAAGGTCCTTGTCAAACGCGAGGATTTTAAACATTTTCGCGGGATCGCCCAAAGGAATGGGGATGTTCTCTATCAGTATCTAAAAGAACCAAGGAGTTAGCTCAGGACCATAGATTAAAGGTCCTGTTTTTTTATAACAAAAGGTATGGGAATATTCTCAAATTTTGGTAAAATGAAGAGTGCGGTTCACATCACAATAGGAGATGAAGGAATGCAGTTAAGTGAAAAAATAAACCGACTAAAGCAGGAAATTGGAAAGGTGATTATTGGAAAGGATGCTGAGGTAGAATTAATGGCCATTTCCCTATTATTTAATGGGCATATATTACTTGAGAGTGTACCGGGCACAGGAAAAACCATGCTTGCCAAAAGCTTTGCGACCGCAATTGGCGGCAAATTCTCCAGGATTCAATTCACTCCAGATGTATTGCCTAGCGATATCACGGGAATTCAGTTTTTTAATCCAAAAATACAAGAATTTGAATTACGTCCTGGTCCAATTTTGGCGAATATTGTTCTAGCAGATGAGATTAATCGGGCCACCCCTAGAACACAGTCAAGTTTATTAGAGGTTATGGAAGAGAGGCAAGTAACAATCGATGGTATTACGCTCCCATTGCAGATGCCGTTTATGGTTATTGCCACACAGAATCCAGTAGAATCACAACAGGGAACATTCCCGCTGCCAGCAGCCCAAATGGACCGATTTTTTATGAAGTTAAAAGTGGACTACCCTTCTTATGAGGATGAAAGGAAAATGTTGCAAATTCAGCGCGGAAAACGAAGTTACGACAAAGAAGTGACGCAGGTATTTAGTACGGAGGATTTCGAACAACTAAAAACTGCTGTTTTCGATACCCAGATTTCAGAAGACATTGAAGCCTTTTTACTATCTATTGTTAGAGAAACGCGCAATCACCATGATATCGAATTGGGCATCAGTCCAAGAGGAACTTTAGCGCTTATGAGGGCTTCACAGGGAAAGGCATTTTTAAGTGGCCGCAGCTTTGTCATTCCCGATGATGTGAAATTTGTCGCCCCTTTTGTATTAGGCCATCGGATCCACCTATCCATTGAAGGTTCGTTAACCAAAACACCAGAGGAAGTGATTGCTGAAATTGTTGATTTGATAGACGTTCCAGTGGAAGCAGGTGCAAATGGATGAAATGGAACAAATACGTAATGGAGGAGGGGAAAATTTCCGGTATCATCGGGTTGGCGATCCTCCTGATTCTAATTAGCCTATACATGCAATCCAAACTTGTACTGTTTATCGCTGTCTTCTTTCTTTCGGCAGTCATAGTGAACCGTGTTTATCTTAAAAAGGCAGGGGATCAGTTTTACTTCGAAAATATAAATGATAAAAGCCGGCTGTTTATTAACGAAAAAGGAAAATGGATGTTAAAATTTCAAAACGTAGGTGTTCCTATCTTAAGTGGTGAATTAAGAATCACATTTGACCACTTCGTTGCTCCTAAAGGAAGTTATACAAGTTCAAGCCTGTCAATACATGAAGTTAGTGTTCCTTTTACATTATTTACCCATCAGACTAAGGAAATTTACATTCCTATTTCCGCTGAGTTAAGAGGAATAGCAAAAATTCATAAACTTGAAGTACATATACCAAGTTTATTTGGCTTTGGTGAAACTCGATTAGAATTTGCAGAATTTATCAAGCAGCAGGCGGTTGTTTATCCGAAACCAATTCCTGTTAAAGGGTTAAAGGAGCAATTGTCAATCACACCCGGAGACAGCCCGGTTTCCTATTCTATTTATGAACAGCGAAATGGTCAAATTGGAACAAGAAACTATATCCCTTCGGACAGCTTCAATCAAATTCACTGGAAGGCCACGGCTAAAAGGCAAGTTCTTCAAACCAAAATATTTGAAAAAGTCACTGAAAAAGGGGTAACAATCTCCCTCAATATTTCGAATGGGCACTCAATCACGGGACAGCTTGAAGGATACTTAAGCAGTATTACTCAATTTGCATACTTCGCATTTAAAAGCTGCATTCCTTATTCGTTATGCATAAACGTACGGACTGCAGGGAAGATCCCGTTTATTTATTTGCCGAAAGGAGAAGGAAAAGAGCATTTGCAAAGAGTTCTGGAGACTCTGGCATCAATAAGTATTTATAGTACAAGTATTCCATATCAGGTCATGCTCTCTTATTTGCAGCGCCATTTGGCGTGTCAGCCTGTATTAATACACGCTGGTATCCTTACAAACGAGGCAAATCAACGGCTGCTAATTGAATCCCAAAAAGGAGTCCAACTGCTAGAGTTAACAGTAGATAACGAGCAAGGGATGCTAACGGCATTAATGAACGGTGATGGAAAAAGGAGGGCCCAATGATCAAACAGCTTGCACTCCGAACCTATCAGTTTAGTCTTGAATTATTCACTGTCATCTTGTTCTTATTTTTATTTTATATCTATAAAAAAGAGTTACCTCCGATTTACCTTTTGCTATTTTTATGTTTTTGCAGCTTTATTGTTTTTAACATCTTCCTTGAAAAAGTTCAAACGAAAGCAAAATATGGTTATTTTTTCCTGATTGTTCCCCTAACCCTAATTGTTGGGAGGGCCGGTGGGGTACCGCTGTTTATCCTTGTTCTTTTAGGAATATTTATTTATTGGCGGGGAGTTTCCTTCTTTGAAGAGATGCTACAGTCTAACCAAGTATTGCAGCTATTGTTAGCTTTTTTAATTGGCATGGTGACAGCTATTTATGCAGCTATGGGGGATTATCCCTACCAAAGTGCTCTAATCTATTTTCTTATATTCCAACTGATTTTTAACCTGATTGGCAGCTTTTTTAATAGGTGGATTACCATTACTAATGACAAAGTAAAATTTGTTCTTTACTTTGGCAAACTCCTATTGCTCATTACAGGAGTAGGATTCGTGGTTACCTTCCTTTATAAAGTAATTCAAATCGGCTTTTTTGGAACCCTGCAGTCAATGGCGTGGCTCTTTTCTAGTCTCGTTGTTCCGGCTTATAACCTGTTTCATTTTATATTAAGCTTGTCTAAACAGGATGACTATGAATTTAAACCGAAGCCTGCAAAATTTTCAGGCGGAGCGGGGGAATATACACGCCACTCCTTTTCTATTCCAGAAGAAATAATAATTATTTTCTTAACGCTAATTATCGCTGTTATTGTGTACTTTGTGATAAAAAGAAAATTTAGAAAATCCAGTATATCTGATCATTCATTGTCCTCCTTGGAGATTATGCAAGGAATTAATATCGATACCAAGCCAACCCAAAAGAGGAAGAATCGGAAACCGCCTGCAGATCATATACGAAGAGAAATCTTCGAATTAGAAAGATTTACTGCAAAGCTCCATTTAGGGCGTTTGCCTAATGAAACGTTAGGGGAATGGTGGGAGAGGGTAGGTGTCACTGATTCAGAAAAAACAAAGGAGATTTATGAAAAGGTCCGTTATGGCGAGGAAAATGCCTCAATGGAGGATCAAAGCATCGTGAGACGGGAAATGTTTAATTTGAAGCATCGATTAAAAGAACGCAGTAAAAATCTTAGCAAATAGTGTAATGATTTTGAATAATCGATGTAGTTAGGGTATTTATTGCTAAAATCATGCATAATACAAAAAGAATTAATTTTTCGTTCAATATTTCACAAAATTTGAGTCTTTCTAGTTGTCGAGATGCATCGAAAAATGCTATTCTATCACTTGTATGAAATGGCTGAACAAAGCCAAAATAGAAAAAGGTAATTCCCTTTTTGCTGATTTTATTTTAAAGGAGATTGATTGAAGATGGCAGAAAAAACATTTCAAGTAATTGCTGACACCGGAATTCACGCAAGACCGGCTACATTATTAGTACAAACAGCAAGCAGATATAATTCAGAAGTTTCATTAGAGTATAAAGGGAAGACAGTTAATTTAAAATCAATTATGGGTGTAATGTCATTGGGAATCGGTAAAGGAGCAGATATTAAAATCATTGCTGAAGGCAGCGACGCTGATGATGCATTGAATAGCTTAGAAGAACTTCTTAAAAAGGAAGGTTTGGCTGAATAATGGCATTTTTAAACGGGATTGCCGCATCAAATGGTATTGCTATTGCTAAAGCGTACCGACTAGTAGAACCAGATCTTTCTTTTGATAAAACAACGATCGAGAATCCTTCTGCTGAAGTGGAACGGTTTCGCAATGCCATTGCAAAGGCAAAGTCAGAACTAGAAGTGATTCGTGATCGGGCAAAGGTAGACCTTGGTCCTGACAAGGCAGCAATTTTTGAAGCTCATTTGCTTGTTTTAAGCGACCCAGAATTAAATTCACCCATTGAAGATAAAATTCAAGCAGAAAAGGTAAACGCGGAATCCGCCCTTAAGGAAACGGCAGATATGTTCGTCATGATGTTTGAACAAATGGATAATGAGTACATGAAGGAACGTGCGGCAGATATCCGCGATGTAACCAAACGAGTATTGGCCCATTTGTTAGGCGTGCAATTACCAAACCCAAGCATGATTGCGGAAGAGGTCATTATTGTTTCTGAGGACTTAACCCCATCAGATACGGCTCAATTAAACCGTCAATTTGTAAAAGGGTTTACGACCAATATTGGCGGTCGCACTTCACATTCTGCCATTATGGCCCGTTCTTTGGAAATACCGGCAGTTGTTGGAACAAAAAGTGCAACAGAGGAAATTAATAATGGAGATTTAGTCATTGTTGACGGGCTAAAAGGGGAAGTACATATTAACCCAACTCCAGAATTAGTGGCAGAATACCGGAATGTTCATGAACAATTTGAAAAGCAAAAAGCGGAATGGGCGAAACTGATCAATGAACCTTCAGTTTCTGCGGATGGTCACCATGTTGAGCTAGTAGCCAATATTGGTACTCCTAAGGATTTAAAAGGTGTTATTGAAAATGGCGGAGAAGGTGTCGGATTATATCGTACTGAGTTCCTTTACATGGGAAGAGACCAGATGCCGTCAGAAGAAGAGCAGTTTGAGGCTTATAAGGCTGTGTTGGAAGGAATGGCTGGCAAGCCTGTGGTTGTCCGGACATTGGATATTGGCGGGGATAAAGAACTGCCATATTTAAACCTTCCTAAAGAGATGAATCCATTCCTAGGATTCCGCGCGATTCGCTTATGTTTGGAAGAACAAGACATATTCCGTACTCAACTTCGTGCCCTTCTTAGAGCAAGCAACTATGGAAATTTGAAAATCATGTTCCCGATGATTGCCACATTAGGAGAGTTTCGTGATGCCAAGGCTATTTTGGAAGAAGAAAAACAAAAGTTGGTAGCCGAAGGACAAACAGTTTCTGATCACATCGAATTGGGAATTATGGTAGAAATCCCCTCTACAGCTGTGCTTGCAGACCAATTTGCTAAAGAAGTTGATTTCTTTAGTATTGGAACAAACGACTTGATTCAATATACAATGGCTGCAGACCGTATGAACCAGCGTGTTTCTTATCTATATCAACCATATAGCCCATCTATTTTACGGTTGGTAAAAATGGTGATTGATGCAGCTCATGCCGAAGGTAAATGGGCTGGCATGTGTGGCGAAATGGCTGGAGATGAAACAGCTATTCCGTTACTATTAGGTCTAGGACTGGATGAATTTTCAATGAGTGCGACTTCCATATTAAAGGCTCGTTCACTAATTAAGAATTTGAAGAAATCAGATATGGAAAAACTTGCGCAAGAAGTTATCAATATGCAAACTACCGACCAAGTCATTGCTGCTGTCAATGCTGCTGTTAAATAGGTTAGATAAACAAAAAGACTGGCTAGTTAAGCCAGTCTCAGACTGTCGATCAATCCGAAAAATCGGTTGGGCGACAGTCTTTTTTTTTTGCTAGTTTTATGGGCAGTTGATTTACACTCCAGGAGCGTTTTGCGGACTTTAGGGCGTTGCGGTTGAGCCTTCTTGGCTGAAGCGCTGCAGGGGTATTCCCTGTTTCGTACTACCTCAGGAGTTTTCGCCGCCTTCCGCTCCAATCAACAGAGTTTTTTCTACCAGTGCAAATTTAAAAAGGTATAATTCTCATCATTATGGAGATTATACCTTTTTTACTATTATTTTTAGAGACTATTTTTACTTGTCTGATGTTGACGTGGTTGAACGTTCAAAATAAGCCATTCTTTTTTTATTCATTAAAAAAGGATTTGCCGTTTGACAAATCCATCCCAATCCGTATTTCGACCTATTCCTCTGCATCAAGCGAATAAGGGTTTTTACCAATATTTTTGCGCATTTCATCTGTCATTAAGAAAGGCTCATTTACAGCATGAGTAATTTCTGTAGGGCTAGGCTGCAAACTTCCATCATAATGGAAAGGCTTTTGTTCCATGCTAAATTCACCTCCATGTACGTTTATCTTGTTCAAATTCGAGACAAATTACTTATCTTAATCCCTTACTTTTTCCTCTTTTATTGTGAAAAAGTAATTTTTTGAAAGGTCTTTCTGCCTATGATTATACACTATTAGTCCTATTTGCAACATGAATATTTTGAATAATAGTAAAAAATTATTTTTTCAAAATCCGCC
Source organism: Neobacillus dielmonensis (assembly GCF_000612665.1). Classification (GTDB taxonomy): domain Bacteria; phylum Bacillota; class Bacilli; order Bacillales; family Cytobacillaceae; genus Neobacillus; species Neobacillus dielmonensis. The sequence goes on from NZ_HG942044.1 coordinate 25,007, forward strand.
TCCTCATTCATAAAAAATTTATTTTTGAATTAAAGAATTTTTCTCGGTTAATATCCCAACATTCGTTTCAAACTAGAATGAAGAATAAACATTAATGATGAAAGGGGTTTTACAAGTGGCGCAGGTATTGTACATTACAGCACACCCTCACGATGAGACCCAATCGTATAGTATGGCAGTGGGGAAGTCATTTATTGAGACGTACAAACAAGTAAATCCTAACGATGAGATCATCCACCTTGATCTATATAAGGAGAATATCCCCTATATCGATGCCGATGTGTTTAGCGGTTGGGGAAAGCTCCGTTCAGGGCAGTCATTTGATGAGCTTTCAGCTGAAGAAAAGGCAAAAGTCGGCAGGCTAAATGAACTAAGTGACCAGTTTGTCGCAGCTGATAAGTATGTTTTTGTTACACCATTATGGAATTTTTCTTTTCCGCCTATTATGAAGGCATATCTAGATTCTGTTGCCGTTGCCGGTAAAACGTTTAAATATACGCAAGAGGGGCCTATCGGCCTACTAACAGGCAAGAAAGCGTTGCATATTCAGGCGAGAGGCGGTTTTTATTCAGAAGGCCCTGCAGCGGATCTGGAAATGGGACATCGTTATATAAGCATTATGATGAGTTTCTTTGGTATTCCAACGCTTGAGGGATTGTTTATTGAAGGACATAATGCTGTTCCTGATAAGGCCGAGGAAATCAAGGCAAATGCCATTGCACGGGCAAAAGATTTCGCCCATACTTTTTAACAGAAAATAAAGAGCGGGACACAATGTCCCGCTCTTTATTTTCTGAGTAATCATCCATTTGATGTATAATAAATTTATGAAAAAAGGAGGAGGAAAAATTGATGGACTTGAATTTAAAGGGAAAAGCTGCCATTGTTGCAGCCTCGAGCCAAGGACTAGGGTTTGCGATTGCGGAAAGATTAATCAGGGAAGGCGCCAATGTCGTTATTTCCGGGCGTGATGAAAGTAAATTGAAGCAGAAAGCAGAAATTCTTAATGGTATAGGAAATGGCCAGGCTATTTATCAGAAGACCGATATAAAAAAGAGTGATGATATAAAGCAGCTCATTACGTTTACTAAGGAAACTTTCGGGCGAATTGATATGCTAGTCAATAATGCAGGAGGTCCTCCGGCAGGCTCGTTTGAGGAATTGTCTGACGAAGAATGGCAGGCTTCGTTTGAATTAAATCTATTATCCTATATACGTCTGATAAGGGAAGCACTCCCTTATTTAAAACAGCGGGGCGGGAAAATCGTAAACATTGCCTCTTCTTCTATTAAGGAGCCAATTCCCGGCTTAATACTCTCGAATACCTTTAGAACGGGGATTATTGGACTTTCCAAAACGCTTGCCTCAGAACTAGCTCCTTATAATGTACTGATTAATACGATAGCACCTGGTCGGATTGCAACAGACAGGGTAAAGCACCTTGATCATATAAATGCTGCCAAACAAGGATTAGAGATTGAAGAAATCGAGGCTCAAGCTAAGTCAGCCATACCGTTGAAACGGTACGGTACACCGGAAGAATTTGCAAATGTCGCGGCATTTCTACTATCAGATGCCAACACATATATGACAGGCAGTGCATTTTTAGTAGATGGCGGAATGGTCAAATCAATATAAGCAATCAAGACTTTTAATCTCTTTAGATGTTTATTTGCGGAAATAATTGGCAATGGTAAACATGTAAAGGGGTGTTAGCTGTGGTGGCCAATAGTCGAATCATCTTATTAATATTTATGTTTTTTGCTGGTTTTACCTCGATATCAGGATGCAGTCAAATCTTTTCCAATGAGTTAATTGTTAACCGATATGCAGATGCCTTACTAACCAAAAATAATGAGCTTCAATTTAGATTTCGAATTAATAACGAAATCCTAGAAGGGCATGAATTATATAAGGTAAAGGTAACTATACATGATGAAAAGCTTGCTGCTGCAATTGGAAAGCAGGAAATTATTTATGGCGAGGATCAGGTATTAAATGGAGAATATATTGATGTAAAAGGTAGAAGCGAAAAATATATTTTTATGGACCCGATTATCCTGAAACATGATTTACATATTCATGAACTGCGCAATATGATTGAAAATAATCATGCAGTTTCAATAGAGGTTTATAACAATAAAGAAGTATTTGGCAGGGTATATCTTACTAATTTTTCATCAGAATTATAAAGGGATTACCATTCTTACACCGGACATGTTAGATGTACCGGTCTTTTTATTGTCATTGCTCCTTGCTGACGTGCTAAAATGGATTAGAAATTTGTAGTGAAAGGATCGATTATTTTGCTTACACCGGAAAATACGGTAGTTGGTTTTATTGGAACGGGTGTTATGGGGAAAAGTATGGCTGCACACATAATAAAAGCTGGTTATTCCTTAATCGTTTATTCCCGAACGAAGCAAAAGGCTGCAGAATTACTAGATAAAGGGGCAGTTTGGGCGGAAACACCGAAAGAAGTAGCAGAGAAGGCATCAGTAATAATTACTATGGTTGGTTATCCAGCCGATGTTGAAGAAGTGTACCTTGGGGAAGCCGGATTAATTCCGCACGGTAGGACCGGCACTTATCTTATTGATATGACAACATCCTCGCCGTCGCTTGCTGTTAGAATTTCTGAAGAGGCCGTGAAAAGGGGAATTCAGGCATTGGATGCGCCTGTTTCTGGAGGAGATATTGGAGCTAGAGATGGAAAACTCTCCATCATGATTGGCGGAGATGAAGCAGCTGTTGAGGCAGTACTTCCAATCCTTCAGCTTCTTGGAACAAATATTGTCCATCAAGGCAAGGCTGGTGCAGGACAGCATACAAAGATGTGCAATCAAATTGCCATAGCAACCAATATGATAGGGGTTTGTGAGGCCATTATTTATGCTGAAAAAGCAGGACTTGACCCGGAAACGGTTTTAAAAAGTATCACCACAGGTGCAGCTGGAAGCTGGTCATTAAGCAATTTGGCTCCAAGGATGTTAAAGGGAGACTTTAAACCCGGCTTTTACATAAAACATTTTATTAAGGATATGAAAATCGCCCTAGACGAAGCGGAACAAATGGGAATGGCAGTACCTGGCTTAGCATTGGCAAAAACACTTTATGACCAATTAGTTGAGCGTGGGGAAGAAAATAGCGGTACGCAGGCACTTTATAAATATTGGAATAGCTAAAGTTACCCCTAGGGCACAAACTGGAAAGCATAATAACCCCCTATACTATTGAAACTAATGATAGATAGGGGGGAATAACCGATGGCAAAACGAACAAAAAAGAACGATCCACAACAAAAGAACAAAAAAGGCTTTGATTCAGCGGTTATAAATTCTGAATTTGCTCATGAAATGGGAGCAGCCGATACCAATAAAATTCATCATGATAAGGCAAAAAAGGTTAAAGCAGCTAAAAATAACGGGAAGTATAAAGGGATGAACCCATAAGGGAATGTGAAAAAAATGAAGAGGCTGGACCCAAAAGATCATTTCTCCGTTACCTTTTGGGACAGCCTCTTTATTTGTTCTCGAGGAATTTTTCGATTCGGTCCAATCCTTCTTGCAAATTAATCAGTGAACATGCAAAAGAAATCCGAAAATACCCCTCGCCATAATCTGAAAAAGCACTACCAGGAACGACGGCTACTTTAGCTTTGTTAGCAAGTTCCAGTGCGAAGTCAAAACTGTTCATTGCAATCCGATCGGGAATTTTTACAAAGAAATAAAACGCACCATCTGGTAGTACGGTTTGTAGTCCCATACCGAGTAACCGCTTATACACATAATCCCTTCTAGACTGATATTCTTTCCTCATGACTAGGGCATCATTAATCCCCACCGTCAGAGCTTCATATGCCGCCTTTTGAGCAATTGAATTTGCACATGAGACATTATATTGATGAACTTTTAAGATATGCTTCACAAGGGTTTCGTGAGCGTATAAGAACCCAATTCTCCAACCAGTCATCGAATGGGATTTGGATAACCCATTTATGACTATTGTCTGCTCCTTTAGGTAGCCGGCAATAGATGTATGAACATGATTGTAGGTTAGCTCACTGTATATTTCATCAGCTAGGATAAAGATGTCCTTGCCTCTTACAAAATCGGCGATTTCCTTTAATTCAGCATCAGTGAGGCTGACACCAGTGGGATTTGATGGGTAGGGCAGCACAATACAGCGGGTTTTTTCAGTAATAAACGGTTTCATGGTTTCTAACGTAAACCGAAATTGATTGTCCCGAATATCTACATGGACAGGCTTAGCACCCATCATCTTGATTACCGGTTCATATCCAGGGTATACCGGACCCGGCAATAATACTTCGGTTCCCTCTGTCAGTATAGTGCGAAATGCTATATCGATAGCTTCACTTGCCCCTAACGTTACAATTATTTCTGATTCGGGGTTATAGTTAAGATTATACTTTTCAGCAGCAAAACGACAAGCTGCCATTCTTAATTCCAGGGTCCCCGCATTATGCGTATAGGAAGTAAAGTTATCTTCTATTGCTTTTATACCGGCCTGTTTGACGTGTTCCGGGGTAGGAAAATCAGGCTGGCCAATTGTAAAGGAAATCATCCCTTCCACATTAGCAACCATATTGGAAAATTTCCTAATTCCCGATATTTCAATACTTTTAACTCGATTATTTATTAGATGCTCCAACGGTTGTCCATCCTTCCCAAAAGAGAAACTCTCCTTTAGAATTTTATGATAACAATATCTTAGCTGCAATTGATTTTACCATAAAAATGAAAAACAGTCCGCCAAAGCGGACTGTTTTAGCACTATATGACATATATGTTAATATCCATATTCCCAATCTACTTCATCGGGATGCCAATATACCGGAGAAACGGCTCCTAAATTTACTATTTTATCTTCCAGCTTACAGCTGCATGTTTTACATCCGCATTGATCCTTAATTTCTTGAAAGACGGAAATATCAATATCCTCAATAAAAGTTACATTTTCTTCTTTGAATAGTATGGCAGTACCACTCATGTGAAACACCCCTTGAAAAAATAGTATTACCTTTATGAGTTTATTGTATAGCCGTTGCAATAAGCCGTCTATATGGTTGTGACAACGTTCACAAATTGCTCAAAAAGAATCTTCGTGAAAATGCAGGTTAAGATTTTTTTAAGTCATCCATTTTTTTAGGAATATCTTTCGCCTAATTTCTTAAAGATTGGTTTCTGATAGGTTTGTTTTTTTCGTTGATTTGTTGGATTTTGATCCTGTTCCGTAATTCCTGTATAAGACTGCAGGATGGTCTTAGCGGTATGGAGTGAAAGGGATGCCTTTGGATTTCTTACCCGGTTATCTAATTTTCCAAGATGAGGAAGATTGATAAAGTCCATTTTGGTAGGGGGTATATGGAAAAGATACATTCCGCATTCCACCAAAACATCAGATTGCTGCTGGCTGTTTCGGGGATTCTTAGAAAAATGCAGACCGATTTTTTTGGCTTTACCTTCTTGAATTAACTTTTTTAATGATTCTTGCTTTAGTTTGTAAAGAAATTTGGGGTTCGGTGCTGTCTTTGCATGACGATTCACGATAAAGACTGCTTGTGCGAGGGTATCAATGGTTAGACTCGTTTTGTTTAGGGGGAATTTCTGATCGGGATTCAAAATTTGAGCTCCTTTCATTTCATAAAAAATACAAATTTATTATAACGTTATTTCATAAAAATAGGAATATAACTATTAGTATTTTTACACCAAACATAGTGTTTTTTTACTATTAACCGATATTTTTGCCGATTTTTCCTAAGATAATTCAAAATTGTAATAAATTTTTGCAAAATAATCAATTATTTCTATTCTTAATTACATTCTCCCAATTTCATTGTAAAATATTAATTATAATAAGGGAATTTAGTTTTTAAGGAAAACAAAATTTATGGACTTTGAGGAACGTGACATGACCCATATGAATCAGTTTCTTTCAAATGTATTAGTTGAAGGTAAAGCAGGTCAGAGAATGCAAAAAATTATTTTTGATATTATTTTTCAACATATACAGGATATGGTTTTTGTTATGAAAGTGGAAAAGGGGCCGCTTTTTCGTTATTTGTTTATTAATGAAGCGGGAATGCAAAAGGCAAACTTATCATTGGAGGTAATTGGCAAGACCTTTCAAGAGGTTTTACCTATGAATCGAGCTTCTATGCTTCAACAGAAATATGAGAAAATACTAAAAGTCAATGGCGTTGTAAAATTTGATGACCATTTCTTTTATAATGGACAATATGAAGTATATGGTGAAACGATTCTTACTCCGATATATAGCGATGTTAACGAGATTAGTTTCGTGGTTGGGGTGACTAGAGATGTCACGGAAAGAACGTTAGAGAATAAAAAGATTGCCCGAAATGAGCAGAGGTACCATTCTATAGTTGATAATAATCTAGATGCGATTTTTATGATTAATCCATTAGGGAAAATTCTAGAGGCCAATCCAGCTGCCGTTATGCTGACCGGTTACTCTGAGAAACAAATGACCTCAAGGTCGATATATGATTTAATCCATGATGCTGATTTAGATAAAATCAAGGGACTGATAGAAAAGACGTGTTCGGGGTACTCACTAGAAACGTTAGATTGCAGAGTTACTCATAGTAAAGGACAGCAGCTCATTGTTCATATTAAAACCGCACCTATTGTGATTCATGGAGAAATAGACGGGCTATTCGTAATCTTGAAAGATTTATCAGAACAAGCCAAAAATATGGAACTAATTAAATATATGGCGTTTCATGACCAATTAACAGGATTGTATAATCGCAGGACTCTGCTAGAACACTTAAATGCACATATCTATTCACCTGTAAAGAATTCACAAGAATTTGCACTTATTTCTATTGATTTAGATCGGTTTAAACACCTAAATGATACGCTCGGCCACTTGGCTGGAGACGAAATATTGAAAGGTGTAGCCAGCCGGTTATCCCAGTTGCAAAATAATCAATGCTACGTTTACCGGATTGGCGGCGACGAATTTAATATTTTACTGCTTAATACAACAAGAAAAGCAGCGGGCATATTTGTCAGTAAGGTTTTTACCTTGTTTTCACAATCTTTCTATTTCAATTCTCAAGAATATTTTATTTCTCCTAGCATCGGTATTAGTATGTATCCCTTGGATGGAAGGGACGCTGAAATGTTGATAAAGAATGCGGATGAGGCCCTATTTCGTGTAAAGGAAAGAGGTAAGGCGCATTACCAATTTTATCGGACGGATATGAATTCTGTTTTTACTAATGTGGTTACCCTAGAAACACAGCTTCGAAAGGCAATTGAAAAAGGGGAGCTTTGTTTGTTTTATCAACCCCAAGTAAATGTCAGGAACGGAGAAGTTAAAAGCTGTGAGGCCCTTCTTCGGTGGAAAAATAAAGATCTTGGATATATCCCTCCAAGTGTTTTTATTCCATTGGCGGAAGACACTGGCCTTATTATTTCAATTGGATATTGGGTCATTGAACAAGCTTGCAGCCAGTTAAAGCGTTGGAATGATCAAGGGTATTTAGATATCCGTGTGGCCATTAATATATCACCAAAGCAGTTTCAACAGCCAAATCTTGTCCCGTTTATCGAATGGGCAATGGAAAAATATCAAATCGCTCCTGCTTCATTGGAAATAGAAATAACTGAGGGAGCGATGAGGGATACAAATGAGACCATTCCCATCTTAATCAAATTAAAAAAGCTGGGGATTTCTATTGCGGTTGATGATTTTGGCACAGGTTATTCCTCATTAAGTTATTTGAAACAGTTTCCAATTGATGGATTAAAAATCGACCAATCGTTCATAAAGGATATATTAACAGATGCGAAGGATGCTGCTATAACCACCACAATTATTCATCTGGGGAAAAGTCTTGGACTAGAGGTAATCGCAGAGGGAGTTGAAAACCAACTTCAGAAGGATGTCCTATTAGCAGCCGGTTGTCATAAAATTCAGGGATATTATTACTCCAGGCCGATTCCGGCGGATGAACTGGAGTCTCAAGTTTTTATGTCCCATCACTCAAAATAACAAGAGGCTGAATGGTTTAGCAATTTGCTTACCTATTCAGTCTCTTTTTCTGATTTCATGGTAAATACGGTTAATTCTGGCCTTGCCATGAATCGAAAGGGGAGTCTGGTAGTCCCAATTCCGCGGTTTACGTACAGAGTAAGTTGATGCCCCGATCCGATTGTGTAGAGCCCTTCCGGGTAGATTTGGCCAAAAGGTGGTGTAACTAAGGCCCCAGCAAACGGAAGTTTGACCTGGCCGCCATGACTGTGGCCGCTGATTTGCCAATGGATATGATATTGGGCAGCAATATCCGCGAGGTCGGGGGCATGGGAAAGCAACAGTTTAAATTGGTGTTCGGGAATGTTTTTTTGGGCTTTTGAAAAATCCGGTTTCCCCAGCATGGCGTCATCTATGCCAAGTAAGCAAATACTGCTCCCATCTGACAGCTTAATTTGTTCGGATTGGTTCAACAGTACAGTGAAATTTGTAGTTTCCATTACATTGCGATAGAGTTCAGAGCCATACCCCCCATGGTCATGGTTACCAAAGATACAGTATTTTCCCAAAGGAGCAGTTAGGTCATCCAATAGTGGGATGAGTTCATTAATCTGCATAAATCTATTTGGCTCGTCCATTAAATCACCAGTAAAGAAAATAATGTCAGGAGTTAGTTGTTTAATTATTTTGGTTAACTTGCGAAATTGGGAAAGAGAATAATGAAAGCCCAAGTGGGTATCGCTAAATTGTACTATTTTAACTCCATTGAAACTGCTAGGGATTAATGGATGTGTCATTTCAATTTCTTGAATATCAAGAAGGTATGGCCCAATTTGATTGGCATATATGTAGCAACCTGAACCTAGTCCAATAGCGGTTAGAATGGCTCCGGTGGTTCGCTTTAAGAATATTCTTCTTGTCCATTTTTGAGGCATCATGAACAACCCCCTTTAGAAATTATAAAAAATGGCAAATTATCATCGTTACACTTTCTCAAGTTCGTGTGTTTTGCAGAAAAAGGTTATATAAGTTTTTTATTCGAAAAATAGAAAAAACATGCATACCGAAAGCGCAATAGCTGCTCAGTATGCATGTTCCTTAGGATCATTGTGTTCATCGCCTAGCGGACTGATAATAGTCTTATTAATAAAATTAGTTGTAACTAACCGCGCGGCTTTGCATTGCTTTCCATGTGCTAATGAATTGATTTTTACTTACTTTTACTTGTTTTCTGCCTGAAAGTGGATCGTTTACATATACATAGTTGGCATCATAGCCGACTAAGACCACCACATGCAAGTCAAGAGGGGTCTTAATGTACTCTTTACCGTGGTACCATCCTTCCAAACGATCTGGAAGGCGGTAATCCCCAGTAGTCCACACGACAACAGGATAACCGTTTGATACATGCCGCAATAGTTGTTCAAAGGGCTGATTGGTGAGATTGACGGCACGCCCGGGAAGTTTTTGGTTAATTAAGTCCAACATGGGTTTCTCAAAGGCAGCATATCCTGCCGTTTTACCTGTCATATCGCCGACAAAACCATCTTGAGGGTTTCCCCAGCGAATAATATCACCTTTCGACCTTACCAATGGGTCAGGGTCTTTTTTGATTATGCGGTAGAGTTCCAATTTGTTCGTGTTTACTCCAGCATATTGAAGCATCATGGCAAGACTCGTTACTTCACAGCCGTATCTTAGCTCCGGGTTTTGTTTAATTAATGCCACATCAAGCATGGCAGATTCTTTTGCCGTCAATAGTACAGACTTCGATTCCGTTTCACTTGGTTGAACTTGTATAATTTGTCTCTGGAGATCATTTAAATTGTATTTTTCCTCAACCGGTTGATTAGTTTCTTCTACGGTTTGAGCAGGCGCTATTGATGTTTTTGTATTCGTCTCTTCATCAAAGTGGCTGCAGCCAAACATCGGAAAGATTGAGGCAATTAACCACAACTTTTTCAATGATAAACCTCCTTTGGAAAGCTTTCGGAGTAATGAAGATAACTTGCCTACAACCGGAAAGCTTCAGTTTATTGTTTGAGTGATTGGCTTTTGTTATAATGGTTTTCTTTTGCCAAAGAACGAGCAATCGCCACTTAGCGTATGGTATAATAAGTAAAATCTTTTTTGGGGGTACTGGGATGGATGCTTTGGAAATTCTCTCTAATCTCGACAGTGTATTTCCGTATTTCCAACCGATATTTAGTGCTGATGAAATGCTTGTAGTTGCCTATGAAGTTCTGGGGAGATATCAATCAGATGGAGAAATTATAAGCTTAGGCCCGTTTTTTAATGATGATCAAATACCGGATGAATATAAATATGAAGTGGATTTACTGTTAGTAAAAAGGTCATTAGAGAAGGCATTAGAAGTAAGGGAAGATATAAAAATTTTTTTAAATCGAGATGCTGATTTATTGGTGTATGATGATGGAGAGTCCTTTTTGCAAGAGCTTTTGTCCTTTGAAAAACGAGGGTTGAGTTTATCCAGGATTGTGCTCGAAATATCGGAACATCAATATCAGGGCGATTTAGGTCAATTAGATAATTTACTGAACTACTATCGGACATACGGAATTAAAATCGCCGTTACCAGACTCGGCCGTGAAAGTCATTCTTTTACAAGAATCGGTCGATTGAATCCAGATATTTTAAAAATCAATTTACAAGCTTTGAAGTCTACTTCGACTGGAACGAACTTTAATGACGTACTGTTTGCCATTTCACTTCTAGCAAGAAAAATTGGCGCAGATTTGTTGTTCGAAAATATCGAAATGAGCTATCAGTTGCAATTTGCCTGGAAAAATGGGGGACGATATTATCAAGGTTTCTATTTGTCACCGCCAACTGATGATTTTGTGCCATCCAATTTGTTGAAAAATCGGTTGAAAGAAAAATTCCATGATTTCAATCTTTATGAAAAACGGAAATTGGAGGCCGTCTATTCAACGGCTGAGATCCTACAAGCCAAAGTGCATGAAATTGTCCTTAAGAATAAAAAATTGGATTATGAAGACCTTTTGAAGGCTATAGCAAAGCAAATGGATGATATGGCATTTCGTATGTATATATGCGATGGGGATGGGTTCCAAATATCTGGGAACCTTTTTAAAGGGAATAATGGCTGGAACACACAAATGGAATATTTGAATAAAAATTGGAGTTGGCGGCCTTATTTTCTGGAAACGATTATTAAAATGAGAAATGACCGCAAAGGGATTTTGTCCGATTTATATTGTGATATTGAAACAGGAGAATCCATCCGCACTTTTTCATTACCAGTTTTCGAAAACAATTATTTGTTTATCGATATCTCGTACCGTTACCTTTTTGAACATGATGAATTACTGTAAGAATCCGCTTGTATAGTTTCACTCAATATGAGGCATTTTAACACTACATTTATGTAAAGGAGAATGACTCATGAATACGTTTGAAATGACTATAGGCATCTTAATTGCAGGCATTCTTGCTATTTCCTTAGTATACACAATGGTTAGCACCCGTCAGCATAGAACAGCAGAAGGAAATATGGATTCTAAAATGGATACTCACTTAGATGCTCAAATTGCAAAACCAATTCAAAAACATGCCTACATTAAAAATCCTATTTTGATATCATACGGCATCTTTTTTGCCTTGCTGTTATTTATTATATTTTTTATTGCCACTGCTTTTTATTAATAGGTCTCTGGCCCGCAAAGGAGACCTATTTTTTTGGCTATTTTATCATCCATCATAAAAAAACTTGGTATTTTTTTATTTTTACTTGGACAAATGGAGTTCAGTATTTTATTCTTGTTTATGAGGTGTTTAGTTTTAAGGTACCAACTATTGGAAACCATTTATACATTAGGATAGAAACAGGCTAACACGAGTAACCTAAATGTACAAGCTTGTTTGTGTTTTGAAAGGAGCAGGAGTTATGTCACAACTTCAAGGTATATTAACACGATTAAAGAATCTTCAGGAACAATCAAATAATGGGGAACCTACCCAGCGTTATTTTGAAGTAAATGGAGAAAGAAAATGTCAAGTAACATATCATCCAAAAACAGAAACATATGAATTGGAAGTATATAACGACAAGGAAAAGCCAAAACGTTATCAATTTGACAATATTGATATGATTACAATTGAAATCTTTGATTTAATCCAATAAAGGGACCTTCGTGGTTCCTTTTTTTTGCATATGTTCTTATCGTTTTTAATAACGGAATCCTCAAATCTGTGATAGAATAAATCTGTAGAAAAACATACATGAGGAGTTTTCTGTGATGATTAATCTTCCCAGCGGGGAATTTTTAGAGCTAAATGTAAGGGATTTAATGATCTCATCTGAAAGAGTGGCACATGTCCAAATCGGAAATAATTTAGAACATGCTCTTCTGGTTTTAACAAAAAGCGGGTACACCGCAATTCCGGTTTTAGACCCACATTACAAGCTGCACGGTCTAATCAGTACACCTATTATCATGGATTCGATCTTGGGGCTAGAGAGAATTGAATTTGAACAACTTGAAAATAAACGAGTAGAAGAAGTTATGAAAACATCCATTCCACGGGTGAAAACCTCTGAGTCATTTAACAGGTGCTTAGAGCTACTAATTAATCACCCCTTCCTGTGCGTAGAAACAGAAGATGATTTTTTTGCTGGAATTTTGCCAAGGAGTACCGTTTTAAACCACATCAATAAATTATTTAGAAACATAAATCGATAATTATAATAAGCCTCCTTACCGGGGGCTATATTTTTTCACACCGTGGAGGTAAGAATTAGTATGAGTGAAGTGCCACAGAATTCATTTAAGGGAAAATGGCAAAATAAACAAACAAATCGACCGTTTGTTTTGGCTTCTGTCATGCTGGCGATGTTTATGGGGGCCATCGAAGCTACCATTGTGTCTACCGCCATGCCTGCAATAGTTGCGGATTTAGGAGGTTTTGCCCTGTATAGCTGGGTATTTTCTGCCTATTTATTAATGAATTCTGTCACAGTACTGATTTATGGGAAATTATCGGATTTATTTGGCAGGAAACCCGTCCTGACCTTTGGAATTACCATGTTTCTAATCGGCTCCATTCTGTGCGGTTTTTCTCAATCCATGCATTGGTTGATTATCTTCAGGCTTATACAAGGCTTTGGTGCCGGTGCAGTGACTCCAATAGCGACCACCATTGTGGGCGATATTTATTCAACTGAGGAGCGAGCGAAAATACAAGGGTACTTGTCGAGCGTCTGGGGAATCTCCGCCATTACAGGACCTGCAGTAGGCGGTTTGCTAATACAGTACGTCAGCTGGAAATATGTTTTCTGGATTAATGTGCCGCTTGGATTATTATCCTTGGCCGGGTTGTGGTTGTGTTTCCATGAAAATGTCCATCGAAAGAAACATGAGATTGATTATATTGGAGCAGTGTTACTAACTATCACTATTTCTGTGCTCATGTTTGTTCTTGTGGAAGGGGGCAGCCGGTTTCCTTGGGACTCTTGGCAGATCCTTAGTTTAATCCTGTTAGCACTTATCGGTTTTACGGGATTTTACTTGCAAGAAAAACGTGCCAGAGAACCGATCATGCCATTTTCAATTTGGCAGCAAAGGCCGATTTTAATAGCTAATCTTACATCGCTCATGACTGGTATCTTGTTGATTGGTATATCCAGTTTCCTGCCTGCATTCGTGCAGGGAGTAATGGAGCAGACACCCATTATCGCCGGATTTACTCTGACCACGATGTCGATAGGCTGGCCTATCGCCTCAGCATTTTCTGGTAAAATGATGGTTTCCATTGGCTACCGGAGTACATCAATCATTGGCGGGATATTCCTAATTTGTGGCAGTCTCGCATTTGTAACGATGTCAGCCTCTTTTGGCCCCATTTGGGTCGCGTGTGGTTCCTTCCTAGTCGGTATTGGGATGGGACTAACCTCTACTGCCTTTATCGTTTCGATTCAAAGCTCCGTAAGCTGGCAGCAAAGGGGGATCGCTACAGCAGCCAATATGTTTATGAGAAATTTAGGCAATACCGTAGGTGCAGCCCTTTTAGGCGGAATCCTGAACAGCAGATTAAGTCAATACCTTTTGCAAAATGAAACAGGATTGGCGGTGGATGATGCTAATATTCTTTTAAAAGCTGCTGAACGCGATGAGCTGAAAGATTCGGTCCGGGCTATTTTACAGGAAGGCTTGACACTCTCTTTACATACTGTCTATTACGTTGTACTTGCTATTGCCACGTTAAGCCTAATACTTATCTTATTGATCCCAAGAAATAATCAACGCACTGTCTGAATGGCTTTACAGTGCTTTTTTAAGGAGTGTTTCCATGTCCTCGCTTTCTGAGTTTCAGTTATTGTCCGTGTTGGCTCAAGAAATGAATATGCGTAAAGCATCTGAGCGGCTGTTTGTATCACAGCCAGCATTATCACAACGTCTGCAGACAATAGAAAAAGACTGGGGGACGAAACTGTTTATTCGTTCACAAAAAGGCCTGTCGTTAACCCCGGCCGGGGAGCATGTTATCCATTTTGTAAATGAAGTGCTGGCCAAACAGGAAAAGGTCAGGGAGACAATTTTTTCTATGCAAGATGGAATATCTGGAACGTTAAAAATTGCCGTCGCCTCAATAGTAGGACAAAACTGGCTGCCACAGGTATTAAAGCAATTTATTGATACCTATCCACAAGTTAAAATTTCACTTGTGACCGGATGGAGCAGTGAGATTTTAAATAGTTTATACGATGATCAGGTCCATATCGGTATTATTCGTGGTACTCCCGACTGGAAAGGGGTTAAGATTCATCTTTTCAGCGATCCATTATTTTTAGTGGACAGGGAAATTTCCAGCCCAGAACAGGTTTTGAAAACCGACAGACCTTTCATCCAATTTAAAAGCGACTCCAATTATTATCAAGAAATTCAAGATTGGTGGATGAGAAATTTCAAAACATCACCAAAGAGAACTGTGGTGGTTGACCAAATCGAAACCTGTAAACAAATGGCCTTTAATGGAATTGGCTATGCCATTCTGCCACAGGTGACCTTAAAAAAGGCCGGCTCCGATATATACAAAATCCCCCTAGTTAATCAGGATAACGAACCGTTAAAGCGGGATACTTGGCTCTTGGGGTATGAATCGGCCTTTCAATTGAAGCAAGTTCAGGCATTTGTTGAACTGATAAAGGAATATGTGGCTAAATCATAACCAAGTGTGCTATTTTTCTTGTTTTCACTGCTTTTGTTTGCTAAAGTATTTTTAGTACATATTTAGGGGGGACTCTCATGAAAATGATGGATGCTAATGAAATCATCTCTTTTATTCAAAATAGTAAAAAATCAACACCGGTAAAGGTTTATTTAAAAGGTGAATTGGACGGGCTTGATTTTGGAAGTAACGCCAAAACCTTTATTACTGGCAATACAGGAATTGTCTTTGGTGAGTGGGCAGAAATCCAGGAAATACTCGAAGGGAACAAAGCTAAAATTGAGGATTATGTCGTAGAAAATGACCGCCGCAACTCAGCAATCCCTTTACTAGATACAAAACATATCAATGCTCGAATCGAACCAGGAGTCATTATCCGCGATCAAGTGGAAATTGGTGATAATGCAGTCATTATGATGGGGGCAGTCATTAACATTGGTGCTGTCATTGGAGAAAAAACCATGATTGATATGGGTGTTGTCCTAGGCGGAAGAGCAACAGTAGGTAAAAATTGTCACATTGGC
Source organism: Neobacillus dielmonensis (assembly GCF_000612665.1). Lineage (GTDB taxonomy): Bacteria > Bacillota > Bacilli > Bacillales > Cytobacillaceae > Neobacillus > Neobacillus dielmonensis. The sequence continues at coordinate 40,771 of NZ_HG942044.1, forward strand.
GCTGGAACGGTGTTAGCAGGTGTAATTGAGCCGCCATCTGCTAAGCCAGTTGTTATTGAAGATAATGTTTTGATAGGTGCGAATGCTGTTGTACTTGAAGGAGTTACGGTTGGAGAAGGTTCCGTGGTTGCCGCAGGAGCAGTTGTTACAAAGGATGTTCCACCATACACAGTTGTCGCAGGTACACCAGCCAAGAAAATAAAAGATATTGATGAAAAAACGAAATCTAAAACAGAAATAATGCAAGAACTAAGACAGCTATAATAGATTGCTATATTTTGCTGCACAGACAAGCGTGGATGATTCCACGCTTCTTTTGCAAAGGGGAGATCATTCAATGGAGGATTTAATAACTATCCGTCGTGACTTGCATCAAATTCCAGAACTTGGATTTCAGGAATTTAAGACACAGTCCTATTTATTAGCATATATAAAAGCTTTACCACAGGACTATATCTCCATTCAAACCTGGAAAACAGGGTTATTGGTTAAAGTACATGGGACAGACCCTGAAAAAACGATTGGTTATCGAACTGATATTGATGGTTTGCCGATCGTCGAGGAAACTGGGTTAGAATTCTCTTCTAAACACGATTTGCGTATGCATGCCTGCGGCCATGACTTCCATATGACTATTGCACTTGGAGTACTGACTTACTTTGTTGAGAATCGAATTAACGATGATCTTTTATTTATTTTTCAACCTGCAGAAGAAGGTCCTGGCGGGGCTGAGCCCATGCTCCAATCAAACGAATTGCGTCAATGGATGCCTGATATGATTTTTGCTCTCCATGTGGCACCGGAATATCCTGTTGGAACCATTGCCGTTAAAGAAGGCTTATTGTTCGCCAACACATCAGAATTGTTTATAGATTTAAAAGGGAAGGGAGGACATGCTGCCTACCCTCATCAAACAAATGATATGGTGGTGGCAGCCTGTGCCCTTGTCAATCAACTTCAAACGGTGATATCAAGAAACATTGATCCTTTAGATAGTGCCGTTATCACCATTGGGAAGATTACTGGAGGGACGGTACAAAATATCATAGCTGAAAAAGCCAGATTGGAAGGGACCATCCGTACTTTATCCCCAGAAGCGATGAAAAAAGTAAAGCATCGCATTGAAGCGCTTGTAAAAGGGATTGAAGTAGGCTTCGAATGTGAAGCGGCAATTGATTATGGATCGATGTATTATCAGGTTTATAATACTGAACAGCTTACAAGGGAATTCATGGAATTTGTCCATAACGACCAAAATATCCAGCTTCACGTATGTAAAGAGGCAATGACTGGGGAAGATTTTGGTTATATGCTGAAAGAAATCCCAGGATTTATGTTTTGGCTCGGTGTGGATTCCCCATACGGTCTGCATCATGCCAAACTTAATCCAAATGAACAGGCTATTGATGTAGCGGTTAGAGTTATGACAAAGTTCATTGCCATGAAAGGGATGCACGGTTAAGTTTAAATTTAATCGTCTCTTTATTCAATTAGAGTAATAAGCATACACCTGAAAAACTGCCCGTAAAGTAAATTACGGGTAGTTTTTTATCTTTTACAGTACGTTGTAAAATATTGAAACCTCGCACTATTTTACCCGTCGGTATTATTAAAGACAGTTAATATTAGACGATGGGGTGGTTTTTATGAACAAGCAGGCCTTTAGAAAGTTGTTTCTCCTTATCTTTATGGTTACGATTGGATTAGCTGGCTGCAGTTCCAGCAGTAAAAATGAGAGTTCTGAGTCTTATGCTGAAAAAAAGGCTGCCATGGCACCTGGTAAATCAGGTAGCGGGAGTGATACAAGTATGTCTTCCTCGGAAGGAGAACAGACGAAAAGGACTGAAGGAACTGACCAATTGGCAGTGCCAAATCAAATGGTCATTTACCAAGCTAACCTTCAAATACGGGTAAAGAATTTTGACCAAACCGTTAACACGATTGAAAAAAAGGTTCAAGGTTATGGTGGCTATATTGCTGAATCTACCCTGAATAGAGAAGGAGATGACCAATTAAGCGGCACCATTAGGATTAGAATTCCCCAGCAATTTTTTCAGGATTTCTTACATGATGCCGAAGGTGCAGCGTCCGAGGTTCTTCAAAGGGACATCACTGGCCAGGATGTAACAGAGGAATACGTAGATTTGCAGTCAAGATTAAAATCCAAGCGGGTAGTTGAAGAAAGATTAACTTCATTTATGCAGGGAGCAGCCAAAACAGAGGATTTGTTAAAGATTTCAGAAGATCTGGCAGCCGTGCAGGAAGAAATAGAGACAATTGAAGGCCGAATGAAGTTTTTAGAGAATCAAACAGCATTTTCAACCATAACCATTACCCTTTATGAAAGTAAGGTAGTGGTTCCCAAAATTAATCCGGATAAGCTGAATACATGGGGTAAAACAAAACAACAATTTATGCAAAGCACCAATTGGTTACTTGCAGGATTGTCAGGTCTTGTTGTTCTAGTAATCGGAAACCTACCAATTATTACTATTATGTCCGCAATTGGAATTGTATTTATATATCTCTATAAAAGAAGGAATAAGCGAAATAGACAAGAGTAAAGAAGAAGCTATATAAAGTTTTTGAAGCGTGCTACAATGAACCTTGTATGAATGATAGAGCTTGGGGGAGTTTTTGTGAAAAAAAGTTTTGCTGTAATCGGTCTTGGCAGATTCGGCGGAAGCATTTGCCGGACTTTAGCAGATGAGGGAATGGAAGTTCTTGCAATAGATAGTAATGAAGAACGAGTAAATGAATTTGCAATGATTGCTTCCCACGCAGCAGTTGGCGATTCCACTGATGAAGCCGTCTTAAAAAGTCTTGGCATCCGCAATTTTGACCATGTAATTGTGGCCATTGGCGATGACATTCAATCAAGTATACTGACAACATTAATCTTAAAGGAATTAGGAGTAGACTTTATTACAGCTAAAGCACAAAATGATTATCATGAAAAGGTTCTAATGAAAATAGGAGCAGATTTTGTTGTTCACCCTGAACGAGATATGGGTAAAAGGATCGCTCACAACATGACATCGAGCAATGTGGTGGATTATTTAGAGCTTTCTGATGAACATAGTATTGTTGAAATAGTTGCAAATCATAAGCTTGGCGGACATACCATCATGGATATGGATATCCGCAAAAAATATGGATTAAATATTGTTGCCATTAAGCGAGGAGACGATATTATTGTGTCGCCTCTTGCCTCAGAAATGATTCAAGTGAACGATGTGTTAATTGTAATTGGAACGGACACAGATATAGACCGTTTTGAGAAAAAAGTGATGGAATAAGAAAAGCGGAAGCACCTTGTGGGGCTTCCGCTTTATATTTTAGACCTCCATGATGATTGGTAATATCATCGGTTTGCGTTTAGTTTTTTCATACAGGAAAGGTGCCAATGTGTCAGTGATTTCATTTTTAATCTCGGACCATTGACTAGTTTTCCGCTCCATAATTTTATTTAAATGTTTCGTAATGAGAGCTTGGGCATCATTAATTAAATCCCCTGATTCGCGCATATAGACGAAACCTCTTGAAATAATATCTGGACCGGAGGCAATTTTAAATTCCTTCATATTGATACTTACTACTACAACTACTAAGCCTTCTTCAGAAAGAATTCTACGGTCTCTCAGCACTATATTGCCGATATCACCAACTCCACTTCCATCAATATAAACAGAGCCGGATGGAATTTTTCCCGCCACTTGTGCAGTGTTTTCAGAGAGGGCTAACACTTCACCGTTATCCATGATAAAGACATTGTCTGGGGCAACACCACAATCAACGGCTAATTTTTTATGCATGATTTGCATCCGATATTCCCCGTGAATCGGCATAAAAAACTTTGGTTTCATTAACCGGAGCATTAATTTTTGTTCTTCTTGGCCGCCATGTCCAGAGGTATGGATGTTATTTAACTTTCCATGAATAACCTCTGCACCCGCTCTGAACAACATATTAATCGTTCTGCTCACGCTAATGGTATTACCTGGGACTGGTGATGATGAAAAGACCACAGTATCCCCTGGGATAATTTGAATTTGTCTATGGGTACCGTTGGCGATCCTTGATAAAGCAGCCATTGGTTCTCCTTGGCTTCCTGTACACAAAATGGTTACTTTATCAACTGGTAACCGATTAATTTGAGAAGCATCAACAAAGGTATCCTTTGGTGCTCTTATATAACCTAGGTCAAGACCAATATTAATGGCAGCTTCCATGCTCCGGCCAAATACTGCAATTTTTCGACCATTAGCCACTGCAGCCTCTGTTACTTGCTGGAGGCGATGGATGTTCGAAGCGAATGTTGCGAATATAAGCCGTCCGTCAACCTTTCGGAAAATATCTTGAATACTTTCCCCAACTCGTCGTTCGGACATGGTGAAATCCGGAATCTCACTGTTGGTACTGTCAGATAGGAGGCAAAGAACGCCTTCTTTTCCAATCTCAGCCATTTTTGTTAAGTTTGCTGGTTCACCTACAGGCGTAAAGTCAAATTTAAAATCTCCTGTGTGGACGATTTGACCTGGAGGTGTCTTAACAACTATACCATAGGAATCAGGAATGCTGTGAGTGGTTCGGAAAAAGGAAACAGAGGTCTTACGAAATTTAATTACATCATCTTCTTTAATTTCAATCAATTTGGCGCTTCGGAGTAGTCCATGCTCCTCTAGTTTATTTTTAATAAGTCCCAGCGCAAGTTTTCCACCGTAAATTGGAATATTGACTTCACGAAGTAAATACGGAATGCCGCCAATATGGTCTTCATGGCCATGGGTAACAAATAAACCTTTAATTTTTTCTTCATTTTTTACTAGGTATGTGTAATCTGGTATGACATAATCAATCCCTAAAAGTTCATCCTCAGGAAATTTTATCCCAGCATCAATAAGGATAATTTCATCCTGAAATTGAACCCCATAGGTATTTTTGCCGATTTCGCCCAGGCCACCCAAGGCAAAAACAGCAGTTTGATCGTTTTTCACAAATTTCATAAATTATCATATCTCCAATACTTTAAAATCTTCATTATTTTGTTGTTCATAATCCAAATGTGCTCCCTTTACTTCTTGAACATATTCAACATTAATGCCCAGTTTACCAATTCTTGAAAGGACATCTCTTACTGATTCACCACTAACAAAGAGAGTTTTGGTTTTTTCTCGTACCGGTACTTCCGTAACACTTTCTTGATAAAATACTTTAAAAATCATGATAACTTCGCTCCTTAATCAATCATAACTTTTTCTATTATATAAAACATTTGCCTTTTTTTCATTATTTTCTTAGGAAACCTTTGGTTTTATGGTTAAAAGTATGTAAAAGTGAGCTATTTTTTCAATTTACAATAATGAAGGAGCCCTTCGCAAGTAGAAGGGCTCAAAAATTAGGCAATTGATTTTTTTCTAAGCAAATCTTTCCACTGTTGTAAGAGCTTCTTTCTAAGCTTCTTTAACATAGTGGATCATCTCCTTACTTATTATTTTAATCAATCTTTGTCCAATGTAAAGCAACCAAAGGCAGATTCTTGAAAAAAATTTTTTCTCCATATTTATATAAATATTATATGAAAAAAAAGTTGAAATCCTCATGGATAATCATGGAAAGAAGGCACAGAAAAAGGCTGGCTCATTTTCATAATTAAGCCAGCCTAGTGATTACCTGTTAATAACTATAGCCCCTTCGATTCGTCTAAACGGGTTAGTTTTATCGATATGGTCATAAAACATAATTCCATTTAAATGGTCAATTTCATGCTGAAAACAAATAGCAGGATAGCCTTTTAAACGGAGTTTAACAGCTTCCCCGTCCAAGTTTGTACCTTTTACAGTGATCCTCGCATATCTAGGAACGTAACCAGGTATTACTTCGTCCACCGACAGGCAGCCTTCTCCGGATTCCAAGTATGCTTTTTCAACTGAGTGGCTGATAATCTTTGGATTAAATAGGGCATAGCTATAAAGCACACCTTTTTCATCTGTTAAATGGACAGCAATCATGCGTTTTGATACATTAATTTGTGGCGCAGCCAGACCGATGCCTGGCCGTAAGCCGTAACGTGAGCAAACTTCTGTATCCTGACTGTTGATAACATATTCTAAAAGGCTTTTAAGTATTTGTTTATCCTCATCTGAGGGCGGCATTTCTACTTCTTCTGCCACTTTTCTAAGCGTAGGGTGACCATCGCGAATAATATCATCCATTGTTATCATGTAACTCACCTCTATAAACAATATATATAATTTGCATCATTAGTCTAACAAATAAACAAATAATTGTTAACAAAGATTATCGGATTATTGGGAGGAAAAGAAATGTCAGCAGTTAAACAACTAGTTATTATCATAAGTTTATTTATTTTATTTCTTTCAACAGGATGCGCCAAGAAACAAACTCCTGAAGAAGAAATGTATACAATATTAGAAAACGTGGCTGCAAAGGAAAAAACGTTTGAGGAACAGCAAAAACCTCTTACCAAATTGGAGAAGCATGAAAAAACTCTTTATGATCAAATTATTTCATTAGGTATGAAGGAATATGATCAGATTACAAAACAATCGGATGAAGCAATCACTTCTGCCAATAAACGAAGTGAGTTGTTTAAAAAAGAAACAAAAAGTATGAAGGATTCGGAACAAGCCTTTAAAAAGGTCAAATCAGTAAAAAAAAGGATTGATGAACCTAAGTTAAGGAAATCTGCTGATCAGCTCTACGATACCATGACAATACGATATCAGGCCCATGATTCTCTTACTAACTTCTATATGGCGGCCTTGAAAAATGATATACAGCTGTATAAAATGTTTCAAAACAAAGACATATCCGCCATTCAATTAGAGGAGCAAGTAAAGAAAGTAAATCTGTCCTATGAACAGGTATATGCTGCGAATGATAAATTTAATAATCTGACAAAGGATTACAATACACAGAAGCTGTCCTTTTATAAACAAGCGGGACTTTCAAATGATGAATAATCACGGAAAATCGACTTAATTCGAGTCGGTTTTTTTATGGGAATTTTTCTTTGAAAACGGCGATTTTTATAAAACAGGTGTCGATAATCTATTGATACAGGTTTTGATAAACCGATTGCAAAACTACTTCTGTTTTTATAAAGAAATCTTATGCATAGTAATTGACGAATGAAAATAGTTGAGGTAAACTCTATTATGGATTTGGAAATTGTACTAGTAGTTTTTTGAAAATTAATAGTACAGTTGAAATGATGGCAGTATAACGATTTTTTAGTTTATCTTACATATCCGGTGAAAGACTATCATATGCGATTGGTGCAAGGTAACCTATTAAATCTCTGGTTGCTCAATAAGAAATTATAAAAAACGCATTATGTATTTGAGGCATTAATTTATTTTTTGGGTAACCTATTTTTTAGTGAAATTTATTTTTATATAGCTTTTAAAGAAAGGAAGATGTGAACAAATGGCTTCTAAAACTCAAAAAGCGGCGCAAGATGCCAATAAAGCTCTCGCAGCAGCAGAAGATCAATTCCAAACCCTTCAAATTCTAAATGAAGAAGGAGAAGTCGTTAATGAAGCAGCAATGCCTGATTTAACAGATGAGCAGCTTCAAGAATTAATGAGCCGCATGGTATATACTCGTATCCTTGATCAGCGCTCCATTTCTTTAAACCGTCAAGGACGTTTAGGCTTCTATGCGCCAACTGCCGGCCAAGAGGCTTCTCAATTAGCATCACAATATGCATTGGAACAAGAAGATTTTATCCTTCCGGGTTATCGTGATATCCCACAAATTGTTTGGCACGGATTACCATTATCACAAGCATTCTTGTGGTCAAGAGGACATCTTCAAGGTATGCAAATTCCTGATGGCGTAAATGTTCAGCATCCACAAATTATTATTGGTGCTCAATATGTTCAAACTGCCGGTGTTGCGCTTGGATTGAAAAAACGCGGCAAAAAAGCAGTTGCGATTACCTACACAGGTGATGGCGGTACATCACAAGGGGATTTCTATGAAGGAATCAACTTTGCGGGTGCTTACCAAGCTCCAGCAATCTTTATTGTTCAAAATAACCAATTTGCTATTTCTACTCCACGTGAAAAGCAAACTGCTGCCAAAACATTGGCTCAAAAGGCAGTTGCTGCCGGTATTCCAGGAGTGGTAGTAGACGGCATGGATCCTTTAGCTGTTTATGTAGCTACACGTGAAGCTCGTGAACGTGCTGTGAATGGAGAAGGCCCTACTTTAATCGAAACATTAACCTACCGTTATGGACCACATACAATGGCTGGTGACGACCCAACTCGTTATCGTACAGCAGACCTTGATAATGAATGGGAGAAGAAAGACCCATTAGTTCGTTTCCGTAAATTCCTTGAAAAGAAAGGGATTTGGAACGAGGATAAAGAAACGGAAGTTATTGAAAAAGCAAAAGAGGATATTAAAGAAGCAATTAAGCAAGCTGACGCTGCTCCAAAACAAAAAGTTACTGATTTAATGTCAATTATGTACGAAGATATGCCACAAAACTTAAAAGAACAATTTGAAATATATCAAGCAAAGGAGTCGAAGTAAGTCATGGCTCAAATGACAATGATTCAAGCAATTACCGATGCCCTACGAACTGAATTGCGTAATGATCCGAACGTACTAGTATTCGGTGAAGACGTTGGTGTTAACGGCGGGGTATTCCGTGCAACTGAAGGTTTGCAGCAAGAATTCGGCGAAGATCGTGTATTTGACACGCCACTTGCTGAGTCGGGAATCGGCGGTCTTGCATCTGGTCTAGTCTTGCAAGGTTATCGTCCTGTTCCAGAAATCCAATTCTTTGGTTTCGTTTTTGAAGTTTTTGACCAAATTGCTGGCCAAATGGCCCGCTTGCGTTTCCGTTCAGGTGGGAAGTACCATGCACCTGTAACCATTCGCTCACCATTTGGCGGTGGCGTACATACTCCAGATATGCACGCAGACAGCTTAGAAGGTCTTATGGCCCAAACTCCTGGATTGAAAGTGGTAATCCCATCAACTCCTTATGATGCAAAGGGATTGTTAATTTCTGCTATTCGCGACAATGATCCGGTTGTTTTTCTTGAGCATATGAAATTATACCGTTCATTCCGTCAAGAAGTTCCAGAAGGGGAATATACCATTCCGCTTGGAAAAGCTGAAGTGAAACGTGAAGGAACAGATGTAACGATTATTACTTACGGCGCTATGGTACACGAGTCATTAAAAGCAGCAGAAGAGTTGGAAAAAGAAGGCCATTCTGCAGAAGTTATTGACCTTCGTACTGTTAGTCCAATAGATATCGAAACAATCATTGCTTCTGTTGAAAAAACAGGCCGGGCAATTGTTGTCCAAGAGGCACAGAAGCAGGCAGGTATTGCTGCCAATGTAGTGGCTGAAATTAATGACAGAGCTATTTTGAGCTTAGAAGCACCGGTTCTTCGCGTAGCCGCACCTGATACTGTCTTCCCATTCCCGCAAGCAGAATCAGTTTGGCTTCCGAATTATAAAGATGTAATTGAAACGGCTAAAAAAGTTTTAAACTTTTAATTAACGATGGAAGTGGAAGATAGCTTCCACTTCCATGAATCAAAAAAATGTCTGCTAAGAGACTACAATAGGAGGATGAATCTCAGTGTCATTCCAATTTAAAATGCCTGACATCGGTGAAGGTATTCACGAAGGTGAAATCGTCAAATGGTTTATTAAACCAGGCGACAAAGTCCAAGAAGATGATGTTTTATGTGAAATTCAAAATGATAAAGCAGTTGTAGAAATTCCATCTCCAGTAGAAGGAACTGTTTTGGAAGTTCTGGTCGAAGAAGGTACTGTTGCGACTGTAGGACAAGTACTGATTACATTTGATGCTCCTGGTTACGAAGACTTGCAATTCAAAGGCGATGAAGGTGCAGAAGAGGCTCCAAAGCAAGAGGAAGCAGCACCAGCAGCTGAAGCGGCTCCAGCAGCACAGGCTGAAGTTGACACAAATCGTCATGTCATTGCAATGCCATCTGTTCGAAAATATGCACGTGAAAAAGGTGTTGATATTCGTTTAGTAGCTGGCTCAGGAGACAATGGCCGGGTTCTAAAAACTGATATCGACGCATTCTTAACTGGTGGTGCACCTGTAGCAGCACCTTCAGAAACTGCACAAGCTGCAGCAACTGAGGCTGAAGCACCAAAAGCAGCGCCAATTCCACAAGGTGAGTATCCAGAAACTCGCGAGAAAATGAGCGGTATCCGCAAAGCTATCGCTAAAGCAATGGTTAACTCTAAGCACACTGCTCCACACGTTACTTTAATGGATGAAGTAGATGTAACAAAACTTGTTACACATCGCAAGAAGTTCAAAGAAGTGGCTGCTGCAAAAGGAATCAAGCTAACTTTCTTGCCTTATATCGTAAAAGCATTAACAAGTGCATTAAGAGAGTACCCTGTATTCAATACATCACTTGACGATGCAACAAACGAAATTATCCATAAACATTACTATAATATCGGTATTGCAGCTGACACTGAAAAAGGTCTTTTGGTACCAGTTGTAAAAGATGCTGACCGTAAATCAGTCTTCAATATTTCTAATGAAATTAACGAATTAGCTGGTAAAGCACGTGAAGGCAAATTGGCTCCAAATGAAATGAAGGGTGCTTCTTGTACCATTTCCAATATTGGCTCAGCTGGTGGTCAATGGTTTACACCAGTAATTAATCATCCAGAAGTAGCTATTCTAGGTGTTGGCCGTATTGCAGAAAAACCAATTGTACGTGATGGCGAAATTGTAGCGGCTCCAGTTTTAGCATTGTCTCTAAGTTTTGACCACCGTATGATTGACGGAGCAACAGCGCAAAATGCATTAAATCATATTAAACGTTTATTAAACGATCCAGAATTACTGTTAATGGAGGCGTAAAAAATGGTCGTTGGAGATTTTCCTATTGAAACAGATACTATAGTAATCGGTGCTGGCCCTGGCGGATATGTTGCTGCTATCCGTGCAGCTCAGCTGGGACAGAAAGTAACTATTGTTGAAAAAGGTACGGTTGGAGGAGTTTGTTTAAACGTCGGATGTATCCCTTCCAAAGCACTTATTTCTGCAGGACACCGTTATGAAACTGCGAAACATTCTGCTGACTTCGGGATTTCAGCTGAAAATGTAACAGTGGACTTCTCGAAAGTTCAAACATGGAAAGCAAGTGTTGTTAAGAAATTAACAGGCGGTGTAGAGGGACTTTTAAAAGGGAATAAAGTGAACATCGTACGCGGTGAAGCATACTTTGTGGATAGCAATACCTTGCGTGTAATGGATGAACATTCTGCCCAAACCTATACATTTAAAAATGCAATTATTGCAACAGGTTCTCGTCCAATTGAACTGCCTGCGTTCAAGTTCTCTAAACGAGTGCTAGACTCAACTGGAGCATTGTCACTTTCTGAGATTCCAAAGAAAATCGTTGTTATTGGCGGCGGTGTTATTGGCCTTGAACTTGGTGGAGCTTATGCTAACTTTGGTACAGAAGTAACCATCCTTGAAGGTGCAGAAGATATTTTACTTGGTTTTGAAAAGCAAATGACTTCTCTTGTTAAAAAGAACATGAAGAAGAAAGGCGCAGAATTCGTTACAAGTGCATTAGCAAAAGGCGTGGTAGAAACTGAAAATGGCGTTGTTGTAACATATGAAGTAAAAGGCGAGGAAAAGAAAGTGGAAGCTGATTACTTATTTGTTATGGTTGGACGCCGTCCAAATACAGATGAAATGGGCCTTGAACAAGCTGGTGTAAAAATGACAGACCGCGGCATGATTGAAATTGATAAACAATGCCGAACTAATGTAAGTAACATTTATGCAATTGGTGATATTGTTGCTGGTCCGCAATTAGCACATAAAGCTTCTTATGAAGCAAAAGTTGCTGCTGAAGCCATTTCTGGTCATCCATCTGAAATTGATTATGTAGGTATTCCTGCAGTTGTGTTCACTGATCCAGAACTTGCTTCAGTGGGCTATACTGAAAAAATGGCTAAAGATGAAGGCATTGATGTTAAAGTCGGCAAATTCCCATTTGCTGCAAACGGTCGTGCATTATCTTTAGACAGCTCAGACGGGTTTATGAAACTAATCTCTCGTAAAGACGACGGCGTAGTCATTGGTGCTCAGATTGCCGGTGTGAGTGCTTCTGATATGATTTCCGAGCTAAGCTTAGCTGTTGAAGCTGGAATGACCGCTGAAGATATTGCGTTGACCATTCATGCTCATCCTACATTGGGTGAAATCACAATGGAAACTGCAGAAGTGGCCCTTGGAACACCAATTCACATCTTATAATAACAATAGCAAAAAACGTCTCTTCCAAAACGAAGAGACGTTTTTTTATGGCTTAATATATTGAGGTAAGGGACTTTTATTAAATCTAAATATATCTGAAATGCATCAAACATATAATGATAAACAAGAACATTGAATAGGCTTGAGGGCTTTTAACAATCGTTTAAGCGGTGATTTGAATGCGGGTTTATGTAGTGATTTTGCTTCAATTTATTATTTGGAGTGGTTATACATTAATCGAGTGGCTGTCAAAGCATGACCAATTAATTTACAAGGTCATTATGTTTTTTGTGTTTTTTTATCTGGCATTCCTAATTGGAAATAAGGCTACGCAATCGGCTCGTAAAACACTGTTTATCACAACATTAAGCCTTGTTATTTATACGTCAATACATTACACCATGAATGTCTTGATACATTAAAATAAGTCCCTATGGTCTGGGCGGGAGGAAAATGGTTCCGTGCCCAGACGTATAGGAACTAATTAAGCATGGCAATTTCAGGACTAGTGTTATTTTCTAGTGTAAAAGTACATGATTCGTCCGTTAAATAAATGAAGTTCCCCTTGTAGCTTTTTAGCTAGAAATTTGCAAAACTCATTTGCCTTTCCTTTATCTCCGTATGTAGCTTGTTCCGGCAAAGTTACTTGGATATAATCATAAATTTCTTCTTGACCATCTGCATTTTTGGAGGAGCCTTTATCTACTCCTATTAAAATGTAGCTATAGCGTTCTTGGTCAGACTCCAAATAAAACCATTTCCCTTTTCCCTCGGCTGTTTCTTTTATCTCATAGGGAAAAGCGGCATTTTCATATTCCCAATCTAACTGATCACCGGTCTTTGCCGTTATCGTTTTATAATATTGGAAAAGTTCTTTGACATCTTCAATTGTAATGGTTTGTTGTACCGATGCAGGTACAAGCTTTATTAACGCATTTAAAGCCATCACATATTCCCCCTTTAACCCTTTTTATGCTCTTTTATTCTAGCATTGAACAAAAAGTGCTGACAACTTTTATGAATTTTTTGACAACAACTGTTGTCATTTTACAAAAAACAATTTATAATAATATTCTAAATATTGTAAAAAGGAGGAACCTCATGGATTTATTCGACAAACTTTATGATGAACATGAAAGAGTAAAGGTAAGATTTGTTGGGTTTACAACTGAACATACCCGTTATGACTTTGGAATTGTTTACACTAATATGTTTTTTGGAAAACCTCTGGTTATCTGCATGCAAACCGGCCGTTCCACTCTCCTCGACCCTAAAGACATTGAAGATATAGAGTACCTTCAAAATGTTTTCCGTATTACAGACAAACAGCAAGCAGCAGATTTGGTGGACTTTTTTCATGCCACTTTACCTGAAGTACCGTTTATTACACAATATGAATAATCAATTAGCGAAAAAAGGTCACTTTAAGACCTTTTTTTATTTTGATTTTTTTATTATGACATACAATTTAGGCTTGAAAAATTAATTATGATATATTATTATGTATTCAAGGATGTTTAATCGCTTTCATTTTGGGGATTTATTCATATGAAAAAGGGGCTGGATATGATGGGTACGATTGTATGTCAAACCTGTGACACCACGATTGATCATTTTGAAGATGAAAAGGTAACGGTTCTTTATTCAAAATGTCATTGCTGCGACGACGAACATACAAATAAAGAAGTATAGATATCTGGTTGCTATTTTTATAACAAAAACAGGATTCCATAATTGGAATCCTGTTATTTTATGTTAGGTTATAGCCTTGTATTCTTTGATTACATGGATCGTCTTTAATTCATCATCCTCAGGACCCTGAACTGGTAAGCCTGCTTCAAGGTTTTTCCTAATATAATGCAGGTTTTCTTTTGTAATGATTTCGCCAGGTATAAAAATAGGGATACCTGGAGGATAAACCATTACAAATTCAGCGATAATCCTGCCTTCAGATTCCTCAAAAGGAATAATTTCTGTTTCAGAATAAAACGCATCTCTTGGGGTTAAAGCTAAAACTGGTATTTCCGGCAGCAATACTTGAACTGGTTCTGTTTTCTCTGCACGATGCTCGAACTCCCTAGATAATTCAGTTAGTGCCTTTACTAAAAGATTAGCCTCGTACTCAGTATCTCCAAACGTGATGATACAAAGAATATTATATAAGTCGGATAGTTCAACCTCGATATTGTATCTTTCTCTCAACCATTGTTCTACTTCAAAGCCAGTTAAACCTAAATCCTTCACAGAAATGATTAGTTTGGTTGGGTCATAATCAAAAGCTGCTTTTGTACCGAGAATTTCTTCTCCGACACAATATAAATGATCAATTTCATTTATCCTTTTTCGAATTAATTGAGCTAAGTGGATAGTTTTGTCGATTAATTCGGTTCCTTTGGTAGCTAGTTGTTTTCTTGCTGTATCAAGGGATGCAAGCAACAGATAGGACGTGGAAGTAGTTGTCAGCATGCTCAGGATGGATTGAACGTGTTTAATGGACACCCTGCCTTCTCTAACATTTAAAATAGAACTTTGCGTTAAGGAACCCCCAAGTTTATGAACGCTGGTGGCAGCGATATCAGCCCCGGCTTGCATGGCAGATAGAGGGAGTCGATCATGAAAATGAATGTGAACTCCATGAGCTTCATCCACAAGCACTGGTACATTGTAGGAATGCGCAATTTCCACAATTTTTTTTAAGTCAGCTGAAATCCCAAAATAGGTTGGATTAATAACTAGTAGTCCTTTTGCATCTGGATGCTGTTCTAAAGCATGTTCTACCGACTCTGTAGTAATCCCGTGGGAAATCCCTAGATTTTCGTCAATTTCAGGATGGATGAATACGGGAATAGCACCTGAAAAGACGATTGCTGACATAACCGATTTGTGAACATTTCTAGGTACAATGATTTTTTCCCCAGGTCCGCAAACTGCCATTACCATTGTCATAATTGCACCACTAGTACCTTGAACAGAAAAAAATGTATAATCAGCCCCAAATGCTTCTGCCGCCAATTCCTGTCCTTGTTTGATCATTCCCTTTGGATGGTGAAGGTCATCTAAAGGACTAATATTTATCAAATCAATTGACAATGCGTTATCGCCAATAAAATGCCGAAAGTCTGGATCCATTCCTACTCCTTTTTTATGACCAGGAATATGGAACTGTACAGGGTTTTTCTTTGCGTGTTCGAGTAAACCGCTAAACAACGGTGTTTTATCTTGAGACAATTATAACCACACCTCTTATTTTCAAAAATACTTCCTTAACATTGTTTTTCAAAACATAAAACAAATGCATTATAGCATTATTCAATTGCGTTGCATAGAAATTTTGTATAGTTTTCTGCATCATTTTAAGTGGGTTTTAATTAGTTTCCCAAATCAACAGGAAATTTAACCTTTTGAATCGAATAACAAGAAAATGCTATATAATAGGAGGGGTTTATGTGAATTGGCAGACACGTGTAACTGAACTGCTAAATATTCAGTATCCAATCATTCAAGGAGGACTGGCGTATTTGGCGTATTCGGATTTGGCAGCGGCTGTTTCCAATTCGGGAGGGCTTGGCCAAATTACTGCCATGTCTTTATCGAGTCCGGACCTGTTAAGACAGGAGATTCAAAAGGTAAGGGAATTAACCGACAAACCATTTGGGGTAAACTTCGCTATTGGACAGCAAAATCGGCCGTTTAAAAATTTTTTAGAAGTCGCTATTGAGGAAGAAGTACCGGTTATTTCCATGACGGGAGGAAATCCAGCTCCTATTTTGGAACGATTGGAAGGATCCCAGATAAAAAAGCTGGTGCTCGTTGCTGCTAGGAGACAAGCCATAAAAGCGGAGCAACTGGGGGCAGACGCTGTCATGGTTGTTGGTCAAGAAGGAGGGGGACATCTGGGCCGTGACGATACCGGGACCATCGTGTTAATTCCGCAAGTAGTGGATTCCGTTTCCATTCCAGTTATTGCTTCAGGAGGCATTGGCGATGGCAGAGGATTGATGGCGGCATTAAGTCTTGGAGCAGAAGGAATCGAAATGGGGACAAGATTTATTGCAGTAAAAGAGTGTATCCACGCAAATGAAATATATAAAAAAGCATTAATTCAAGGCAATGAAACAGATACAGTAGTTATTAAGCGTACACTAGGTGCCCCGGCTCGAGCCGTTGCCAACAGCTGGACGGAAAAAATTCTTGAGATAGAAAAAAATCACGGTGGTTATGAAGAGCTTAAGGATTATATCAGCGGTGTAGCTAACAAACGGTATATCTATGACGGGGCAGTGGATAACGGATTTGCCTGGGCCGGACAGGTGATGGGACTTATTAAAAATGTGCCTGCTACAAATGAGCTAATTCAGCAAATTATTCAGGAGGCTGAAGAAATACGGGCAAGGTGGAGAAAATAATAATAGAAACTAAATTTTGCAAATTGAAGCAGGTGAAAAAATGGAATATCAGTACCCAATTGATTTTACATGGTCTACTGAAGAGATTATAGATGTTATTAAATTCTTTGAAGCGATTGAAAAGGCCTATGAAAACGGAATAGAGCGTGATGAAATTATGGATGCATATCGCCGTTTTAAAGAAATCGTACCCAGTAAGGCACAGGAAAAAACAATCTGTAATGAGTTTGAGGAGATTAGCACTTATTCGTCCTATCGAACCATAAAAAAAGCTAAAGATGCTTCTCCAGGAGAACGAATTCTCATGAAGGTATAGTTGTTCCCGCAAATAACTAGAAAAAGATTCAGGCTTCGACCTTTTTATGGGCTAGGACTGAATCTTTTTTTAGAAGTTCATATTTATTTAATATTTTGTGCCAATTGATATAGAGGAGTTACAGTCTGAAACACATCATCGATTTTTGTCAATAAGCCTTCCGCATCTAAATGAATTACTTCATCTCTGTTAATAGTATAGCCGCATAACAGTTCAGCCTTTTTAATTGCTTGGAGTCTGTCGAACATTGACAGTAAATCGTTCTTTTTAAGATCCTTATGGGACAATGTTTCCGGTTTTGTATGGTCCAAAGACCAAACATAGTCTGCCGGAATATCTTTATAGATCTTGCTCGCCTTTTTGGCAAAACGGGCCCCTATATCATTTTTCTGGGGAGCTTCGTAAATGACCGCAAACCAAATAAATAAATGGGTTTCCCACAAACCTATTTGAAAATGCGGAAGCATTTTATAACCTCTCGGATTGTTAGCAAAGGCAACCCAGGTATCCTTAGGCGGATGAATGGTTCTTCTTGCATGCTTCGCTACATGAGCAAACATTTCCTCTCCCGTCGTCGCAGACAGAGCAGGTGCAAAAATGGAGCCTAAAGCTTCAAGTTTGGGGCGAACCGTATTTTTCAGCGCCTCCATTCTTGGTTCTAATCCATCTATTAAAAAAACATCAAAATCCTCTTTGGAGAATCCGTTAAAATCCATCATTAACAACCTCCACCCTTACAATTGATTGATTTCGGAATAAAAGCAATACATTCCCGATGATTGAAGTTTCCTCTATTGTAGCATATTGACGAATTCACTAGTAATTTGTTGTCTCATTAGGTGAGAGCACAAATTTGTTGCAAGAAACCATTGCGGTTCATATTATACAGTAAACAAATAACAGAAATAACAATAAGGGAGGAGAAAGTGTGAAGCAATTAATGAATACATCTTTAAAAAAGGTAACTGACAGGCAACGTACAGCGGTACTAAGGCTTGAAATGGATTATGAATTGGCCGTATTATTTGAGGCAATTGAGGAAAATAATGAGAAAAAAGTAAAAGATTGCAAACAAAAATTAGAAAGAATCCGCCAGGAATTACTACGATTAAAGGCTTTTTAAGTAATTTATTAGTATTAATGTCTAAGGGGATTTGAGGTTGTAATGGAAAGGAACAAAATATTATCGTCTTAAACGAACTCCAAAATAGAGGGGGAGTTCGTTTATTATTGGCATTAATTTGTCCCTCAATCCTTCCAAAGACCTTTAAAAGTTGATGATAGGCTTGAAGTGATTTAAGCTATAATTACATGAATTTAATCATTTAGCTCATACTACATAACATCTTGAATCAGATACTGGAAATAAATTTTTGGAGGAGAATTATGGACTGGGAAAAGATTTATTCCCAAGCAATGCACTGGGTGAGGGAAGCAGGAGAAAAGATTCGTTCGTCCTTTGACCAAACATTGGACATTCAAACAAAGTCAAATCCCAATGATTTGGTAACCAATATGGATAAAGAAATAGAGCAGTTTTTTATCCGCAAAATTAAACAAGAGTATTCAGACCATAAAATTTTGGGGGAAGAAGGTTTCGGCGATCAATTGGAAAGTATGCAAGGAATTGTATGGCTGATTGACCCAATTGACGGAACCATGAATTTTATTCACCAGCAAAGGAATTTTGCCATCTCGCTTGGAGTGTATGAAGACGGTGTTGGAAAAGTCGGTTTGGTATATGATGTCGTGCATGATGAATTGTACCATGCACGAAGAGGTAACGGCGCTTTCCTAAATAAAAAGCCCATTCCATTACTGGAGAAAGCCACTGTAAAAGAAGCGATAATCGCCTTAAACGCAACATGGGTTATGAAGAACCACCGCATTGACCACAATTTACTAATCCCATTGGCAAGAGACGCAAGGGGAACGCGATCCTATGGAAGCGCAGCCCTTGAATTAATTTTTGTGGCTACAGGCAGGGTTGATGCCTACATATCGCTCAGGTTGGCTCCATGGGATTATGCTGGTGGGGCAGTAATTGTTGAAGAATTGGGCGGAATCATTACGAATTTAAGAGGGGAGAGGCTGGACTGCCTTTCTCAAGATTCCGTATTTGCTGCAAAGCCGGGTTTGCATCAAACGATACTTGAGGAGTATTTAAAGAACGGAAAATGGTAAAAGAAGCCTGCTCGGCTTCTTTTATTTTTATGGCTCTGGTAAACAATCATGTTGATTTTTTTACTCTGTTAATTGGAGCGGATGTCAATAGCCAAATTTACCAGAGCCATTTTTATAACTATAATAAACCTTTTTCACGAAGCTTCTTTTTCGTTTTAAAGCCCAGCCCCATGATGACAATCAAAGCAACAAGACAGCCAAACAAGCCAAGCATGGTATTTTCGGCTATGGAAATACCCATTCCCATGATGCTGACTGCAGCTAGAATTGCAAAAATGAGCATCTGCCAATTAACTTGTTTCATGTTATTTACCCCTTATATTTGGTTTTATTTTTATTTTACATAAAAAGCTTTTAGGTTTCCACTTTTATTATGGTATAATGTTTTAGTTGCGGATGAGAAACTATAAATAAAATTAATCTTGAATATAGGCAGGAGTGGAACTTCTTTGAACATAAGAAATGATATACGAAATATAGCAATCATTGCCCACGTTGACCATGGTAAAACAACGCTTGTAGACCAATTGTTACGACAGGCGGGAACATTCCGTTCGAATGAGCACGTTGAAGAGCGTGCTATGGACTCAAACGATTTGGAAAGAGAACGCGGGATTACCATCCTTGCGAAAAATACTGCAATCCAATATAAGGATACACGTATAAATATTTTAGACACACCAGGACATGCTGACTTCGGCGGTGAAGTGGAACGGATTATGCGTATGGTTGATGGCGTTCTCTTAGTGGTGGATGCCTACGAAGGTTGTATGCCGCAAACACGGTTTGTCCTTAAAAAAGCGTTGGAGCAAAATTTAACTCCAATCGTGGTAGTCAATAAAATTGACCGTGATTTTGCCCGTCCACAAGAGGTTGTCGATGAAGTAATTGATTTATTTATTGAACTCGATGCAAATGAAGACCAACTAGAGTTTCCAGTTATATATGCATCAGCGATTAATGGAACTGCCAGTCTTGATCCAGAAAAACAAGATGAGAACATGCAGTCGCTTTATGAAGCAATCATTGAAAATATCCCTGCACCAGTTGATAACAGTGAAGAACCTTTGCAATTCCAAGTGGCACTACTGGATTATAATGAATACGTAGGGAGAATCGGAATTGGCCGGGTATTCCGTGGAACGATGAAGGTTGGACAGCAGGTTGCTTTAATGAAGCTAGACGGCACTGTGAAGCAATTCCGGGTAACGAAATTATTCGGTTTCTTTGGATTAAAACGAGAAGAAATTGAAGAGGCGAAAGCTGGGGACTTAGTAGCGGTTTCCGGGATGGAAGATATTAATGTTGGGGAAACCGTCTGCCCAGTTGAACATCAAGAGGCTCTGCCAGTCTTGCGGATTGATGAGCCAACACTACAAATGACATTTGTCGTTAACAACAGTCCATTTGCTGGACGTGAAGGCAAATATGTTACGGCGCGAAAAATTGAAGAGAGACTTCGCGAGCAGCTTCACACGGACGTAAGTTTACGTGTCGATAATACGGATTCTCCAGATGCATGGGTTGTTTCTGGACGTGGGGAACTTCACCTATCTATATTAATCGAAAACATGCGTCGCGAAGGATTTGAGCTTCAAGTATCAAAACCAGAAGTAATTGTAAAAGAAATTGATGGTGTCCGCTGTGAACCTGTTGAAAGGGTACAAATTGACGTACCTGAAGAGCATACTGGTGCGATTATGGAATCGATCGGAGCCCGCAAAGGGGAAATGCTTGACATGATTAATAACGGAAACGGCCAAGTTCGTCTGATATTTAATGTTCCAGCACGTGGTCTAATCGGTTATACAACAGAGTTTATGACACAAACCCGCGGTTATGGAATCCTAAACCATACGTTTGATAGTTACCAGCCAATGATTGCCGGACAGGTAGGCGGTAGACGCCAGGGCGTTCTAGTATCAATGGAAACTGGAAAAGCTTCCACATATGGTATAATGCAGGTAGAAGACCGTGGAACCATCTTTGTTGAACCAGGTACAGAAATTTATGAGGGAATGATTGTCGGGGAGCATACAAGGGAAAATGATCTTTCTGTTAATATCACAAAGGTGAAGCAACAGACAAACGTACGCTCGGCAACAAAAGACCAAACCTCAGTGATTAAGAAGCCTCGCATCATGACTCTGGAAGAATCATTGGAGTACCTAAACGATGACGAATATTGTGAAGTAACACCACAATCCATCCGTCTAAGAAAGAAAATATTAGATAAGAGTGAACGGGAAAAACAGGCCAAAAAGAAGAAATACGCAGAAATGAGTTAATGATAAACCTTAAATTCCAGGAGGTTTTCACATGAATGTGGCAGAGCATTTGTCATTTTTTGCAGCCCTTTATAAGGTAAATGAGCAGCCAAAATTAGGTATGTGGCTTCTTTACTTGACCATTGTTGCTTTATCCATTATTGTTTATAAACTAGGATTTGCTAAGAAATTGCCGCTCTTGAAATCGCTGATTATTTATTTCTTTTTATTTGTAGGATGTACACTTCTTACGTTTTTTGGCATCTTCTTGCCGGTTGCAGAAGGTCTGGTTGTAGCGGCGTTAATTTTAATTATCTATAAAGTCCGGCTGTATAATTCCAAAAGGGAGCAGACCGAGGCAAAGTAGTGGGGGGTTGGGCTTTGAAATCCTTGCAGGATGTTTTGTACAATTGGCTTACCATTAAAGTGGTTTGTGATGCTCGTCCTGATGATACTGCCGCAGCAGAAACAAAGGCGCATTTTGACGAGCTGTTAGGAACGGAACACCACGTTTCCAATATTGAAATTTCAACTGATGAGGACATGTATTACATCTCTTATCAACAGGATGAAGATAGGAAGAAAACTCGCTTCCCAAGAGAATTGATTGAAATTATGCTCAATCAGATTAATCGTGAACCTGAAAAGTATGTCAATTACCCTAATGAAGACTAATAAAAAACCTCAGGCTCCTTTCCAAGGAGTCTGAGGTTTTTTGCTGATCAGACAAAATTTATTTTTCCTCTTACCATTCCTCTACTTCAGATGTTGGCCGGTAAAATCTGAAATTGCCTGTACTGATTCTGGCATTTGTTTTTTCCGTAATCCTTTCGCAGCATTCTTTGCACATGTATGTATGAATAGGGCGGTTACGCAAGCGTTTAGCCGTCAATGACTCATCATTTATTGCTTCAATTTTATCGCAAAGTACACACTTCACTCTCATTATGGCACCTCATTCCTAATTCTTATGCGCTGTTAAATTTGGCTGTTGATTTCCGCCCCAGTCGCTTAAGCGTTCCCGTGGGCATGCCGGGGAGCCTCCTAATGCGCCTGCGGGGTCTCCCCAGCCCCGTATTCCAGGGGAGTCGAGGGCCTTCCGCTCCAATCAACGTTAAAAAAATCAACATTATTGTTTAACAGAGCCAATTCTAAAAAGCATTATTCCTTATTATACTATAACATGCCAAAAGGCCTTCAAGCAGCTATGTGTTTAAGTTGATGAAAAAAAGGGATAGTAGTAATATGAGATTATCCGTTTTTCGGGAGAAGAAAGAGAAAGGGGCTTTGAAAAATGGCAAACGAAGTGGAACCTTTTTTAATTAAGCCTTTATTTGAAGAACTCCAGAAAGAGAGATTTGTGACTATCGCCACAATTGATTATGAAAAGGGAGGGCCAAATGTCAGTGCCATTTCTTGGGTACTAGCAAAGGATCACCATACGATTTGTTTTGCGGTAGATAATCGGTCACGAATCCTGGAAAATATTAAAAGGAATAAACAGGGAGTCATCATTTTAATTGCAAATGAATCCACCTATTCCATTTCGGGTGAAGTAACTATAAAAGAAGAGACTCTAAAAGAACTTCCATTAAACCTTGCTTTACTGGAAATGAAAGTTAATGAAGTAAGAGATGTTATGTTTTATGGCTCTAGAATCATAAGCGAGGTTCAATATGATAAAACATATGATAAAAATGCTGCGGAAAGGTTAGACCACCAAGTAATGGGGGCATTAAAAAAAGCTTAGGATATCCTAAGCTTTTTGGCACTTTTTTATTATTACTTTTGATAATTTGACTGCTTTTCTTGCTCTTTTTTAAGTTTATTTTCCTGGTTAGCAGGTAGCTTTTCATCCTGCTGATCCGTAGCATTTTTGGGAGATGGGGTAATAAGGTTTCCTGGTACTTCTGGCATTAATCGTCCTGCAATATCTGCAAGTTCCTCCATAATCCCCTGTACCGGTCTACCGTTTTTAATATCTGCTTGAACCTCTTTTAAGCGCTGGTAGGTGTCGGCATCAGCTACCACTATCGCCTTTGCACCATATGGATCCTTACTTAAACTTTCAGCAACTGAATATTTGATGGTTCCCACTTCTGATCGATCAATCTTAGAGTTTACATCAATCCCAACAATTGCGTAATTCCCTAAAACGACAGCCGTTGCGTCATTAACATCGTGAACACTCGTCGCAAGACTAACTAATCGTTTGGAGATTTGCTGCCCCGTTTTTCGATCTACATTTTCTATATTAGTATTTTTAACTTTTACCATTGAATTATTCTGGGCATTATTCTCCTTATTAATGTTGTTGCACCCGATAAGGAAAAGGGAAACCATGGCAATCATGACCAATCTCTTCATAAAATCCCTCCAAAAGGCTTATTTCATGTTATAAAAATAGGATATAAATCTTTCGTCATATTTCTGTGAATTGCTAACATTTATTGTGCGGATTTTCTTCTATCTTTATTCCAATAAACATATATTTTACCAAAGTCCATCTACTATTCGGATTGACACTACGAGAACAAATCTATACAACGTGAGACGGAGGCGTCGCTTTGAGTAAAATATACGTGTTGGATACAAATGTCTTATTACAAGACCCGTATTCCATTTTCTCCTTTGAAGATAATGAGGTTGTTATTCCAGCAGTAGTTCTAGAAGAAGTGGACTCAAAGAAAAGGTACATGGATGAAATTGGGAGAAATGCCCGGCATGTATCAAGATTAATTGATGGTTTAAGGGCATCAGGAAAACTTCATGAAAAGATCCCGCTTGAAAATGGAGGAACCATCCGCATTGAATTAAATCACCGCTCTTTTCATGAACTTCAGGAAATTTTCATTGAAAAAACGAATGATAATCGTATCCTTGCAGTGGCAAAGAACTTATATCTTGAGGAATTGACAAAGGAGAATGGCAAACAGGTAACTCTTGTGAGCAAGGATGCTTTGGTCCGAGTAAAGGCGGATGCAATCGGACTGCATGCAGAAGACTTTCTCAATGACCGGGTAGTAGAAATAGACTCTATTTATACGGGATTTGTTGAGGCTTTTGTCCCTGTTGAGATACTAAATAAGTATTATGAAGCGGGAGAACTGTCTCTTGTTACGATAGGTGCTTATCACTTTTATCCAAATCAATTTGTGATTTTAAAAGACGCACTTGGGAGTTCTGCTTCAGCAGTTGGGATTGTGGATAGGACAGCTAAGAAATTAAAAAAGCTAGCCTTAAATCAAGAGCATTTATGGGGGATTCACTCGCGAAATGTTCAGCAAACAATGGCCATTGAATTGTTGTTGCGAAAAGATATACCCCTAGTTACTTTAACTGGTAAAGCAGGGACAGGAAAAACATTGCTTGCCCTGGCAGCTGGTTTAATGCAAACAGAAGATTTCCAAGCTTATAAAAAGCTGCTAGTAGCCAGGCCTATTGTACCGGTTGGTAAAGATTTGGGGTTCTTACCTGGAGAAAAACAAGAAAAGCTGAGACCATGGATGCAACCGATCTACGATAATTTGGAATATCTATTTAATACAAAAAAGCCTGGTGAATTGGATGCCATCTTAGCAGGGATGGGTTCGATTGAAGTAGAAGCTCTGACTTACATTCGTGGCAGAAGCCTGCCGAAACAGTTCATCATAATTGATGAGGCACAGAACTTAACAAAGCATGAAGTAAAAACGATCCTAACAAGGGTTGGTGAGGATAGCAAAATTGTTCTGATGGGAGACCCTGAACAAATTGACCATCCTTACCTTGATGCCTATAATAATGGATTGACCTATGTTGTCGAAAAGTTTAAAGACCAAGTCATTTCCGGACATGTAAAATTGTTAAAAGGAGAACGGTCAGGTTTGGCCAGACTCGCCGCAGATTTACTTTAGCTAAAAAAACGGGAGCCAAATTGGCACCCGTCTATTTTACTGTAAACCCTTTTACATTTTTTATTGGTGAATCTTGATTAGAACCATCTCCGTAGTAAATATGGACAGGGCCATCCTCTTTGATAGGTTTGCCTGAATCCGCAAACTTTAGAATCAGTTCATTCGCATCCTCAAGTGGGAGTTCGTAATCCTGATCTTTAGCATGGATAATCAACGCCTTTGCATCACTCGCTGGTTCGGAATTGCGCAAAAAAGGCTCGAATTTGATTCCAAAGGTTCCTGTCATTACCTTAACTTTTTCAAATTGTTTTTCAGTTTTTAATGTGGGAGGAAAAATAGCCCCTTCCATAATTTCTCGGTCCCAATGCTTTGATACTGATTTTGTATACTCTTCATTTAAATCAGATTTTTGGTTTTGCCTTGAGAAATAAGTCGTTAAATCAACTTTCCGATCGTCAAAAATCCATGTACCCGGATCTAATGTTATGGTGAATTTTACATTTCCCGATATATGCAAAATATTTTCCATTTTCTATACCCCCTATTTGTCGACAATATTAAGTATATCTTTTTATTGGATGAATGTCATTTGTAACTCTTATCTCTAAAAACCTTATTGTTCTTGCAATTTTTCTCTGCAGGGGGTAAAATTTATAGATAAGTTGAATAATCGCTCTGAAGTGGGGGGATCAATGTTGGCGTCTGAAATGATCGTAAATCACCAGGAAAAAGCCTTTGCCTTACTGCAGGCTGACGCTGAAAAAATATTAAAGCTTATCAAAGTGCAAATGGACAATCTTACGATGCCTCAATGCCCTCTTTATGAAGAGGTATTGGATACACAGATGTTTGGCCTATCCAGAGAAATTGACTTTGCTGTACGATTGGGTTTAATCGACAGTAAGGAAGGAAAGGCAATTTTAGATAAATTAGAAAGAGAATTATCTGCGCTTCATGAAGCTTTTTTGAAAAAATAATCCAGGTCAAACTCAAACAATACGTTTGGGTTTTTTATTTCCGTTATTTTCTCATTATTTTTCCTATCAATGTCTTTTCTATACCCCTTTTACAATTTCTTTATTAAAATGTTGTAACAAATAACCTTTTCCTCAAGTCATAATCGTAAATTTCTATTATAATAGATTGTATAAATCCATTTTGAAAATGAGGACCGGCAATGTTTAAAAAAATATTGAAATCCTATGATTATTCTTTGATTATATCCATCATACTTTTGTGTGCTTTCGGCTTAATAATGATTTATAGTTCCAGCATTGCTTGGGCTGTTCAGAGATACAATGTGCCGAGTGACTATTTTTATCAAAAACAAAAGATTTGGCTCATGTTGTTTGCAGTCATTTTTTTGACCACGGCTATTATCCCGTATAAAATTATGAGTTTCAATAGAGTCCTGGTCTTAATTGTCCTGGCTTCCCTTTTGTTACTTGGCGGTCTGTTTATGTTTGGAGACGTTGCCGGCGGCGCGCAGAGCTGGTATAAGGTCGGTTCGAATAAATTTCAGCCTTCAGAGTTTGTCAAACTTGCTGTAATCATTTATCTGGCAGCGGTGTATGCCAAAAAGCAAGCCTATATTAATCAATTTAATAAAGGTGTTCTACCACCGTTAGCCTATTTATTTGTTGTTTGTTTTTTGATTATTCTCCAGCCTGATTATGGGACAGCCAGTATCATTGCCTTTATTTCAGCAACGATTATTTTTTGTTCGGGCATGAACTATAAAACAATTTTAAAGCTGGTCACGATAGCTTTGGTTATTTTAATACCCGTTATTATCGCAATGAAAGGGGAAATCTTTTCGGAAAAGCGGCTGAGCCGGATTACCGTTCTAGATAACCCATTTGCAGATGCCCAAAATGAAGGGTATCATCTTGTTAATTCTTATATCGCCATAGGTTCAGGCGGAGTGAATGGGCTAGGATTAGGCCAAAGTGTGCAAAAGCTTGGCTACTTGCCAGAATCCCACACAGACTTCATTATGGCTGTTGTCGCGGAAGAGTTAGGAATTTGGGGAGTAGGTTTTGTGATTCTTTTACTTACATATGTGGTGTTAAGGGGAATTTATATTGGTTTGCAATGTAAGGATCCGTTTGGAAGTTTACTAGCGATAGGAATTTCAAGCATGATTGGAATCCAGTCGCTTATCAACTTGGCAGGGGTATCGGGTGCAATCCCACTTACCGGTGTTCCGCTTCCATTCATCAGCTATGGCGGATCGTCCCTTCTCTCATTGGCAGCTGCAACGGGAATCCTTGTCAATGTTTCCATGTTCACGAAATATGAAAAAAAATATAAACATCAACAAGAGCATACCGAAAGAAGTACCTATTCACAAGATGGTAATGTTCTTTATTTAAAATGAAGCGAAAGGAGGACGCAAATGTTCTCCTTTTTTCATTTTCACAATTCAAACGCAAAAACATCCTTACTTCACCCATGCCTCCCTTAGAACACTGATTTTTAACATAAAAAAACTGAATTTTAAATTTTGTTCTAAAAATCCAACCCATATAATTAGAACGAATGCATCCAAATTTACCAGTTTCTTATTCATTCTTTACACCTTCGAATTTAAGTGAATTGGGTTGACTAAAAAATTGGGTTGACTAAAATCATCAACATCTCAGGAGGGGGAAAAATGCCGCAATTAGTATTGGAGGCAAACAAAATTAGCCAAGCGATTGACCTTGTAGTGGAACGTACCTTTAGAATGGATTTCGAGTGGGATTGGCCAGGTGGAGTTGCCTTTTTTGGTGTAGCGGAAGCATATGAAGCTACTGGTGAAAAGAAATATTTACAGTATATTAAGGATTGGGTCGATGCGGAACTGGAGGACGGAATGCCGCCAATAACAGTAAATGCCTCGTCCATTGGACACATCCTGCTGACATTATATAAAGAGACAAACGAAGAAAAGTATGTAAACTGTGCTATTCAAATAGCTGATTTTTTACTAAATGATGCTGAACGCTTTGCAGATGGTGTTCTGCAGCATACAGTGGGTGGAACAAAATATATCTTCCCCGAACAAGCCTGGGTTGACACGATGTTTATGGCTGGTTATTTTCTACTTAGGATTGGCCATATGCTTGAGCGGGAAGACTATTTCAATTTTGGGTTAAAACAATACCACGGACATGAAAGGTTCTTGCAGGATGACATAACCAATCTGTACTATCATGGCTGGGACAATATCGGACAAAATCACATGTCAGGAATTTTTTGGGCTAGAGGCAATAGCTGGGCGGCCTACACAATGGCACGTGCACTTGAACTGGTTGAGGTACAGCATCCGTCCCATATGATTATAGCCGGTTCATTGCGTGACCAGCTAAGTGCATTGGTTCGGCTCCAGTCTGAAACAGGGCTTTGGCATACGATTGTGGATGACCCATCTTCTTATCTTGAGACATCAGGATCAGCCGGCATTGCCGCCGCATTAATGACAAGGGGTAAATTGTATAACAAGTATATCCAAAGATCCATCGAAGGAATCCTCGGCCAGATTCGTGAAGACGGTTCTGTTTTGGGTGTTTCGGCAGGAACAGCTGTTATGTATAATGCGAACGGATACAAGGAAGTTCCTTATAAACGAGTGCAAGGATGGGGACAAGGTTTAGTGTTAGCCTTCCTGTCGCTTCTGTTAAAAAGAGAAAATAGAAAATAATCCCAAGGTGACCTGTGGAGCGTGTGAATGGCTTCCACAGGTTATTTGCAATACCTGATGCATTGGTATATAGAAGTGGAGGAATAGAAGTGGAAAAGCTAAATATATTCTTGGCTGGAGATTCAACCATGGCAAATTACCCGAAGAATGAGGCCCCCATGGCCGGTTGGGGGCAAATGCTTCAAGATTTATTTACAGAAGAGGTAAAAGTTTATAACTTTGCGAAATGTGGTGCTAGTACCAACACCTTTATTGAAATCGGGTATTTAAACATCATACATGATTTCCTTAAGCCAAATGATTATCTGTTTGTTCAATTCGGCCATAATGACCAGAAGGTTTTTGGAACCCAGCCCTTTACAACCTATCAATCTAATTTAACGGAATTTGTTAATTCGGCCCGTGAAAAAGGGGCAACCCCCGTATTGCTTCCATCTGTCCACCGGAGAAATTTTGATGATACAGGAAAGGTAATCAATACGCTGGGGGATTACCCAAGTGCGGTGATGCAGTTGGCTGAAAAGCTGGATGTGCCGTTAATCAATTTATGGTCAAAAACAGAAAAGCTGTATCAGTCCCTCGGACCGGAGGGATCAAAGCAATTATTTGTCTGGTTTAAAGAGAACGAACATCCTAATTATCCAAATGGGATTCAGGAAAACACCCATTTCTGTGAACAAGGAGCATTGCAGATCGCAAAACTCGTATTGGAAGGCGTAAAGGAATTACAACTGCCGATAGCGTCTTTTATTAAAGAATAGTTTAGTAGAATAAACATGGGAGGCGATGGAAGTGGCTAACAAGTTATATCATGGTGCAGCCTATTATCCGGAATTGTGGGATGAAAAGGTTATTGAAGAAGATATAAGGCTAATGAAACAGACAGGCATCAATGTGGTTAGAATCGGAGAATTTGCGTGGTCCACTATGGAGCCGGAGGAAGGCAAATTCGATTTGAGTTTTTTTGTACATATCATCGAGAGACTATATGAAAATGGGATTGAAACGGTCATGTGTACGCCTACACCTACCCCGCCAATTTGGTATACCCATGGGCATCCTGAGCGAATGTATGTTGATGGAGATGGAAAGGTAATGGGGCATGGTTCAAGACAACATGCCTGCACGAACCATCCCTATTTCAGGGAAAGGGCCGCATTGGTCACCGAAAAGCTTGTGAAAGCAGTCGGAAATATGCCAGGTGTCATTGGTTGGCAATTGGACAATGAATTTAAATGTCATGTCAATAAATGCATGTGTGAAACGTGTAAAGGGTTATGGCATGCTTGGCTAAACAAACGTTATGGGACAATTGAAAATCTCAATGACGCTTGGGGCACGAAAATTTGGAGTGAATATTATCTGGACTTTAATCAGGTTCCACAGCCGGGACCTGCGCCTTTTCTGCACAACTCTTCATTAAGCACGATGTATCAAATCTTTTCAATGGAGAAAATTGCCGAGTTTGCTGATGAACAAGCTGCTATCATCCGAGAGTATTCGGAGGCTCCGATTACGCATAACAGTTCCATTGCCTTTGGCGTAGACAATGAAAGGCTGTTCAAAAATCTCGATTTTGCTTCATTTGACACCTATGCAAGTATTGAAAACTATGATGCGTACCTGATTAACAGTGACTTATGGAGAAACTTAAAATCGGGAACTCCATTCTGGGTGATGGAAACGAGTCCATCCTATGCGGCGTCATTAACAAGCTATGCCAGTCCCCATCCAAATGGCTATTTGAAGGTTGAGGCGGCGGCTGCTTATGCATTGGGAGCGGGCGGATTTTGTTATTGGCTTTGGAGACAGCAACGTGCCGGCTGCGAACAGCCGCATGGCTCGGTGCTGAGCGCGTGGGGAAAACCAACTGTTGGTTATGCAAACGTGTTGGAGGTGGAAGAGTTACGAAAGAAAATTGAACCCATCATTTTGGCCACTAAACCGGCACAGGCTGAGTTGGCAATTGCCTATTCCGATCAGGCTAAGGCGTTCCTGGAAACTGAATCACACAGGAAATTGAATCACAGGGCGCTAATGACTGACTTTTATAAACGGATACTATCGATGGGGATCCATCGTGATCTTATACCTGAAGGAGCCAGCTTAGAAGGTTACAAACTATTGCTTACCCCGTTTATTCCTTATTTATCGCCTGACTATATTGCTCAAGCAAAAACCTTTGTGGAAAATGGAGGTATCTGGATTGTCGGACCGCTTACTGGAGGAAGGACAGAGCATCATACGGTTCATACGGACAGGGCATTGGGGCAGTTGGAGGAGATCTCAGGTATCGAGGTACTTTATACTTATCCAATAGATGAAACAGGTTCAATAGGCCGGGCTTTTGACAAGTCTGCTCCATTAGGGCTGTGGAGTTCTGTGTTTGAAAATAGTAGTCCGGCCCAAGATGTGGGGATTATCGCAGAGGGACTCTCCCCAGGAAAAGCATTTATTTCGGAGAGAAATCACGGAGCTGGAAAAATTGTCTTGCTCGGGTCTATGGCCTTAGGGGAGAACGGAGATTTAATGCTGCAGAGCTTAATTGACCACTATTCAAACGAAGCGAATCTATCGTTAAGAACAGATGTTTCAAAGGGCACGATTGTTGCCCCAAGACAGGGGGACGGGTACACGGTTTGGTTCGTTATCAACATGGATGGAAACGGAGGAAGTGTAACCATTCCCCAATCAGGAATAGACTTAGAGACAAATAATCCAATAGAGCCTGGAAGACTTGAAGTAGGCAGATTTGAGTGTAAATGGATTCGCTTTAATAAAAATTAAACTTTGGGAGGAAGAACGAATGATTCGAAAAGCATCAGTAATGAAAGTGTTCCCGGGTTATCATGACGAGTATAAAAAACGCCATGACCAGTTATGGCCCGAAATGGAACTTGAATTAAAAAATCATGGGGCCCATCATTATTCGATTTTTTTAGATGAGCGGACCAATAACCTGTTTGCCTATGTGGAAATTGAAAGCGAAGACAAGTGGAACAAAATGTCCGAAACTGAAATTTGCCAAAAATGGTGGGCTTATATGAAAGAAATTATGGAAACAAATCCAGATAACAGTCCTGTATCTTATGAGTTAAAACAGGTGTTTTATCTAGATTAATAGTTGAATAGTAAGGTAGGAATGAGACCACCAGCTGCTTATGGTGGTCTTTTTAGAAAGGCTCTGTTAAACGATATGTCAATTTTTAACTCTGTTTGATTGGAGCGGGAGGCACTCGACTCCTCGAAAGTCTCAATTATGCTATCGCACAATTTCATGCGAAGAAAATTCATGGATATTTTCCTTGTGCTCTAGTATTTTCTTCGTGCGTGGGCGATTCGGGGATGAAACTTAGTGTCCTGCGGGATTACGGGCTTGGGGAGACCCCGCAGGCGCTTTTTTGCCTAGGAGGCTCCCAGCACGCCTGCGGGCCGCTGAGCGACTGGAGCGGAAATCAACAGCCAAATTTAACAGAGCCTTAAGAAAAAATGCTTGTCAATACACATAACTTAAGAAGAGGAAAAATATGATTGTTTTATGTTTAAAGGGGGTGAAGATTCATGCAGAGTTTGCGTTGGGCTTGGGGGTATATACGAAAATATAAAATGAGAATGTTTTTTGGTCTGGCTTTGGTTCTGTTAGTTTCGACTCTTAATATGGCAAATCCCTATTTAGCAGGCAGGATTGTGGATGATGTCATCTACGGCAATAACCGAAGTCTGTTATGGCCGATGTTGGGTTTAATGGTTGGTTGTACAGTGATTAGGACAATAGTCCGATACGGGTATCAGCTTATGTTTGAAAACATTTCACAAAACGTTATTTTTAAAATGAGAGAAAACCTATTTGAAAGGCTTATGGGACTGGATTTTTCCTTCTATGATCGTACAAAAACGGGGGATATAATGGCCAGGATGACAGGTGATATGGAGGCCATCCGTCATTTTACGGCCTGGACGATTTATATGATCGTTGAAAATGTGACCATCTTCATCTTTGCAGTCACGTTTATGTTTAGCATTCATGTACCATTGACATTGGCTATTTTAGTGGTTACCCCCATTATCGGGTTCTTTGCCTTCCGGTTATCAAATGATGTAAAGCCAACTTTTACAGAGATCAGGAACCAATTTGCCAAACTTAATTCTGTGGTTCAGGAAAATATCAGCGGGAATCGGGTAGTAAAGGCTTTTGCAAAAGAAAATTATGAAATTGAAAAGTTTTCAAATGAAAACGAAACTTTCAGAGCGAGAAATCTTCAATCAGCTAGAATTTGGGAAAAATATCTACCTGTTTTGGACTCACTTGCCGGTGTATTGACGGTTGTAATGATACTCACAGGCGGAATCATGGTTATCAACGGTTCCCTTACCATAGGAGAACTAGTCATGTTTAATTCATTGATTTGGGCTTTAAACAACCCTATTCGAAGTGCCGGCTGGTTAATTAATGATGTTCAAAGATTTATAGCTTCTGCCGAAAAAGTTGAGGAGCTGCTACTTACAAAATCGCAAATTATTAATGGAAACCATCAAAACGTTCAAGAAAAACAAGCCGATATTGAATTTGACCATGTTTATTTCAGCTACGGTAATGGACCGGCTTTAGAGGACATCAGCTTTACAGCGAAACCTGGCCAAACGATCGCGATTATTGGTCCTACTGGTTCTGGAAAATCCACATTAGTTCATTTGCTTAACCGGTTTTATGATGTGACGGAAGGAGCCATTTATGTAGGGGGTAGGAACGTAAAAGAGTGGCACCTCCATCAATTAAGGTCTTCAATGGGTATGGTTATGCAGGATATTTTTCTTTTTTCTGATACGATTGAAGGAAACATAGCCTATGGAAGTCCTAATGCCTCCATAGAAGCGGTCCAAATTGCCGCCGGGCAAGCAGAAGCGCATGAGTTTATTGCTTCCCTTCCCGACGGTTACGATACTATCGTCGGTGAAAGGGGAGTCGGATTATCCGGCGGCCAGAAGCAGCGAATCGCTCTAGCGAGAGCTCTTTTGAAAAATCCTAAAGTCCTGATACTTGATGATACGACATCAAGTGTAGATATGGAGACGGAAGAACGGATTCAAAAGACACTAAACTCAATCCAGGAAGGAAAAACATGCTTTATCATTGCGCACCGTATATCCTCTGTTAAAGAGGCTGATTTAATCTTGGTTCTAAATAACGGGAGAATTATTGAACGGGGAACACACGACCAATTACTCATGCAAAGAGGTTACTATTATAATGTGTTCCAAAACCAGTATGGGAACTTTGATATTCACTTAATGGCAGGGATGTGAAACTCATTGGCACGCAACAAATTTAATGTGGATGAAGAGCTTGAAACGCCCTTTAGTATCGCACATCTGAAAAGATTACTGGTGTATGTTAAACCCTATAAAACAAAAATTATGATAACTGTACTTATCATGTTGGCAGCAAGCGGGGCTAATTTAATTGGCCCTTACTTAATCAAACAAGCGATTGACAAAGAAATTCCCGGGAAGAATATAGAAGGTTTAGCGGCCCTATCGGGGATTTATTTAGTTGCCTTAACAGTGACGGGAATTTGTATGAAATTCAGGATCAGAATGATGTCACAGATTGGCCACAGTGTGATTAAGAATATCCGGAGAGATTTATTTACCCATTTGCAAAAGCTATCCTTTTCCTTTTTTGACAGCCGCCCGCATGGAAAGATTTTAGTAAGAGTGGTTAATTACGTTAATTCATTAAGCGACTTACTTTCCAATGGATTAATTAATTTAATCACTGATTTATTCAGCTTATTGGTAATCATTGGCTTTATGTTTTCCATCAATGCAAAACTTACATTATTTGCAATGGCGGGATTCCCAATCCTGGCTTTGATTATTTTTTTAATAAAAAATGCCCAGCGCAAAGCTTGGCAAAATTTGAGCAATAAACAGTCAAATTTAAATGCCTATATCCATGAAAGCATCAATGGAATAAAAGTTACCCAGGCATTCGTACGGGAAGAAGAAAATAAAAAAATCTTCCATGGTGTTTCCAATGGCTATAAAACATCGTGGCTTAAGGCGGTGAGGGTCCATTTCTTGCTGTGGCCGGCGATTGAAAATATTTCTGTCCTGACGGTTACGTTAATATACGTTTTAGGAGTCGGTATGATTGGCAACGGAATTACTGTTGGTGCCCTAGTAGCATTTGTGGGGTATATATGGATGTTTTGGACACCCCTGGCAAACATCGGGAATTTTTATAATGCGATTATTAATGCATCGGCATACCTGGAACGGATATTTGAAATGATGGATGAGAAACCTGAAATTTCGGATCGTCCCAACGCAAAAGAACTCCCAATTATTAAAGGAAAAGTGGAATTTGATAATGTGGTTTTTGGATATGAAACAACTACACGGAATTTGAATCAAATTAGTTTTAAGGCAAATCCTGGTGAGTCAATCGCTATTGTGGGACCAACCGGGGCTGGAAAAACAACCATCGTTAGTTTGCTTAGCCGTTTTTATGATATCGGGAGCGGTGAAATAAGAATAGATGATATGAATATTGAGACGGTGACCATCTCTTCTTTAAGAAAACAAATGGGGGTCATGCTTCAAGACCCATTTATTTTCTCCGGAACGATTATTGACAATATTCGGTACGGCCGGCTAGATGCGTCCGATGAGGAAGTAATCGCCGCAGCAAAAGCAGTACAGGCGCATCCATTTATCAGCCAGTTAAAACAAGGTTATTATACCGAAGTGAATGAAAGAGGCTCCGTCCTTTCCAATGGTCAAAGGCAGCTTATCTCATTTGCAAGGGCGTTGTTGGCAGACCCCAAAATTCTTATTTTGGATGAGGCAACTTCTTCCATCGATACAGAGACCGAATTGGCATTACAAAAAGGACTAGAAACATTGCTTGCCGGCAGGACATCGTTTATTATTGCCCATCGCCTTTCAACCATCCAAAATGCCTCTAAGATCCTATATATTGATAAGGGAATGATTCTGGAAGAAGGAACACATGATGAATTAATTCGTCTCCGGGGTCTTTACTGGAAATTATATTCATCCTACTATTCGTCACTAAGAGCAATTTAGACTAAACCCTGAAGGAGGTCCTTCAGGGTTTTTATTGAATTGTTTTTCTTGCAATCTTTCATAAAATATTCCCTATGAAAATAGGAAATTCAATGGTAAAATCAAATTAATTTTATTCGACAAAAGCTGGCACAAGCATAGAAAGCAGACATCATGATTCGGCTTAAAAAACGGGAATTGGAGAGTAAATTTCCATGAATAAGATATGGCATCGAATCAAGAGAAATTATCAAAATTTAAAAATAAAGAATAAACTGTTTATCCTTATTTTCTCCATTTTGATACTTTCATTTTCCTTTGCTTTTATGGGGTTGCAATATGCCTTTCATATTTACGATGAACAACTATACAGCAAGTCGTCACAAGTGTTAAGCACTTCCTCGAACAGTATAGAAGGCGAATTAAAGCACATGGAGGAAGTGACGTATAGTATTTTGACTGACCCGCAAATCCAGCAATATTTGGCTTCAGTTAGTCAAGATGGTTCGGAATATGAAAAGTTTCTTTTACGTAACAAAATGATGGATAAGCTGTGGAGCTATGTAAACAGGGAGAAATATATCGATTCAGTAAAATTGCTTGATGTGAATGGGGGGGAATATGCTCTAGACGACAGAAATGTAAAATTAACGCAAGAACAAAAGTCAGACATTGTTAAACAGGCTATTCATGCTGATGGGAGTAATGTTTGGATTAATCCGCCAAATAATAATTTCACTATTGCCACTGCCAGAACAATTAAACAATACTCCAATTTAAGCTTTGACAATATCGGGACCATCATAATTTATATTGATATGGAAAAACTTGTAGGCGATATTTTAGAAGGTTCCAGCAAAATGGATGGCGAGTTCTTTATTGCCAATAAACAAGACCTAATTTTTCCAAAGAATGTTGCCACCCAGTTTAACGAATTGCCTTTAAATGTAAAAAATGGCTACCAAGTCAAGGAAATTGGGCAAAAGAATTACTTCCTTGTCCAAATTCAATCTAATTATTTCGATTGGAACTATATAAATGTCAT
Organism: Neobacillus dielmonensis; assembly: GCF_000612665.1. Lineage (GTDB taxonomy): Bacteria > Bacillota > Bacilli > Bacillales > Cytobacillaceae > Neobacillus > Neobacillus dielmonensis. Next base: position 77,960 of record NZ_HG942044.1, read on the forward strand.
TCCGTTTAACCAAATCTTCAAAGATATTAATATCATTAAGACTGTTTTTGTGTTTGTTTTCTTCCTCATGTTTATGATTGTCATGATCGTTGGAATCCGTTTTGCTAAGAATATCACGACTCCTCTTGAAAATCTTGTAGCTAGTATGGAATACCTTAAGGTTGGGGATTTCAAGGAAGCCAAAAAGGAAGCGCTTAAATCACCAATTACCCAAGAGGATGAGGTGGGCAAGCTGCAGCAAAATTTCCAATCAATGACTCAAACGATAGATGAGTTGATTAATGAAAACTATGCCAAACAGTTAACCATCAAAGAAACAGAGTTTAAGGCACTTCAGGCTCAAATTAATCCACATTTTCTATATAACACCCTAGAATCTATCAATTGGCTGGCAAAAGGTAATGGGCAGTTTCAAATTTCAAAAATGGTAGAAGCGCTTGGCTTTTTGCTCCGCAATTCAATTAGCTTAAAAAAACCAATGATTACCATTGGGGAAGAGCTCAATATTGTAAAAAACTACATCATCATTCAAAAATACAGATTTGAGGATCGGCTTGACTTCCAAATAGGAGTGGATGCAGAACTCTTTCGGTTGTATATCCCTAAATTAACCTTGCAGCCACTAGTGGAAAATGCGATTAATTACGCATTGGAACCCATGGTTGAACCATGCAAAATCAGAATTTACTCGTCAATTAAAGAACAGACGCTCCAATTAATTGTTGAAGATAACGGACCGGGAATGGAACCCGCTTATCTCGAAAAGTTACGGCAAGGCCAAATCAAGACACGGGGACAAGGTGTGGGAATAGCCAATATTAACGAACGAATCAAATTGAGCTATGGTGAAGATTACGGCATAAAAATTGATAGTGTACCTAATCAAGGGACGAAAGTGATGATTAACTTACCGTTCAGAGAGGAGGAAGTTTATGTACAACGTACTGTTAGTGGATGATGAAAAAATCATTACCGAAGGAATGTCGAAGGTCATAGACTGGAATTCTATTGGTACAAATCTGATTGGCACCGCGTGGAATGGAATAGAAGCCTTTAAAATAATCGAACAACAACATCCTGATATCGTAATTAGTGATATTAAAATGCCTGGTATGAACGGTCTTGAATTGGTAGAAAAGGTCAGCGGAAGGTTTCCGGATATAAAATTTATTCTATTGTCGGGGTTCAGTGAATTTGATTTTGCTAAGCAGGCAATGGGATTCGGTGTTAAACATTACCTTTTAAAACCATGCAATGAGAATACCATAATGGATGCTGTAAGCGAAATTTGTCTTGAACTTAAACAAAAACAAGAGCGGGAACGATTTGTCCAAACGATAAAAGGCACCTTGGAAACGGTTTTGCCATTCGCAAAGGAACAGCTCCTGAAAGAGATGATCACTAACCAATACGACAATATCGAGTTAAAACATTATCAAAACCTTTTTGAGAAAGATGTATTATCTGAGAATGTTCGAGTCGTGTTATTCCAATTAGAAGGAGATTTTCAATTCGAGCATATCTTTGCTATTAAAAATATTGCGGAACATATCTTTGATTCTTATACATTGAGTTGTACTGTCTGGGAAACGGTATTATTTCTAATCGGAAATGATTTCAATTCAACAAAATTGCAGGAACAGATTGAAAGAATTAAAAAAACGTTTTACCAGTACTATCAAATAGACACGACTGTAGCAATCAGTGAGGAAGGAAATATCATAACCGCAAATAAATTGTACAAGCAGGCATTGGACTGCCTGGCCTATCGCTTTTATCTTGGTGAAGGCTGTGTCATTACAAAAAGTGATATCGGGTACCAAAGTGAACCAAGTGAAGGGGTATTTTTCTACGATGATCAACAGTTCGTACGGCTTGTTAAATCCGGAAGCTGGTATGCTGTAAATGATGAAATCGGTTCTTTCTTTCGTCAGCTTACCGATTTAAGATTGGATATAGATACCACAAAATCTTATGTTATACAATTATTTAATAGCATGGTTCGTTTATGTGAACCTGAAGAAATGAGCCGGTATTTAAAGGAATTGCCAGTGTTACTAGAAATGGACACCATTCATAATATGAAAGTCCTTTTTGAAAGCGTTGCCCGAAGGATAACGAACAATTATTATCAGCAAACCAAAAACAAACATTCTGCCATTATTAATAAAGTCATCGAGATTATTGAAAAACAGATTGGTAACCAAAACTTGTCGCTTCATTGGGTTGCCAATGAGATGTTATATATGAATGCGGATTATCTTGGAAAGCTGTTTAAAAAAGAAACGGGAGAGAAGTTTTCAAATTATCTTACAAGATTAAGAATCGAAACAGCTATAAAGTTAATAGAGGGTGAAACAGATGTAAAGGTATTTGAAATAGCGGAAAAAATTGGCTTCGGTGAGAACCCGCAATATTTTAGCCAGGTTTTTAAAAAGCATACAGGTTATACTCCTTCAGAATATAAAAGAGAGTCGGTACAAGGATTGTCATAAAATTCAAAGGGGAATTTACCATGAAAAAGCTAATATCCTCAACATTGTCGCTAGTAATGGTATTTTTCGCTGGTGGCTGCGGCATCTTTGGCTTGAACGAAACAACAGCGATTAATGGAAAAGAACAGGTTACCCTAAGGGTCGCCTGGTGGGGGGAACAGCCCAGGCATGATGATACACTTAAAGTTATAGAGCTGTTCGAAAAAAAGTATCCTTATATTAAAATTGAACCGGAATATACCAATTGGGATGATTATTGGAAAAAGCTTGCGCCAATGGCAGCCGGAAACAAGCTTCCTGATATTATTCAAATGGATTTGTTATACTTAAGGCCCTATAGTGAAAACAACTTACTCGAAGATTTAACACCCTTTATCAACGAAAAGACTATTAAAACAGATTCAATCAGTAAGATGATTCTTTCTGGAGGAAAAATTGGTGATAAAGTATATGGGGTACCACTTGGATTAAATGCCCCGGCAATCATCTTGGATCGTACATTGCTATTATCAGCGGGAGTGTCATTTCCAAAAAGTAATTGGAGCTGGAATGATTTCGAAAATTTGGCCTTACAGGTAAATGACCGTAAGCAAATTTATGGAACCAACGGCATGAAACCACCAGAAGTTTTCTTTTCCTATTTTCTGCGGACAAAAGGAAAAAGTTTATATAATGCAAGTGGGACTGGTTTAGGCTATGAAGATGATCAAATGTTTGTTGATTACTTCGAGATGCAATTAAGATTGCTAGAACAAGGTGCATTTCCAAGACCGGATGTAACGGAACAGATAAAGGGAATACAGGATGAATTATTGGTTAATCAGCAGTCTGCTGTCACTTGGGCTCATTCCAACCAGTACATTGGTTTTACGAAAAGCGCCAAAAGGACTCTTGAACTAATCCAACCACCAGGTTATACGCAGGATATGGCGTATACAGTGAAACCCAGCATGTTATTTTCTGTTTCAAAAAGCTCAAAGAATAAACAGGCAGCAGCACTGTTTATCAATTTCTTTGTAAATAGTAGTGACGTTAACCGAATGATTAAGGGGGAAAGGGGAGTGCCCATTTCTTCTAAAGTAGTCAAAAATATTACAAATGATTTAACTGAGCAGGAGAAAAAAGTCTTTGATTATGTGAATAAAGTCAAAAATAAAAACGTTATAGTTGAAAAAGCAGACCCGGTGGGCGGCATAGAGGTCGTAAAACTATTGCAAAATGTTTCTGACCAAATACTGTTTAAAAAAATCACCCCTAGTGAAGGAGCGCAAATATTTAGGACCAATGCCGCAAAAATCCTCTCACAAAATGGGTAAAACACCATTGAGCAATGTTCAATGGTGTTTTTTTATGGGAAAAAGTCGGATTTTTAAACAAACTGTACGGAAATTTAAATTCAGACATTTCTGTTTTAACTGCATAATTAGAAATGTAAACACTTACATGGTGTAAAAAGAAAAGGGGGAAAAAATGTGAAGAAATTCTTAGTTTTATTGTTTAGTGTTGTACTAGTTTTCTCTTTAGCAGCATGTAACAGTAGCAGTAAATCTACAAGTAGTGATGAATCCAAACCAAAAGAAGAGAAAAAAGGCGATGAACCGGTTACCCTAAGGATCTCCTGGTGGGGTTCTCAGCCACGTCATGACTATACACTGAAAATTATCGAAATGTATGAAAAACAACATCCAAATGTAAAAATTGAAGCAGAGTATGCTGCATGGGATGACTACTGGAAAAAGCTAGCTCCTCAAGCTGCCGCAAACGAGCTTCCAGACATTATCCAAATGGATTTATCCTATTTCTCTCAATACTCTCAAAACGGTCAATTGGCTGATCTAAGTAAATTTGCAGGTAAAGAAATTAACACAAAAGACATTGCTAAAAATGTCATTGACGGCGGAAAAATTGGCGACAAGCTTTATGGGATTAACTCCGGTGTAAACGTTGTTGGTTTCCATTATGATCCAGCCTTGTTGAAAAAAGCCGGTGTCGATTCCATTCCTGAAGACTGGACTTGGGATGACTATAAGGAAATCGCCGCAAAAGCAAAAGCTGCTGGTTTGTTCGTTGACTCTGGCATGAAAGCAGACGTGTTCTTTAACTATTATTTAAGAACTCAAGGCAAGTCGCTTTATAGCAAAGATGGCACGACTCTTGGTTATAAGGATGACAAGTTATTCGTGGATTTCTTTAAAATGACTTCTGGATTAGTAAAAGACAAAGCAGTTCCAACTCCTGATTATTTAGCACAGCTTAAAGGTTTAGAGGATTCTGATTTAGTTACAAGTAAAGGAATTGGGGTATGGCAATGGTCCAACCAGTTCGTAGGGCTTCAGCAGGTTGCTAATAGACAGCTAGAGATCGCACCAATGCCAGGTCCTGACACCAAGAAAGGTTTATACTTAAAACCTGCCATGTTCTGGTCAGTTGGCAACAATTCTAAAAATAAAGCAGAAGCAGCTAAGTTTATTGATTTCATGATTAATGATATTGAAGCAAATAAATTAAACCTTGGTGACCGTGGTGTTCCTGGTTCTTCTGTTGTAAAAGATGCATTAAAACCACTTCTTTCCCCGGCACAGGTGCAAGTATTTGATTATGTGGAGTGGGCAGAGAAAAACAGCTCAGCGTTTGATGGACCAGACCCTGTCGGTGCTGGAGAGGTAATCGAATTGATGGATAGTATAAGTGAACAGATGGCTTATGGAAATCTAAAAGTAGAAGATGCTGCGAAACAGTTTAGACAACAAGCAGAAAGCATCTTGGCTCAAAACAAAAAGTAAACTTTCATGGTGATAGCTGATCCATTCCTTTTGATCAGCTATCGTCCTTTTCTCTTAGGAAATTCTATAGAATAAGGAGATGAGTAAATGAGCACCCGTGTGGTAAAGGAAAATGTGGAAGCGAATATCACGATTCGTCCTGTCAGCAAACGATCCCGTGCCATTAAAGAGAATCTGACAGGTTATGCATTTATTAGCCCATTTGTTATTGGTTTCCTTGCTTTTACCTTAATTCCAATCGTAATGTCCTTATATTTATCATTTACAAACTATAATCTGTTTGCAGCACCTAAATGGATAGGCCTTGATAACTATGTAAAAATGTTCACCGCGGATCCAAGGTATTGGCAGTCTTTAAAGGTTACCATTATTTATGTGTTTGCCGGCGTTCCCTTTAGACTTATTGTCGCTTTATTAATCGCCATCCTATTAAATACTGCCTCAAAGGCAGTGGGACTCTACCGTACCTTATTTTATTTACCGTCTCTGATTGGTGGAAGTGTTGCGGTAGCGATCATGTGGCGGAATGTATTCGGTGACCAGGGGATAGTCAATATTGTACTAGACATGCTTGGGATCCCAGTCGTTCGATGGTTTGGGAATCCAACTGCTGCATTATGGATGCTCATTTTCTTGGCAGCTTGGCAATTCGGCTCATCCATGTTAATATTCCTAGCTGGTTTAAAAGGGATACCTAAAAGTTATTATGAAGCAGCCAGTGTAGATGGAGCCAATGGATTGCAGCAATTCTTCAAAATCACGCTTCCCATGTTGAGCCCAGTTATTTTATTTAACACAGTTATGCAAACCATTAGTGCGTTTATGACATTCGTACCAGCGTTTATTATCTCAAAAGGTACAGGAGGTCCGTTAGACGGAACACTTCTTTACTCCTTGTATCTATACTTACAAGGTTTCGAGTTCTTCAATATGGGTTATGCTTCTGCAATGGCATGGATCATGTTAATTATTGTTGGAATTTTAACTCTAATCATCTTTGCAACATCAAAATTCTGGGTTCACTATGAATCGGAAGGAGGCAGATAATTATGATGAAGTTAAAATCGCCAAAATGGTGGTTGTATCATCTACTAGTGGGCGGATTTGCCATTTTGATGCTTTATCCGGTTATTTGGCTCCTGATGAGCTCCTTTAAGCCCAGTGATACCATCTTTGTCACTGCCAAATCACTGATACCTGATAATTGGATTTGGACGAACTATGCAGAGGGCTGGAAAGGGATTGGCGGAAATTCCTTTGGAGTCTTCATTAGAAATACCGCGATCATTGTGGTTATTACATTAATTGGTCAAGTGATTTCATCCTCATTGATTGCCTTTGGCTTTGCACGTCTTAATTTTAAAGGAAGAGGGTTCTGGTTTGCATTAATGATGGTCACGTTAATGCTTCCAGGGGAAGTGGTCATGGTTCCACAATATATTGTGTTCTCTAAACTAGACTGGTTGAACTCGATTAAACCATTAACCGTTCCAGCCTATTTTGGAACACCATTCTTTATCTTCTTGCTCGTTCAATTTATCCGCACGATTCCAAGAGAATTGGATGAAGCGGCAATCATTGATGGCTGTGGCACTTTCAAAATTTTTTCGAAAATCATTTTGCCATTAATCACACCGTCGCTGGCAACGGTTGCTATTTTCTCTTTCTACTGGACCTGGGACGCCTTATTAGGGCCTGTTCTCTATTTAAACAGCCCTTCAAAGTACACTGTTTCGATGGCATTAAATATGTTCCTGAGTAATGAAACGGTATCCAATTGGGGCGCTATGTTTGCCATGTCTATTGTTACCTTAATTCCTGTTTTTTTAATCTTCTTCATCTTCCAAAGATATGTTGTGGAAGGAATCAGCACAAGCGGGTTAAAGGGCTGACATGGTTACAAATCTACTATTCTTAAAACTTTGCCACTTCGTATCCTAATGGGAGTGGCAAAAATCATTTTGTTAAACAAGGGACTAAGGAGGTTTACAAATGGACACTTCAGGTATAATGGGTGGCTTTAATAAACTGTTTGAATGGATATCAAGGCTAGCATGGTTAAATGTATTATGGATTTCATTTACGCTGTTGGGTTTAGGCATCTTTGGATTTTTCCCTGCGACAGTTGCTATGTTCTCGGTTACCCGAAAATGGATGTTAGGTAATGATGAGGTGTCTATTTTTAAAACTTTTTGGACTACTTATAAAAAGGAATTTTTAAAAAGTAATCTTCTGGGATTCATTATTCTTGCTATTGGCTTGATATTATTTATTGATTTTCAATTTGTGATGCATTCATCTCATCGTTTTGTTTCAGTTCTATATGTCCCGTTTCTTATCATCTCCTTAATTTTTATTTCGATGTTATGTTATATCCTGCCGATTTTTGTTCATTATGAAATGAAGATTAGCCAGGTGATAAGAAGTTCCTTTTTTGTCATGATCATGAATCCTTTATCAACCTTTTACATGTTGATAGGAATCTTTGGAATTCTTTTCGTGCTCTCCTATGTGCCGCCAATATGTATCCTTTATAGCGGCAATTTATTGGCATTATTCATGATGAAACCAGCTGTCAATGCATTTGAAAAGATTAACCAAAAAGCAAAGCTTATGCTTCAGGAGCAATAAGAAAAGCTATGGAGTTAGATAATTTTTAACGGCGGAAATTATCATTTCTCTCTTTTAAGAAAATCGGGATCTCATATATTGGGACCCGTTTTTTAATAGATTGAGGTGGAAAGGAGCATTAATATGATTTTTTGTAAAAAATTCGTCCTTGGTGAAGACCAGGTAAGTTCGAATGAGCTTTTATATTCTACTGAAAAGGGGTATGGGTTTGTCCTTCCGGAGGGAATTGACAGGGATGAAGATAAACGGGATTCTTTGCCGGGGGAATATTGTATCCCACAGGTCCCATCCTTTATAGTGGATGTTCCGAATGGAAATTACCGGGTTAAGGTTAATAACACTTCGTCAAATGAAATCACGATTAAAACGGGGCAAGGTCACTTGCACAGAAAGCTGGACCCGACCCGAAGAGAAGAATGTCTTACGGTGCATGTTAATGATAGAAGGTTAAAGGTTGCATTTATTGGAGAGCAGTCATTTACAGGTTCAATTGAGATAGAAAATGCTCCGGATACCCAGACTGTTTACTTGGCGGGAGATTCAACTGCAACTGACCAGCGTTCAAGCGGATACCCCTATTATGGGTGGGGACAGATGCTTCCTTTCTTTCTTGGGGATACTGTAGCCGTTTCTAATCATGCAGGATCCGGAAGAAGCTCGAAAAGTTTCATTAACGAGGGACGTTTGGAAAAGATATGGAACACCATCCAAAAGAATGATTTTCTGTTGATTCAATTTGGCCATAATGACGAAAAAGACGATGAACGCGGTACAGAGCCCTTTTCGACCTTTCAGGAACACTTAAAAATCTATATAGACGGAGCAAGGACAAGAGGAGCCATTCCTGTCCTCATTAGTCCGATGCACCGGCGTTTTTTTGATGAGGAAGGGAATATCATCAATACCCATGGGGACTATATCGCAGCAATGGAAGAATTGAGTTTTATAGAGAATGTTTCCTATATCGACTTGGCTGGAAAAAGCAAAACCCTTTATGAAAGTTTGGGAGATGAAGGAACGAAAAAGCTTTTCACATGGGCCGCTCCTGGCGCTTATGCCAAATTTCCCGATGGCATCGAGGATAACACCCATTTTCAAGAGCTGGGGGCATTAGCGATAGCAAAATTGGTGGTCGAAGGTATCAGGGAAAACAACATAGAAAACCTTGCTTCAGCCCTAAGAATGATAAATAACGGATTATTGGAGGGACTGGGCAAGTGAAAGAAATAAACCAACCTAAATCCCCCTTATTTAGAGACCCGATTTATGACGGTGCAGCGGACCCGGTTATTATCTGGAACCTTGATGCAAAAGAATGGTGGATGATTTACACGAATAGACGGGCTAATGTAGAATGCCAACAGTTTGCCTGGGTTCATGGAACCGATTTAGGAATTGCGTCTTCTTCTGATGGGGGACGGAATTGGAATTACCGTGGAATTTTGAAGGGACTTAATTTTGAACCAGGAAGAAACACGTTCTGGGCTCCGGAAATTGTTTGGCATGATGGCATGTATCATATGTACGTCAGTTATATTCAAGGTGTGCCATATGAGTGGAAAGGACATAAGCGAGGAATTATCCACTATACCTCTACAAATCTATGGGATTGGCAATATGAATCGATCTTGAATTTGAGCTCTGAATATGTGATTGATGCGGCGATCCATAGACTTCCGGGCGGCACCTGGCGAATGTGGTATAAGGATGAAGCGAATCATTCCCATACCTATGCCGCAGACAGTGAGGACTTATACCACTGGGAAGTGGTGGGTCCTGTGATAACCGGTTTTCCGCATGAAGGTCCGAATGTGTTTCATTGGAAGAATAGATACTGGATGATTATTGATGAATGGAAAGGGCTAGGCGTCTATCAATCCAGTAATGGTGAGGATTGGACAAGGAACGGCATCATCTTATATGAGCCGGGAACCCGAGAAGATGATGGTACCATTGGCCTCCACGCGGATGTCCATGTGAAAGGTGACAACGCTTATATCTTTTATTTTACACATCCAGATAGGGTGGATGCTGCCGAGCCTTCCTATAAAACCAGAAGATCATCGATTCAGGTGGCAAAATTGGAGTTAGTTGACAACGTCTTGGTTTGTAACCGAAATGCCCCATTTGAATTAAACTTATAGATTTATTTTTTCATAGGAGACTGAAAAATGTTAACCAATAACGACATTCGAATTCGCGACCCCTTTATTCTTGTGGATCAGGAATCCCGAAGCTACTTCATGTACGGAACAACGGATCAAAATGTGTGGGAGGGGAATGCAGTGGGCTTTGATGCCTACAAAAGCGGTGATCTGGAAAACTGGGAAGGACCTTTTGAAGTGTTCCGCCCATCTGCCGTTTTTTGGGGGGATCACCATTTTTGGGCACCGGAGGTTTATTTTTACCAAAATAATTACTATATGTTTGCTAGTTTTAAAGCAGAGGGGAAATCCCGTGGAACCCAAATACTTATTTCCGAGAACCCGTTAGGTCCATTCACTCCGCATTCTGATGGCCCGGTTACTCCACATGACTGGGAATGCCTGGATGGAACTTTGTTTTTGGATGATCAACAGCTGCCTTGGATGATCTATTGCCGGGAATGGCTTCAGGTTCATGACGGTGAAATTTGGGCGCAGCGTTTATCCTGTGATTTAAAAGCCACCTCTGGGAAGCCTATTCTATTGCTTCAGGCTTCTGAAGCGGGATGGACGGTGCCGGTTAGAGGGGAAGCGGATTTTGTTACTGACGGTCCTTACCTTTATCGGGCACTAAATGGGGAACTGCTCATGCTATGGTCAAGCAAAAGTAAACATGGATATGCGGTTGGCATCTCAAAGTCCCGCTCTGGCCAATTAAATGGACCGTGGCTGCATGAACCTAATCCATTGATAGATGAAGATGGCGGACATGCCATGCTGTTTAAAACCTTTGCCGGGGAGTTAAAATTAGCCATCCATTCACCTAATCGTTCACCAAATGAGCGGCCCATTTTTTTAACTATAGTAGAAAAAAATAATCAATTACTTGTTAAAAGGTAAGGAGGTAAATTGTAATGAACAATGTAATTATAAACACCGATATTACGCAAGGGAAAATTAATAAGAATATCTATGGACATTTTGCAGAACATCTAGGCAGATGCATTTATGGAGGAATTTGGGTAGGAGAAGATTCTCTGATTCCGAATACGATGGGAATTCGTAACGATGTATTGGAGGCATTAAAGGAAATAAACATCCCGGTTCTCCGCTGGCCGGGAGGCTGCTTTGCCGATGAGTACCATTGGAAGGATGGGGTTGGTCCAAAAGAAAACCGCAAGCGTATGGTCAACACCCATTGGGGCGGTGTTGTGGAAAACAATCATTTTGGAACCCACGAATTTATGCTTTTATGCGAATTGCTGGGATGCGAACCCTATATTTGCGGAAACGTTGGGAGCGGAACTGTTCAGGAGATGTCTGAGTGGGTGGAGTATATGACCTTTGACGGGGAATCGCCAATGGCCAATTGGCGCAGGGAAAATGGCAGAGAAAAGCCTTGGAAACTGACATACTTTGGGGTTGGAAATGAAAATTGGGGCTGCGGCGGTAATATGCGAGCCGAGTATTACTCTGACCTATATCGCCGTTATCAAACATATGTTAGAAATTATGGAGGCAATAGAATTTATAAGATAGCGGGTGGCGCCAATTCAGATGATTATAATTGGACAGAAGTCCTAATGAAAAATGCGGAGCGTATGATGGATGGACTCAGCGTCCATTATTATACCGTCCCTGGCGATTGGCAAGATAAAGGTTCTGCTATCGATTTTGCCGAGGATGAATGGTTCATCACTATGAAGAAGGCCTACCGAATGGAGGAGCTTATCTCAAAACACTCGAAAATCATGGATCAATATGACCCCCAAAAGAGAGTTGGACTGATTGTGGATGAATGGGGTACCTGGTTTAATGTAGAAAAAGGAACTAATCCAGGCTTTTTGTATCAACAAAACACGTTAAGAGACGCGCTGGTGGCAGGGGTGCATTTTCATATTTTCCACAACCACAATGACCGTGTGCAGATGGCCAATATCGCCCAGACGGTTAATGTCCTGCAAGCGATGATTTTAACAGAAGGGGAAAAAATGATCCTCACCCCAACCTATCATGTGTTTAACATGTACAAAGTCCATCAGGATGCAGAGCGTATAGCTGTCCAAGCATCATTCGGCAACTATATGCATAAAGGGGAAGCGTTGCCGCAAGTTAGTGTAACTGCCTCTAAAAGTGACAAAGGAAGAATTCACATCAGTTTATGCAATATTGATCCGTTCAATAAAGCAGATCTAAGCATTGAACTCCGCGGGCTAAATGGAACTAATTCAAGCGTATCAGGTACTGTTTTAACCGCAGGGAGCATGAACGCCCATAATACCTTTGAACAGCCGGATGTGGTAAAACCAGTTGAATTTCATGGTGTAAAGATGACAGAGGCTACACTTTCTGTTTGCTTGCCAGCCATGTCGGTTGTGACCTTGGCCCTTGAATCCTAATGGGATGGTGGTACTTGTGGAAGAAAAAAGTTTTTGTAAGGGCTGTCTTGAATCTGTACTCGTGGCGGATGATGCAATCAATCAAATGATACAAGAAGCAGAGCAAGATGACCCCTCAAAGTTGGTTGCTGACGAAATTTATTTTTTTAGATTGGAGCAATGCGGGAATTGTCCCTCTTTGCAATACGGGACGACCTGTGCCCATTGCGGGTGCCTTGTCCGTTATCGGGCAAAATTCAAAAATAAAGGTTGCCCTAGTGTAGAGACACCAAGATGGAATAAAGTGGCCCATGTGGAGAATGGGAAAAAGGAAGTGTGAAAGAATATGAAACAATTTGTTTCTTTTAAAAACCCCATTGTCGAGCAGCGTGCTGACCCATGGGTATACAAGCATACGGATGGCTTTTATTATTTTACTGCACTGGTTCCGGGATACGACCGAATTGAAGTACGCAGGTCACATACAATCGAGGGATTGGCCGAGGCTGATCCTGTTGTCGTCTGGAGACAGCATGATAGCGGCATCATGAGCGCCAATATTTGGGCTCCCGAAATCCATTATATTGATGGTAAATGGTACATTTACTTTGCGGCCGCGAGGAAGGACGCGATTTTTGCCCATCGGATGTATGTGCTCGAAAATCAATCCGAAAACCCTCTTGTGGGTTCTTGGATAGAAAAAGGCCAAGTACTAACGGAATGGGAGTCTTTTTCGCTTGATGCTACAACCTTTGAACAAAAAGGAACCCGGTACTATGTCTGGGCACAAAAGGACCCAAATATAGAGGGGAGTACCAACCTCTATATTGCTAAAATGGCAAACCCCTGGACAATCGAGGGACCACAAGTGATGATCACAACACCTGAATTCGGGTGGGAAAAAGCTGGCTTTTGGGTCAATGAGGGACCGGCTGTTTTAAAAAGGAACGGCAGAATATTTCTAACCTATTCCGCCAGCGCAACGGATGCAAACTACTGTATGGGAATGCTGACGGCGGATGAAAACAGGAATCTATTAAATCCTAAGTCATGGTCGAAGTCAAAGCTGCCTGTTTTGCAAACCAATGTGAAAAGGAAAGAATTTGGACCAGGACATAATAGTTTTACCACTACAGGGGATGAAAATACGGATATCTTAATCTATCACGCCCGCAATTACCAGGATATTCAGGGAAACCCGCTCTGAGATCCAAATCGACACACAATGGCACGTGTGATTTCTTGGAAGGAAGATGGAACTCCTAATTTTGAGCTAACCGTCTGAATTAATTGTTTTGCAGAATATTTTTTCGATTGTTTCTTTACTGATTATTCTAATTTGTATGATATTATAAAAGTTATAGAATAATCGGTAGGAGGCATTTTTGTAAAATGGGGATTATCGGGACAAAACACATTAACAAAGTATTGGTTGCAAACAGGGGAGAAATTGCCATAAGGGTCTTTCGCGCCTGTACGGAACTGAATATTCGCACTGTTGCTATCTATTCGAAAGAGGATTCGGGTTCATATCATCGATATAAAGCTGATGAAGCCTACTTAGTTGGGGAAGGGAAGAAGCCGATCGATGCTTACTTGGATATTGATGGGATTATTGCCATTGCCAAGAGGAGCGGAGCAGATGCCATCCACCCAGGGTATGGATTTCTTTCGGAAAATATTCACTTTGCAAAACGTTGTGAAGATGAAGGCATCATTTTTATTGGGCCGAAATCTAAGCATTTAGATATGTTTGGCGATAAGGTAAAAGCGAGACACCAGGCAGAGCTTGCTGACATTCCGGTTATTCCCGGCAGTGATGGCCCAGTGGACAGCATTGAGCAGGTTATTGAATTTGGGGAAAAACATGAATTTCCTATTATCATTAAGGCAGCTCTTGGCGGCGGGGGCCGGGGAATGAGAATTGTCAACAGCAGGGCAGAAGTCAGTGAGGCTTTTGACCGAGCAAAATCGGAAGCAAAAGCAGCTTTCGGGAATGACGAAGTGTATCTTGAGAAATTGATTGAAAAGCCAAAGCATATCGAGGTCCAAATCATTGGCGACAAGCATGGCAACATTGTCCATTTGTATGACCGCGATTGTTCGGTTCAAAGGCGCCATCAAAAAGTAGTGGAGGTCGCCCCAAGTACAGCCATTTCCCATGAATTGCGCAAGCAGATTTGCGATGCAGCAGTTAAACTGATGAGTCATGTCAATTACCTCAATGCGGGTACGGTTGAGTTTCTTGTCTCCGGAGATAACTTCTATTTTATTGAAGTGAATCCCCGTGTTCAGGTTGAACATACGGTTACTGAAATGGTAACGGGAATTGATATTGTCCAAACTCAAATTTTGGTTTCGGAGGGTCATGAACTCCACGGTCCGATTGTGGGAATACCCCAACAGGACAAAATTCAATTAAACGGATTTGCCATTCAGTCCCGTGTTACAACAGAGGACCCATTAAATAATTTTATGCCGGACACGGGAAGAATCGCAGCCTATCGTTCTGGAGGTGGATTTGGTGTACGGCTTGATGCAGGTAACAGTTTTGTGGGAGCGGTCATTACCCCTTATTATGACTCCTTGCTTGTAAAACTGACGACATGGGCCCTCACCTTTGAACATGCTGCCGCAAAAATGGTCCGTAACTTACAAGAATTTAGAATCAGGGGCATAAAAACCAATATACCTTTCCTTGAAAATGTGGTAAAACATGAAAAATTCCTGAATGGTGAGTACGATACTTCGTTCATTGATACGACACCCGAGTTATTTATTTTCCCAGCAAGTAAAGACAGGGGAACAAAGCTGCTTAATTATATTGGAACCGTGACAGTGAATGGTTTTCCAGGTATTGAAAAAAGGAAAAGACCAGTGTTTCCAAATCCTAAAGTTCCGAAGATCGCTTATGATGCCCCTTACAAACCGGGGACAAAGCAGATTCTGGATCAATATGGTGCTGATGAATTAGTGAATTGGGTGAAAAACCAAAAACAAGTATTATTGACCGATACGACATTCAGAGATGCGCATCAATCTTTGCTAGCTACACGAATGAGAACGATTGATATAGCTCACATTGCTGAACCCACTGCAAAATTACTTCCAGAGTTATTTTCATTTGAAATGTGGGGAGGAGCAACGTTTGATACAGCGTATCGCTTCCTAAAAGAAGATCCATGGGAACGACTGCTAATCTTACGAGAAAGAATTCCAAATATCCTTTTCCAGATGCTATTACGAGGCGCAAATGCGGTGGGCTACAAAAATTATCCCGATAATGTAATAAGGGAATTTGTCAATCAGTCAGCTGCAGCGGGAATTGACGTTTTTCGTATATTCGATAGTCTTAACTGGGTAAAGGGGATGGAGACGGCTATTGATGCCGTTAGACAAACGGGGAAAATTGCAGAGACGGCAATCTGCTATACAGGTGATATTTTAGATGAATCTCGAAGTAAGTATAACCTGGAATATTATAAAAGTTTAGCAAAGGAACTAGAACAACAAGGTGCGCATATTCTTGCAATCAAGGATATGGCAGGCTTGTTGAAACCGGAGGCGGCATATCGGCTAATATCAGAATTAAAGGAAACTGTCGATATCCCTATTCACTTGCATACGCATGATACAAGCGGCAACGGACTGCTTACCTATGCAAGAGCGATTGAAGCAGGAGTGGACATTGTAGATACTGCCTTGAGTTCGATGGCAGGGCTAACATCGCAGCCAAGCTGCAATTCTTTATACTATGCGCTTGAAGGCGGAAAGCGCAAACCTAATGTTCACATAGAGTCCCTTGAAGCACTTTCGTCCTATTGGGAGGATGTACGAAAGTATTATCATGATTTTGAGTCAGGTATGATGTCTCCACATACCGAAGTATACCAGCATGAAATGCCAGGAGGGCAATATAGTAATCTGCAGCAGCAGGCTAAAGCGGTTGGATTAGGCGACCGTTGGGAACAAGTAAAGCATATGTACGCTAGAGTAAATCTAATGTTTGGTGATATTGTCAAAGTAACACCTTCATCCAAGGTAGTCGGTGATATGGCCCTGTTTATGGTCCAAAATAATTTGACTGAAGAGGATGTTTTAATTAAAGGGCATTCGCTGGATTTCCCAGACTCTGTTGTAGAATTATTCCAAGGCTATCTTGGACAGCCTTACGGTGGATTCCCGGAGGAACTGCAAAAAGTTATTCTAAAAGGGAAACAGCCTTTAGAATGCCGGCCGGGGGAACTGTTAGAACCAGTTGATTTCGATAGTTTGAAGGAAGAATTGTTTGTAAAATTGGGCCGTCAGGCAACGTCTTTTGAACTCATTTCCTATGCACTGTATCCAAAAGTGTTTCTTGATTATATTAAAACAGTAGAAGCCTTTGGAGATTTGTCAGTGATGGATACGCCAACATTCCTTTATGGACTGCGATTAGGAGAAGAGGTAAAAATCGAAATCGAAACTGGAAAAACACTGATTGTTAAGCTCGTTTCAATCGGTCAGCCGCAGTCGGATGGCACTAGGATTGTTTACTTTGAGTTAAATGGCCAGCCTCGTGAGGTAGTGATTAAGGATGAAAGTATCAAAGCAACTTCAGCTGCGAGGGTAAAGGCAGATTCAAATAATGAAAGTCATATTGCTGCTTCCATGCCTGGAACTGTGGTTAAGGTATTGATTGAAAAAGGAGAAAAGGTGGAGCAAGGGGACCATTTAATGATAACAGAAGCGATGAAAATGGAAACCACCGTCCAAGCACCCTTTTCTGGAACAGTCAAAGAAATCTATGTTTTAAGTGGAGATGCCATCCAAACGGGTGACCTGCTAATTGAGTTGGTTAAGTCTTAAAAGGAAAAAAGTTGCCGGCATAATCGGCAACTTTTTTAATATCTATTGAACTACAGTGCCCTGCTTGTCCTGGATTTTATGATAATTCTTTCTTGATCTTGTCCAAAGTAAAATAAAGTAGCTTAAAATTCCAAATAAGCAGGTAATAAATAACGCATGTAACAGCGCAATGTAAAGATTTAACCGAGTAAAGATAATCATGGCTCCTGCAATTACCTGCAAGGTAACAAGGATGAGTGAAATAATCCAGCCCCAATAAATGACTTTCTGACCTTTGTAGTATCGAATGGCTAAATAAGTAATATAGGCAATCCAGATAAATATTAGTCCAGCTGCAGTTCGATGCCCCATTTGAACCCATTCATACAGGTTACTGGGAAGTTGGGGTGCATCGTTCAAACAAAGAGGCCAATCACGGCAAGCAAGACTTGATTTCGTATGCCTGACCAAAGCTCCTGTATAGATGACAATGTAACTATAGATGGATATACCTAATATATGACGTCCCATCCGCTTATCAATCAATAATTTGTCTGCTTCAAATTTTTTATCTACTTCAAAAATAAGTAGTGTTAGTAGGAATACAGCAGCAAATGAAATAAGCGAGATTCCAAAATGCAAGGCCAACACAAAACCCGATTGTCCCCAAACTACAGCTGCTGCTCCAATGAGCCCTTGCAGCAATAAGAAAAACAAAGATAAAAAAGATAAAAACTTGGTTTCCCGAATATGTCCAATTGCCCTCCATGACCATACGGATAAAATTAATACCATAATTCCAACAGCACCTGATACTAGACGGTGGGCAAGCTCGATAATTAATTCACCGGTAATATCAGTTGGAACAAATTCGCCATTGCATAAGGGCCATGACCTGCCGCATCCCATACCAGATCCGGTTTTAGTCACTAATGCCCCACCTAGTAAAATGAAAACCATTCCGATGGTAGTGGCAACCGCTAGCCATTTTAAAGAGCGTCGCAAAAAATATTCACCTCTTAAAAGTTCAATAATTTGTCAAAGTTTTTTTATGACAGTATAATGAATAAGAAAACAGAAAGATTAAAAAGTACCTTATTTATCATATCGAATTCTGTAAAAAAAGAACAGAATTTCGTATTGTATTGAAGAATAATTTTTAAACTTGTTCTGGATTTTTTATATATCTTCCAAAATAAATTTCTTTCTGTTTTGGACCGACTGGGACTGCCTAAGGGCGAGTTTTCTTTTTTAAGAATTGAGCATTTTGGATAATTTCTATTTTATACTATTATTATAGTGGAAAACATAAAAACTTGTATACTAAAGAAATAAATTGGGAACTTATGTCGGACATTCAGTTACGAAGAAAATAAAACAAGTTCCATTTTTTATTTCCTTCACACTGTGAGAAATATTATGATTTTATATGATTTGAGTATACTTGGACTAACGTAATGTTTAAAAATACTGTATAATAGCAATTGAACTATGAAGGTCACAAAATAGTCAAAAATTATTCAAAAAAAGTTCACAAAAACTTCAAAAAGTGTGATTTAATATACAGAGAAAGTTATTTTGAAAACAGTGTATACATGTTTGTTTATTGAAATAAAAGTAATTTCTTTCCAGTATCTTCTTAAAACAGAAGTGAACGAAGAAACCAACTATGATATCCTATGGTTTAGCGGAAAAACGCTATTAGGAATTAGGAGGAAAGAAAATGTCCAACTCAAAGGTTTACGGAGATGCGGCCATAGAAAGTGATGCGGCAGGTATTGCATCGGGGGCAAAGACTTCGGTGTGGAAAGATTTTATGGCACTTATTAAAATTGGTATCGTAAATTCTAATCTGATAACTACGTTTACAGGGCTTTGGCTTGCCCTTCACTTTTCTGGTCAAAGCTTTCTTGATCATTTAGATATTGTGTTTTTTGCTGTGGTAGGTTCATCACTGATAATAGGTGGATCATGTGCAATTAATAATTATATTGACCGCGATATCGACCATCTAATGGAGCGAACGAAGACTAGACCTACAGTAACAGGGAAAATAGTGCCTGGTAAAGTACTAGTGCTTGGTATTCTTCTCATCGGATTAGGTACACTACTTTTATCCTTTACAACTGTAACTGCAACAGTGATTGGACTGCTTGGGGTTTTTAGTTATGTAGTTCTTTATACGATGTGGTCAAAACGCCAATTAGTGTCCAATACTATTATTGGCAGCATCTCTGGCGCAGTTCCACCGCTAATTGGATGGGCAGCAATTGATGGCAATTTAGATATTATGGCTTGGTCCTTGTTTGTGCTAATGTTTGTTTGGCAGCCGCCGCATTTTTATGCATTAGCAATGCGCAGGGTGAAAGAATACAAGGCAGCAGGAATCCCAATGCTTCCTGTTGTAAAAGGATTTAGAACCACCAAAATCCACATATTGATTTGGGTAGCTTTGTTGCTGCCAATACCGTTTCTTTTAACGAAATTAGGAATCCCATTTCTAATTCTGGCCAGCGTTTTAAATATCGGCTGGCTGGTATTAGGGATTTATGGATATAAAATCAAAGATGATATTAAGTGGGCAAAGCTAATGTTTGTTTATTCATTGCAATACTTAACCATTATTTTTACTGCAATGGTCATTGTTACATTAATTTAGGTTTGTCTGCCTAACGCATGTGTTTTACATCAATGCATACAACCAGAGGGGCTTCAGCAAATAAGGATGCTCGCCTCTGGCTGTCATGTGAAAGAATTATTCTACATACATCTTTGATTAATCAATAATTTGAATTTAAAAGCGAAAGAGGGGTTTGATTAAGCATGAAAAGGCTTGCAAAATGGCGTTTGATCTCATTTCTTGCGATTTTAACGCTAGTACTCTCCGGATGTGGCGAACCGTACCTTTCCGCGTTGAAGCCTGCCGGTGAAGTTGCAGACACGCAATACGATTTAATGAAGCTAAGTACCTTCATTATGGTTGGAGTAATCCTTGTGGTTGTCATTATCTTCGTAACAGTCTTTTTCCGTTTTAGAAGAAAAGATGATACAATTCCAAAACAAGTAGAAGGAAGCCACAAGCTGGAAATTATTTGGACAGTTATTCCTATTCTATTACTGTTAATTCTTGCTGTACCGACAGTTGCTGCAACATTTAAACTTGCAAATGTTGACCAAATGGACAAGAAAAATAGCAAAGCATTAGTGATCAATGTCCGTTCTCATTTATATTGGTGGGATTTTGAATATCCTAATCAAAAAATTGTCACTAGCCAAGAATTGGTGGTTCCAACCGATGAAAAGGTTTATTTTAACCTAAAATCATTAGACGTAAAACACTCGTTCTGGATACCGGCTGTTGGCGGAAAAATGGACACGAATACCGATAATGAAAACAAGTTCTGGCTTGAGTTTGACTCGAAGAGAGCAAATGATGCAGGGGGGCTTTTCTACGGTAAATGTGCTGAACTCTGCGGTCCGTCCCATGCGTTAATGGACTTTAAAGTAAAAGCACTCAGCCGCGACGATTTCGATTCTTGGGTTAAATCCATGAAGGATGTAAAAAAACCGCAAAAAGCACAAACCGATTTAGCTGCAGAGGGACAAGAAATATTTAATAATAGCTGTATTGGTTGTCATGCTGTAACACCTTCGAATCAAATGCCTGATACAGCCAGAATGGCTCCAAACTTAACAAACTTTGGTGATCGTTCTCGTGTCGCTGGCGTCCTTGATCATAATAAGGAAGATTTGAAAAATTGGATTCGTGATCCAGAAAAATATAAACCAGGTAATATGATGACTAATAAATATCCGAAAATGTCGGAAGATCAGCTTGATGCCTTGGCAGAATATTTGATGGGGTTAAAGGTTCAGCAATAAAGGGAATTGGTTAAAAGGGAGGTAAAATTGTGAGTACCTATGCTCAAAAAAAGGGGTTTGGTGCGACTGTATGGGACTTTTTAACAACTGTTGACCATAAAAAAATCGCCATCCTCTATCTATTGGCAGGCGGACTGTTTTTTTTAGTCGGAGGACTAGAAGCAGTATTTATCCGCATTCAGCTTGCGGTGCCTAATAATGATTTTGTCAGTGCCGGAGCTTTTAATGAAATCATCACAATGCATGGAACAACTATGATTTTCTTGGCTGCTATGCCAATCCTGTTTGGCTTTATGAATGCAGTTATGCCATTGCAAATTGGCGCACGTGACGTTGCCTTTCCATTTTTAAATGCACTTGGATTTTGGCTATTCTTCTTCGGTGGAGTGTTCCTGAACCTTTCTTGGTTTATGGGGGGCGCGCCTGACGCTGGATGGACATCTTATGCATCTCTTGCGATTCACTCAAAAGGACATGGAATTGATTTTTACGTATTAGGTTTACAGATATCAGGTCTTGGAACATTAATTGGTGGTATTAACTTCCTCGTTACGATTATCAATATGCGTGCACCTGGAATGACTTACATGAGAATGCCGTTGTTTACATGGACAACTTTTGTTGCATCTGCGTTAATCTTATTCGCATTCCCACCACTAACTGTTGGTCTTGTATTAATGATGTTTGACCGTATGTTTGGTTCTAATTTCTTTGTTGTAGCCAATGGTGGTAACACAGTTATTTGGGAACATTTATTCTGGATATTCGGTCACCCTGAGGTATATATCCTAGTACTGCCGGCTTTCGGTATTTTCTCGGAAATATTCTCTACGTTCTCGAGAAAACGTTTATTTGGATACTCATCCATGGTATTTGCAACTGTATTAATCGGTTTCTTGGGCTTCATGGTTTGGGCTCACCATATGTTTACAACGGGATTGGGTCCTGTAGCTAATGCTATTTTTGCCGTTGCAACCATGGCTATTGGTGTACCTACTGGTATTAAAATTTTCAACTGGTTGTTTACCATGTGGGGCGGAAGTGTTAAATTTACAGCTCCTATGCACTGGGCATTTGCGTTTATTCCATCTTTCATAATGGGTGGGGTAACTGGGGTTATGCTGGCAGCAGCTGCAGCTGACTATCAGTACCATGATACGTACTTCGTTGTTGCTCACTTCCACTATGTTATAGTCGGTGGTGTTGTATTCTCGATCTTTGCAGGTGTTCAGTATTGGTGGCCAAAAATATTTGGTACGATGTTAAATGAAACCCTTGGGAAGCTTACCTTCTGGCTTTTCTTTATCGGTTTCCACATGACATTCTTTATTCAGCACTTCCTAGGACTTTGGGGAATGCCACGTCGTGTATTTACTTACCTTCCAGGACAAGGCTTTGATACAGCCAATATGATCAGCTCTATTGGGGCCCTGTTTATGTCACTAGGTGTAATTGTATTGTTGATTAACGTAGTAGTAACTTCTGTTAAAAATGTTAAAGTTGGCGATGACCCTTGGGGTGACGGACGTACGCTTGAATGGGCAATTCCTTCACCACCGCCATTCTATAACTTCAAACAGCTTCCGCTAGTTCGCGGCTTAGACGCTTTTTGGATTGAGAAAATGGAAGGCAAGAAAGGTATGACACCTGCTGAACCGCTTGGTGACATTCACATGCCAAATGCATCCTTCTTACCTTTTGTTATCGCATTCGGTCTTTTCATTGCTGCTTTTGGAGCCTTGTACAATGGCGAACATTCTTGGGCAATCCCAGTAATCGTGATTGGATTATTAGTTACTTTCGGTTCAATGCTGGTACGTTCTGTGAAAGACGACCATGGATTCCATATCCATAAGGAAGAATTAATGGACGATAATGATAAGGGGGTTAAGGCATAATGCACGCTGAAGAAAAATTAACGTATGAATCATGGCCTGCAGAGCCGGAGAGATCCACCCTTGAAGCAAAAAATAAATTTACTGGTTTTTGGTTATTCTTAGGGGGAGAGACGGTGCTTTTCTCCTCTCTCTTCGCCACATATCTTGCCTTAAAGGATAAAGTTCCTGATTCGAGTATGCCTTTGGCTAAGGATCTATTTGAATTACCATTAACCTTTGTGGCCACAATGCTGTTATTGACAAGCTCTTTAACAAGCGTTTACGCCATTTATCAGATGAAAAACTTTAACTTTAAGAAAATGATGCTATGGTTTGGAATTACTGCTTTATTAGGAGCAGCATTCCTTGGATCAGAGGTATATGAGTTTACCAACTATGTTCACGAGGGACATAAATTTACCAGCAGCGCATTCGGTTCTGCCTTTTATACACTTGTTGGATTTCATGGAGGACACGTTGCCTTCGGTTTGATGTGGTGTTTAACGTTGATGATTCGCAACGCAAAACGCGGATTAAACCTTTATAACGCTCCAAAATTTTATGTTTTCAGTTTGTATTGGCACTTTATCGACGTTGTTTGGGTGTTTATCTTTTCTGTAGTATATTTAATGGGAATGGTGGGATGATCTGATGGCAAATCAACAAACAAATTCAGGGAATCCAAGAGTTGATCACGAGTATCGCCGCCGCAAAAGTGCTGAAGAAATGCGTTATCAGGTTGTATCATTCTCATTGATGATTTTCCTGACATTAGTGGCATTTGGTGCTGTTGCTATGAAGGGATCCGCTTGGTTTACTGTCCCTTTTATAATTCTATTAGCAGTCGTGCAAGTTGTTTTTCAGCTGTATTACTTCATGCATATGAGTCATAAAGGTCACGAAGCTCCTTCATTATTCCTATATTCAGGTTTACTTGTCGGATTGATAACTATTTTGACATTTATGACAATCATTTGGTGGTAAAAAAAGGCTGTCTTAAAGAGGTAAATCCTCTTCAAGACAGCCTTTGATTTTTACTTAGCAGAGTTCATTTCTTTGATTATCCCTGTTGGCAAGGATATAATAAACATATGGATTCTTCCTAATATAATGAGGTGAAATTCTGTGCTTATATTTGACATTTTTAGTTTCAAAGCACTTTGGAGCCCATACTTTTTACTGGTCCTAATAGCCCTTACGATTGGCTATTTTTTATTGACTGTTAAGTACAGGACAAGGTTCCAAAATAGTGAGCCTTTAACCAAACAGCAGGCTGGATTGTTCTTGACGTCGATGGTATTAATTTATGCCATAAAAGGATCACCACTTGATTTAATGGGACATTTAATGTTTTATGTCCATGCTATTACAATGGTGTTATTGGTATTTTTAGTTCCGCCTATATTTATCATGTCGGTTCCTCCTTGGCTATGGCGAGGCTTTTTAAGCATAAAACCGGTTGATGCTTGCTTTAAGCTATTCACAAAACCGGTTGTAGCTGTAGTCACGTTTAATGGACTTTTTTCGTTTTATCATATTCCCATTATTTTTGATAATGTGATGCAGAATCGGTTTTATCATGGTGGGTATCAAATACTCTTATTTATTGCTGCCATATGGTTGTGGTGGTTGTTAGTACCGCCTCTGCCTAGGAAGCATGATTTGAGCGGCATAAAGAAGGTAGCCTATATCTTTATAAATGGAATTCTAATAACACCTTCGTGTGCTTTGATTATCTTTGCGGATAATCCACTCTATGCAACTTATAGTGACCCAACTGTATGGGGAAAAGTGATGAGTTTATGTGTAGGCACTGCAGCTTTTGCTAATTTAAATTTAAGCGGTCCCGAGATGTTTAGCTCCATGCCGCTTCTTTATGATCAACGTCTTGGCGGTACAGTAATGAAAATCATTCAAGAAGTCATATATTCCGTTATTCTAGCTAAAGTATTTTTTGAATGGTACCGGAAGGATCAGGAAGAGTCTGAACATCTCCTAAAACAGCCTGTAAATCCAAGACCAATTGATTAGTCTCCCTGTCTAAGGGAGTTTTTTTTTTGACTATTATGTCACCGTCCGCTTGCTAGTTAAGGTAAATGTATGTTGCTTAACATGTCTTAATTGAAAAACAAGGTAAACTACATTAAAATTATTTTAGAATATATGTAAAGAGAGGAAATCAAATGGATTCCATACCAGTTTTACCAACGATAAGTACCTCATTTATTGTATTAAGCGGAATAACGGTTGCCATTGGCTGGGGAAAAATTAGGCAAGGAAAAAAAGACTCGCATAAAAAAACAATGATTTTAGCCGCAATTTTTGCGCTAATCTTTTTCATTATTTATGCGGCAAGAACGATTTTTATTGGAAATACATCGTTTGGTGGTCCTGATTCAATAAAAATTTATTATACGGTATTTTTGGTTTTTCATATTACCTTAGCAACTGTTGGGGCAGTACTGGGGATAATATCCCTATACACTGGTTATAAAAATAGATTTTCATTCCATCGCAAACTTGGCCCAATTACGAGTATTGTTTGGTTTTTCACAGCTATAACAGGAGTAGCCGTCTACTTATTATTATATGTCTTTTATCATGGGGGAGAAACCACGTCGTTAATCAAAGCAATATTAGGATTTTAACTGAAAGTAAAAGACGCATGATGAAGTCATGCGTCTTTTTGCTTTATAGAGCTATTGAACTAAGTTCGTTTTTCACATCTTCAACAATCTTTTTGCATTGGTTGACAAGGGAAGAAGGAAAGTTTTCTCCCTCACCATACTCTACACCGTGGGGATAGTAATGTTTACCCAATAACGGTGTCATCAATTGAATAATTGCTTTGAAGGTATCGACATCGCCTTCAACTGCATATCCTTGAATGCGGAGATAAAATACCCCTTCTCTTAATTCAAACTTACGATCGTATGTAACGCGCTCATAATCCCACTGACCAGCACGAACCATTCCATGATTGCTCATTACATCATCTAATCGATTAAGGTCCGTTTTTAGGTTCTCAATTCCTGTGTTTTCGAATCTCATTTTACATTCCCTCCTAAAACAAGCCATACCCCTGTGTTTATTAGTTAACATCAATTTAATAATAGATGAAAATGAATCAACTTGCAATCAGTAGATATATCGAATAAAACAAATAGGTTTGGGAAGCCTATGGGTAAACAGGAAAAATAGTGGAGGCGAAACAATGGAAAAAATCCGTGATATTATGACAGATGACATTGAGTGCTGTACATTGTTGGATAACGTTTACGAAGTTGCTGTCAAAATGAAAGAATATAATGTAGGTGCTATTCCTATTGTTGATAATGAGCGGCTTGTCGGAATGATCACGGACCGTGATATTGTGATTAGAGGGGTAGCGGAAAAAAATCCTGGTTCTACAAAAGTAGAAAAGGTAATGAGCGATAAGCTTATCACTATCTCACCAGAAGCAACAAGCAGAGAGGCCATAAAACTAATGTCAGAGCACCAAATACGTAGGATACCTGTTGTTGAAGATGGAAAATTAATTGGTATGGTTTCACTTGGCGACTTTGCAATAAGGGAATTAACGGATGACCAAGCAAAAGAGGCTTTGACACAAATTTCCGAACATCACATTTAATTAGGGAGAAGGTTTTTGCCCGAAGCTATCTGTAAACTAAATTATCGTGAAATGAATAGGGTTTTGTTATTAACAGGTGCTATTTGTACCTGTTTTATTTATTAGAATAGAATGTTTACACACATTTAACACATTCATTATTACTTATTAACTTTTAAATGATATAATTATTTTTATTATGTAATATAATGATAGTATGAGAAATAGAGAGGGTGGGCAGGCCTCTGAAAGCATTATTTAGAATATTGATACTTGCAGCTGTTATTTTGACGATCTGGTTTTACACAGGAATTATGGATAAAAGTCAGGATAAGGTACTGATTAAAGAAGATCATCTTGCAGAAATGGACCAGTCAACGGTAAACCATCCTGATGATAACACTTCTAGTAAACCTGTTTCTGAACGCCCTAAACAGGGGGTGTCATTATTAATTGGAAAAGATTTGTCTGAGGTTGAAAAAGAGTTAGGAGCACCACAGCGTATAGATGAAACAATGTATGGCTACCAGTGGTATATCTATAACTTGGACTATAAACGATATATGCAAGTGGGGATTGCCAATAACAAGGTGGTCACCCTGTATGCCATTGGGGAAAATTTGGACGTAGCTCCCTTTGAAATTGGACAGTCTGTTGAAGAGATATTTAATACACAATATATTGATACTAATTTAAATATTGAATTAAATGGGAATACCTATCGGTTTGAACTCAATGATACGGATCTTAATTTACGGCCTATAGTACAATTAGGCAACGTATACGTCCAGCTTTACATCGATAAATTTACCGGGAGCCTCTCCGGTGTTCGGTTTTTAGATGCCGAGACTTTAATCAAGCAGCGCCCATATGAACTTGTTTACAGTGGGGATTTAATTGAAGCTCAAGCACCAAGTGAAGAATCATGGCAGGAGATAGAGATAGGGGCCGAACAGGAAATTTTTGATATTACCAATGTTCTGAGGGTACGTTACAATGTAAAACCTGTAAAATGGGATGAAACAACAGCAGCAGTTGCATATGGTCATAGCCAAGATATGGCTGAAAACAATGATTTTTCCCATACCTCAAAAAAGTTTGGTAGCCTAAACGATCGGTTAAATAAGGAAAAGGTGGACTACCAAACTGCAGGTGAAAATATTGCTGCCAATTATACGGATGGTCCAGCCTCGGTAGAAGGTTGGCTAAACAGTAAAGGTCATAGGGAAACTTTGTTAAACAAAGATTTTACACACTTGGGTGTTGGAGTATTTAAAAAATATTATACACAAAACTTTATCCAAAAAGGAGAATAAACGGCTGTTTCATGAGGTTCCCCATGAAACAGTCGTTTTTTTTCATGCTATTTAGTAACGACGAAAAAGGTTCCAGTTGCATGGGCGATTTTTTTCCCATCACTGCGAAAAACATCGCCTTCCACGACCATGGTTTTTGTCCCTCTGTGGATTATTTTGGCTTTGCCATTCAGAAAATCTCCGCCGCCGGGAGCAATATAGTGAATATTAAGTTGATTGGTAACCGCTCCATAGCCTTCTGGAAGTTGATAATTGGCTAACGAACCCATAACGGTATCAAGTAAGGTGGCTGTAATTCCACCATGGACAATTTTTAAATTATTATTTAGGACAGGATTTACCGGTATAGTGATTTCACAACTGTCCTTATCGATATGGCTTTCCATATGTAGAAGATCAGCAATATAAACATCTCTATGTTTACTGATTTTGTTTTGCACGCCTTCTAACAAGAATTTAATAGCTTTTAGATCGAGTTCAGTCCCATTTTCCATGCATGTTTCCAATAGCTGTCGTAATTCATCCTTCATTTAACTAACCTCTTTCAAATACTTTTCTAATAGATATCTTACCATTTAAATCCGTTTTAATAAAATATTGGCTTCTTTAGAAGATTTCACACTTTTGATTTTTTTTCATATTGTAACAGTGGGATCACTATGGGCAGAGGTGAGAAAGATGACGCAAAAAAAATTGCACCCTTCCGTCTTAAAATTTAAAGAGTTTGTGAAAAATAACCCAAAACTTATACAAGAGGTCAGAAAGGGGAAAGCCACTTGGCAGGAATTATATGAGGATTGGTACTTATTAGGTGAAGAAGACAAACGATGGGAATCAGTCGGTACCACATCCTCCTCAGAAGAAAGTAAAGCGGAAACTTCAGGCACAAAGGGTGATTTTTTATCTAATATTCTTGGTATGGCAAAAAAAATGGACCCAAATCAAATGCAGGCCCATCTTGCCAATATAAGCCAGGCGCTTGGTGCAATACAGGGGCTGATTTCGCAATTTCAGGGAACCACTCCACCGGGACCAGGGCAGGTCAATCCACCAGAGGGACCTAAGCATCCATTTTCATTTAGACAAGATTAAGGTGGTTTATTGAATGAGAAGAGATATACTCGAGTATATTGAGCGACAAAAGGACTTGAAAAAGTTTTTACGGGAACAGCCGCATTGGTATCGGAAACTGACAAGAAACCCATACGACTTACAATCTTTTGAAATTGCATCACTTCATTATTATAAAAAGACAATTCCTGATCAAGTCGAAAAATTTTCAAATGGGGTCGTAATGGCTTCCATGATGTATTCTATGTTTCAGGCAATGAAAAATGGCACACAACCTTAATGTTGCGGCCTTTTTTTTATGGGTATCAATAATAACTCCGGGAAGGTTTCCAAGGTCTATTAGAGATGACTAACTGATGATGGTAATAATCCCTAATAAAGCAAACTTTCGCTTTCTCCTATTTTCATGGTAAAATAACATTGGAGGTGGGCGTTTATGCTTGCTACATTAGAACGAGTTCAATTGTTGGAAAACGCAGAACAATTAGCAAAGATGATACTAGAATCAGATCTTGTGGACCAATATCGCAAATGTTTATATAGAATGCAGAACAATTCTGAATCGCAAAGGAAGATTAACCAATTTGTAAAGATGAAAGAGCTTTACGAGGAGGTTCAAAGATTTGGGAAATACCATCCAGATTATAAACGGGTCATGTTGAAGATTCGTGAATATAAACGAGAAATGGACCTGGATCCGTATGTTGCCGAATTTAAATTGGCAGAGAATGACCTGCAACGTCTTTTGGATGAAGTCAGTATACTGGTTGGAGGAGCGGTTTCTGAACATATTAAAGTACCTACAGGCAGCCCGTTCTTTGACACTGGTCATGGCAGCGGCTGCGGCAGCGGTGGAAGCTGCGGGTGCAGTGCATAACAAAAAAACAGAGCTTGATTACTATATATTCTAATAAAAATTTAGCTTAAGTACTGAATTTTTATTAGAATAAATTGAAAATTATTGTTTTGTTATGATATCCTTTATTCTATATGATGGTTAAGGGGAAAAGGTATGTTTATTCAGAGACAAGGATTAGTTGTTTGGCTTTATTCATTAAAACAAGCCAAAATGCTTCGGCGGTTTGGAAATGTACATTATGTTTCGAAAAAGCTAAAATATGTTGTTTTATATTGTAATCAGGATGATATAGAAGGAATTATAGAAAAGCTAAATAACTTTTCTTTTGTAAAAAAGGTAGAACCTTCCTATAAACCATTTCTTAAGATGGAATATGAAAACTCAGCACCCGACAAGGCGAAAGAATACGATTATAAAATGGGCATATAAAAAGGTGAGGAACTCTCCTCACCTCAGACTGTCGACAAATCCGAAGAAATTCGGATTTGCCGACAGTCTTTTTTTGCTCTTTTAATGGGGGCTGTTGATTTGCGCTC
>NZ_HG942045.1 GCF_000612665.1 Neobacillus dielmonensis
GATTTGCGCTCCAGGCGCTTTACGGACCTTAGGGCGTTGCGGTGAGGCTCCTCGGCGAGTACCGCGCATGCGGGGTCTCCCCTGCTCCGTACTCCCGCAGGAGTCTTCGAACCTTCCGCTCCAATCAACAAAGTTAAATAAATTAATTATCGTTTAACATAGCCTATTATTATTGGCATTATTCAATAAAAAAAACCCTGCAGAGATATTCTGCAGGGCCCTTCCAAATCCTCATAAAGGATAGAAGGCAAAGGGAGAGGAGAAACCGGAGGAAGAACTTATGGGGAAACGTAAGTCTTCTCCGCGGTTGGCAACAACATCCTCGAATTGATGTTGTTAATTACATTATTTCCATAACCCATAAGCTTATACGTGATTTTTTAAAAATTACCTGTCATAAAACTCCTTATTAAAATAAAGGCTCTGTTAAATTTGGCTGTTGATTTCCGCTCCAGTCGCTCAGCGAACCGCGGGCGTGCCGGGGAGC